>CAVPGG010000242.1:0-5715 GCA_963703755.1 uncultured Pseudomonadota bacterium
TCATTTGCAATGCGGACGTCGTATCCTTGCGCCGAAAGCGTGGTTCGCAGAACCCGCGTAATCTGCGGCTTGTCATCCACCACCAGGATGCGGCGGTGCTCGTTGGTCATCTTGCTCTCGTCAATCCCGCTCAACGCATTTCGAGAAAAGCAGAGGCAGAGAGGGCGCGTAAATTAGCGGAAGAGGAACGACTGGCAGCACAGAGGGCTGAACGCGAGAGATTGAGGGCACAGAAGGAAAGAGAGGCTGAAGAACGATCGAGGGAGGCAGGTAGAAGGGCTCGAGAACAACAACAGCGAGAGGCAAGAGAACGCTTACGGAAGGACAAGGAAAAGAAAGCCGAAGAGGAGCGAGAGGCAAAGGAACGCTTACGGAAGGATAAAGAGAGAAAGGCAGAAGAACGGTCAAAGGAAGCAGCCAAGAAAGCGAGGGAACAGCAAAGAAGAGAAGCAAAGGAGCGTCTTGTACAAATCCTGGTAGAGGAACGACAGGAAACTATTCGGAGAAATTGGACGACGTTGAGAACAAGCAGAATCACGGCACCTGAAGTCTGCTGAAATCAAAAGTCCAACCTCTAATGAAGCCAAGAATCCGCCTTCACGCTCGGGCTGCGCACCGCGCACCACACGCTTGCCAGCGGTTCGACCGTGCTGGTCGCGATCAACCTGATCATGCCGCTCGTCCTCATCGCGATCTACGCCACGATGGCGGTGCGCAAGGCGAGGGAGCTGGAGGGCACCGCGGCGCGGTGACCACACGCGGATCGTCGCGGGTGCGCCGCCTCAGGGCCCGTTCACGGGCGCGAGGAAGACCGGGCCGTAGGCCTGGACGGTCGCGACCATCGCGCAGGCCGCGACCGCGAAGACCAGAACGACGGTCGCGATCGAGAACCGCGACTCGCGGTCGCGGATTTCTTCCTTGCGCGCCCGCCTTGCCGCCGGGGGGTCGAAGATCGTGCTCATGGCTGCACTTCCGCCGGCACGGCCGCGGCCGCGACCTTGATCCGGATCAAAATGCTGCATTTTTCTCGGTCGGGCAACGTCGGCTCTCATCCTTGCCGGTCCTACGACCGACTGCCGCAGCGCGGCGGAGTCATGACGGATATATCGGCCCGCGCGGCGAAAAGGTTCGCGCCGCGCACTTTGTGACGCGAGACTTTTTGGCGGCCGACGCAAGCTCGGGCCGCAGATGGTCATGCCGGTCATTGAGCGAGCTCGTCAATCATACGACACCGACGAACCCACACCAGCCGCCGGGCGTATCCGCCTGTCGGCGGAGCGATGCTCGGGCGTCCCGTCCATCCGCCACCCGAGCATCCAGGCATCGATGCGCCGAAGCATTCGCAAGCTCACGCCGAAGCCGCCGATGGGAAGAACACCCTGAAGCAGGCGCCCTGCTGTCCCGGGCCTCGCCCGATCTGAAGTCGGCCGTCGATCTCTCTGACGAACGACAGGATGATCTTGAGCCCCAATCCAGTGTGGCCGCGCGGATCGAACTCGTCCGGCAGGCTCGGCCCGTCATTCGACACCGAAAGACAGTGGCCGAGTTCCGGCGTCGTCTCCAGCTTCACCGTGATCTCGCCATCCGCATGCTTCGCCGCGTTGGTGATCAGCTCGTTGACGATGAAGCCGAGCGGGACTGCAAGTCTGGCCGGGATATGGATCTTGACGCCGTCGACCATGATGCGATAAGAGCCGCTTCCGTCGAACAGCATTCCGGAAATGTCCTCGCAAAGTTGCTCGACATATTGTCTGAGCTCGACGGTTTCCAATTGGTCGAGAACATGCAGTCGGCGGTGTATGCGCCCGAACGCGCCGACGCGTCTGGCCGCGATCGTCAACTGCGCGACTGCTTCCGGGCTTTCCGTCTTTTGACTTTGCAGCGACAGCAGGCTGACGATCATTTGCAGGCTGTTGATGAGCCGATGCTCGAATTCCTGCGTCAGCATGGCTTGCCGTTGCAGGCTCTCATCTTTCTCGCGCAGCAGGACGGCTTCGCGTGCAAGCGCGCCCTTCAGCTCGGCGGTGAGCGCCGCAACTCGCTCGCGCAGGGATTCGGCCGTGTGTCTCGCGATCCACTGAGAATTGGCTGCGCGAGCGGCATCGTGCGCGCCCGTGGCCGACGACCGGTCCTGCTGCTGATCCATGGTGTTCGTCCCATGCACCGGTGCAAGTATCGTGGATGGCCGGAAGCTCAATTCCTGCCCGCTTACGTCCTCGTGATCGGCCGGCAACGCCGTCTCGAGTAGCAATTGCCGCGGAGCCAAGTCCGGATCGGCGATCAAAGTGCCGGACTCAGGGCTCGCCAAGCGCTGGAAGAGACTACCCCCGTTGCCCGTCCGGGGATGTGCAAAATTGCATCACAAGGTCGGCGGTTGACTCGGCGGTCAGCCGAGGTTGGGGTGGAGTGCCCTCGAAGGACGAGGCGCCCTCGGCAAGAGGCCGATGAATGGCCTCGTTACAATTCGAGGCTCGGAAGCCCTGCCTCGATGATCAATTCTATGCAGATCGCTTTCGACTTGCGTTCGCGGAGCGGCGATCGCGGCCACCCCCGTTTTGGCAACGCCTCGCTGCACAATCAGGCGACCAGCGGGCGCAGGCGCGGATGCCTTGCGATCAACGCGAGCTTTTCCGCCCAGCCATCCACACCCCAGACATGTCCGGCGTGCTTGCCGATGAGGAACGCGAGCACGCCCGCGTAGACGAAATGATAGTCGTTGATGAAATTGGCCTTGTCCTCGATGAACGGCCAGTCCATGTGCGCGGTCCAGCAACGCTATCCGGCGCCACAATGGCGAGTCTGTGCAAAATAGATCACCGCTATTTTTTCGTCGCTCTGCCAATGCCGTTATCGTTGCTGCGCCGACCTTTTCCGCTGATCGTCGCGTCTCGAGCCGATTGCTGGCACCGCCAAACGGGCAGCTACACCAACGCCATTCGTTCAGTACGCAATAGGTCGCCGCGGCGAGCGAGCAGAAGGCAAGTTCCGAAGCATCGCTCTTCACTCGTTACCGGAACCATGCGGAACAAGATCAGGCTCGTCGGGTTGACGGGTGCGCACCCATACAAGGAATATTCGCCATGACGAATAAGCCCAAGCTCCCCGCGGACACCGAAAAGCCCGGCAACGTCCGGCATCCCGGCATGATGGGAGACGGCACCGAGGAGCAGAGCCTCGGCGAACGCGGCAACCCCGCGGCGCGCATCAAGAAGGACGAGTTGGACGCCGCCTTCCGAAAACAAGCTCCGAAAAAATCGGCCTGAGGTCGGCGCAGCGCGCGGCGATCGACATCTAGCGGGGTTGTCCCTGGCTGCCGATTAAGCCGTCGCTCTTCATTTGCATTTGCGATGTTTCGCCGGCCGTCGGTGGAGAAGCACCCGCGTCCGTCTTTGCGTGTTGTTGCGAGAGAATCGACATCGCAAGGGCCAGCAACATCATCCAATAAAATATCCGCTGTCGGCCGATTCCTGCGGCGTCGGTCGCGGCAGTTGTCGCGCTTCCGCGCTGCTGCGCCGGCGGAAGGAGCCCGACCAGGCGCGCCGCAATCGACTCCGCTTCCGACGGATCCCAGCTCCTGTCGGAGACCACTCCGAGTGTCGAAACCAATGTCCTCTCTGCGCTCCCTCTTGGCATCGCCGCCAACCGGGTCGCTTCCTCCCATGGATCGACGTTCATCCGCGCGAGTGCCGAGAGGACGCTCAGCCGCATCCCGTTGGCGTCCTCGCAGATCGGCGCGAACAGAAATTCGTCGTACCTGGACGTGAGGCTCGTATCCGAGCGACGATTTACCACAGCGGAGCCCCTTTGATTGCAGGTCATGAGGCGGGTCGCGAGCGTCCGGGCTTCCGCCGGCGACCAGACGGGGTAGAAGCCGCAGTCGCCGGCAGGACGTTCGCCGATCTTCAGAAGGTTCGCAGCAGCTGCCGAATGACGCCGCCGACCCCGATGTGGCGGCGGTAACTTGTTCGTCGGGCCGCCGGCTGGTCGGCCTGGCTTGTCCGCTGCGGACCGATTGCTTCGAAGCTTGCCTTCTGCTCGTCGCTCAGCTGTCCGTAGAAATCGTCGAGCGCCGAACGCACGGTCGTGATGGCCTGCAGCATGGTGTCGAGCCGCTTGCCGACCGCCGCGAGGCGCGCCGGCGGGGTGAGCGCATCGTTGGCTTGGCACGAGGTCTTGAGCATATCCGCCGCCGTGGCGGTGGCGTTCTGCAGTGCGATGAGGCTCGTGTGTTGCGCCTTGGTCGGCCGCACGGTCCGGTCGATCTCGGCGGTCGGCCAGGCAATCACGCCGGATTGCGCGGTGCCGCAGGTCTGGGCGAGTGGGCCGCCGGCCTTCACCGCCGCACTCTGGCGCTGATCCTGCGCGAGCGCGGTGAGCCGTCTTTCTGCTCGTCGCTCAGCAGGCCGTAGAGCTTCTCGATGGCGGCTGCACGGTGTTCTACCGCCGTGATCATCGCCTCGATGCGCTGCTGCATGACCGCGAGCCGGCTCAGTTCGGTCGAGCGCGATATCGGTCGGGCAGGCGGACTTGATGTCGTGCGCCGCCTTGACCGAGGCGTTGGCGAGATCGTCGAGCGCAGCGCGTTGCGCGTCGTTCGGCTGGATCGCCTGTTGCAACTGGTCGATCGGCAGGCCGGCGATGTCGCGGCCATCCTCGCCGCACATTTGCGCCAACTGGTCGGTGCCGGGCGCTCGGTGCTTGCGCGGGGGCGCTCCCAGTCGTCGCAACGCTGCTCGCGGTCGTTGCGGGGCCATTCGCATCCGTGCCGGCGTCTAGCGGCAGGTAGCCGGCGAGGTCGTCATAGCCGTAGGGCGCGAACAGGCCGGCGTAGAGGTCGTCGTAGCCGTAGCCCCAGAAGGAGTCGTCGTAGCCGTTGCCCCACATGGCGTAACCGTACAGGTCGTTGTAGGCGAACGGCCAGAACAGCGGGCCGACCCAACCGTATCCGCCGTTGCGGTGTCGCCACCAGCCGTTATCGCCGCCGCGTCCATTGCGCAGTCCCGCGGTCGCCGCGCTTGCGGTGATCCTCGCGCGCGTGCTCGCATTGCGCAACGCGCTCCTGTTGCTCAAGGCGCCGGCGACCGAGCGGGAGCGGAGCGTGTTGCGAACTGCGGCGGACCTGACGTTTGCGTTCAGGTTCGTGGTGCGTGCGTTCAGGTTCGTGGTGCGTGCGTTCAGGTTCGTGGTGCGCGCGTTCAGGTTCGTGGTGCGCGCCGTGCTTCGGTTGGAATTGACCACCGCCGCGCGGTTGATGGAGATGTTCGGGGTGCGGTGGACGACCGAGGTGCTATTGCGGCGGATGGACGTTCGGGTGGCCGCACGGCTGACATTGCCGCGGTTGACGTCGGCATGAAGCTGGGCCGCTCCGACCAACGGATATCGCCGGGCCGGCGCTGGGGGACATGGCCGGCCGGGCGCTGAAAGGAGCCGCGCCGCCGCCGCCACCGACACGCGCCGCCCCACTGCCGTGAGGCGCTCCGCCACCGCCACGGGCGCCGGCTTTTGGAGGCGCGGCGTAGGACGCGGCCGACAGCACGGTCGCTGAGAACGATCACGGCAATCCCGATTTTGAATTTCGACATGCTACCCTCTGCCACCCACATCATGGGTTTTCAGCACGATGGGTTTTCAAAGGGCTGGATGACCGTGGGGAGCTTGACAACTCGCAGGATGCGGGAAAGTTCCAGCAATACGCTGAACGAAGAACGGCAAAAC
>CAVPGG010000243.1:0-35114 GCA_963703755.1 uncultured Pseudomonadota bacterium
TAACACCAGTCGGGCGCGGAATGGGACTCACGTTTGCGCATTTCCCCGCTATCACCGGCTGTGAATTTGTTCTTGATATGTCGGCAGAAAAATCTTGACGCGGCGGCGTTGGTAACAAGTTGACGACACTTGCGTGACGAGTCGCCGGACCCCGCTACGGCACCGTCATTCGCCGGCAAGACGCATCTGCGGCCGGCGTCCGCCTTCGAGCCCGCGCAGCCGCGCCTCCTCGGCCGCGATGTAGTCGCGGGTGATCGGCACGGTGCCCTGACGCTTGGTCAGCTGGAGCTGCATCACCATCATGTTCTGCTTGGCGAAGGCCATCTCGGATGCGGCGAGGTAGAACTCCCACATGCGCACGAAGCGTCCGTCGTAGAGCTTCTCGACCGTCTCGCGGTGGGCGAGGAAGCGCGCGCGCCACGCATGCAGCGTGTGCGCGTAGTGCATGCGCAGGATCTCGATGTCGGTCACCAGCAGCCCGGCCCGCTCGACCGCCGGCAGCACTTCCGACAGCGCCGGGATGTAGCCGCCCGGGAAAATGTACTTGGCGATCCACGGATTGGTGATGCCGGGCCCCTCGGAGCGGCCGATCGAGTGCAGCACCATGACGCCGTCGTCGGCGAGCGCATCCGCGCAGGCGCGGAAATAGCGGTCGTAGAAGTTCACGCCCACGTGCTCGAACATGCCGACCGAGACGATGCGGTCGAAGGTCTCGTTCACGTCGCGATAGTCCTGCAGGCGGAACTCGATTTGCGATCCGAGGTCCTTCTCGTCGGCGCGCACGCGGGCGAGCGCGTGCTGCTCCTGCGACAAGGTGATGCCGGTGACCTTCGCGCCGGCGTGCTCGGCGAGGTAGAGTGCAAGCCCGCCCCAGCCGCAGCCGATGTCGAGCACGCGCGCGCCTGGCTTGAGGCCAAGCTTGGCGGCGAGGTGGCGCTTCTTGGCGAGCTGGGCGTCATCGAGCGTCGCGCCCGGCGTCTCGAAATAGGCGCAGCTGTACTGCCGGTCGGAGTCGAGGAAGAGCGCGTAGAGCTGCTCGTCGAGATCGTAATGATGCGCGACGTTGCGGCGTGCGCGGCCGCGCAGGTTGAGCTGCTTGATCCGCCGCCAGACGAGCCGCAGCGCCTCGCTCGGATGCCACCAGCGCAGCGCATGGGCGGGACGGTTGCTGCCGCCCATCACGAGCGCGAGCAGGTCGGCGATCGAGCCCTGCTCCATCACGAAGGTGCCGTTCATGTAGGCTTCGCCGAGCTTGAGCTCGGGCTCGAGAAGCACGCCGAACTCTGCGCCCAGCGTGGTGAAGCGTGCCGCGATCAGCGGCCCGGTTCCGTCGCCGAATGTCAGCGCCGTTCCCCGCACGGTGGTCAGGCGTAGGCTCCCACGCCCGATCAACCGCGCAATCAGTATTCGCAGCAACCAGTCCATGGCGCCAAATCCGCAACGCCAAATCCGTACCGCCAAATCCGGACCGCCAAGGCCGCGCACAGGCCTCGACGACCATGCCGACCCCACCCAGGACGCGGGTCGACTGCCTTCCGGTTCCAGGGGAAAATATGGCCGATGCCGGAATTATGGACAAGTGCATGAGTTCGTCTCCGAACATTGGTCACTTTCCGTAAATAGGCTAAGGCATAGGCTCGCGCTGCGTCGCTGGGGTCATGTGCCGGAGCGCAAATCTTCGGTCGGTGCGACAAAATATGGGGAACGGCTTGGTGTCCGATCGCTTTCGCAGATATCTCGTCGGTTCCTTGGCCGTGCTCGCGGCGTTTTGGGCCGGCTCGGCGGCCGCGCAGGACTATGATGCCGGCAAGACTGGGCCGCAGCTTTTCGCCTCCGACTGCTCGGCCTGCCACAAGGGCCCGGGCGGACTGGCCAAGGGCAAGGATAAGGGCTCGCTCACGAGCTTCCTGAGGGAACATTATACCTCCAAGCAAGAATCGCCGAGCTGCTGGCCGCCTACCTGGTGGGCGCCGGGCCGGGCGACACCAGGATTAAGGCCGACGCGCCGACCGGGCCGGGCGGCCCGAAATCCAAGCCGCGCAAGGCGGAGCGCGAGGGCGACAAGACCGGGCCCAAAGCCGAGCCGCAGCCGCGCGTCACCGCCGAGCCCGCGGCGCAGCCCGACACCGAGGATACGCACGAGGAGGCGGCGCCGAAGGATGCCCCCAGGCGCAACCCGCGCGCCGCCGAGCGCGAGGGCACCAGGGGCGACAAGGGCGACAAGGGTCCGGGCGATACGGTCCTGAGCAAGCTCAGGTTCTACGGTTCGGCCGGCGGCGAGGTGAAGGATACGGTTCGCTCCGCCAACCCGGTGCGGCGCCTTGAGTCCTACGCCAACTCCGGATCGGATTCGGTCGCGCCCACGAGTGCGACCGCGCATGACGACGCGGCACCGGCGACCAAGCGCAAGCCCGCCGAGAGGAAGAAGAAAAAGGAAAAAGAAAAGGACGACACCTCGGCGAGCGCCACGCCCGAGCGCACGCCGCGGCCGCCGCAGCGGGCGGGGCCGCAACAGACGACCGGCAACAACTGAGGCGCTCGCGCGGCCACGGCGGCCGCGCTTCCCTCGACCGACAGGATCACTCTTCCGCTTCCGCACGCGGCTTGCGCGGCTTGCGCGCAGGCTTCTCGGGCGCCTGCGCGGCGTCCGCGGTCTTGGCGTCCGCGGTCTTGGCGTCGGCGGCGGCAGCCGCGGCGGGCGCGGTCGCGCCCTCCTCGCCTTCCGCCGGCGGGGTCTCGAAGAAATCGCCAGCCGCGACCTCGGCCTCCTCTTCGGGCTCCCCGCGGCGCGCAATCACGTCCTCGCCGCGCGCGATGCGCTCGGCCTCGTCGGCGCTGCGCGCCACGTTGACGGTGATCGTGATCTCGACCTCGGGATGCAGCGCCACCGGCACCTTGTGCAGGCCGATGGTCTTGATCGGCGCGTTGAGAGCGATCTGGCTGCGGGTGACGCCGGCAAAGCCCGCCTCGTTGATGAGCGTCGCGATATCGCGCCCCGACACCGAGCCGTAGAGCTGGCCGACCTCGGAGGCCTGGCGCAGCACCACGAAGCTCTTGCCGTCGAGGCCGCCGCCGATCTTCTGCGCCTCGCCGCGCATCTGCGTGTTGCGCACCTCGAGCTCGCCCTTCATGCCGTCGAACTTCGCCTTGTTCTCCTTGGTGGCGCGCAGCGCCTTGCCTTTCGGCAGCAGGAAATTGCGGGCGAAGCCGTCTTTGACACGCACGATGTCGCCCATGTGGCCGAGGCGGCCGACGCGTTCGAGCAGGATCACTTCCATGGCGGGTCTCCTTTGTCTTTATGTCTTCGGTTGATGCGTTCGATGAATTGCTTGTTCGGTTCAGGCGGTGGGCGCGGGCGGCCCGCGCATGGCGAAGCGGCGGCGCAGGTCGAGCGCCACGTCGATGAGGCCGAGCAGGGCGGCGAACAGGATGGGCCAGCCGAGGACGGCGATCATCGCGTACATGCCGGCGAGCAGCACGATGCGGGCGCCGGGCAGGTGGCGCGTGATCGCATGCATCACGGCGCAGCCGGCGACCGCGTAGGCAAGGAGCAGGCTCGCGGTCGGCAACTGCGCGAACATCCCGACGGTTCCGGGCACGAAGGAGGCGCCGAACGGAGCCGCGAGCGCAACCGTCGTGGCGGTCGGAAAGCGCGTTTCGGCGAGATCGGGCCAGGGCCGCCGCAGCCGCCCGGAAATCCTGACGATGCGTCCCGCAAGCCACAGATTGAACAGCTGCGTCATGGTGGTGAGCGCCGCAGCGGCGGCCGGCAGCACGATCACGACGGCGCCGATGAGCGCCTCGGTCGCGGCATCGGGCGTCGCAACGTGCATCTGCTCGGCGATCATTCGGCGGAAGGCGGCCAGGAAGGTCGCGCGAATGGTCTCGGCGTCGCCGCCGAACTGCGTGAGCGCTGCCGCAATCAGCACCGCGCTCATGATCGCGGACCAGAGCACGATCCGTCCGACCGGGTACCATTCGAGCTCGCCGTCCGGTCCCTGCGGGCGGGCGAGCAGCGCGAGATAGCCGAGCCACCACGCCGGCAGCCCGACGCCGATCGGGAAGATGAGCAGGAAAAAACGGTCGAACGAGAGGCCGAGCGCGACCGCCGCCATCACGGCCGCGGCGAGGCCGGCCCAATGGCTCCACCCGAGGGCGGCGATCAGGATCGGCAGCGGCGCGAGGTAGAACAGCGCGATCGAGAGCACCGAGCCCGACAGCAGCGACGCGACGAGCAGCGCGGAGCAAAGCCCTGCGCCTAGTCCGACCAAGCCGATCTGCAGCCAGTATCGCGTCATCGCACAGCTGTCCCGCCCGGTTCCGGAGCGGTTAGAGACGGATCACGTCCGCCCCAACCTCGAGCGCGGGACCGCCCGCGCTCTTTCTGATCGTCACCCGCTCGATCAGCGGATGACGTAGGGCAAGAGCCCGAGGAAGCGTGAGCGCTTGATCGCGGTCGCGAGCTCGCGCTGCTTCTTCGCCGACACCGCCGTGATGCGGCTCGGCACGATCTTGCCGCGCTCCGAGATGTAGCGCTGCAGGAGCTTCACGTCCTTGTAGTCGATCTTCGGCGCATTGGCGCCCGAGAACGGGCAGGTCTTGCGGCGACGGAAGAAGGGGCGGCGGGCTCCGCCGGTGGATCCGTTCATGGCTCTTACTCCTCGCTCGCCACCGGGGCGTCACCGCCGGCATCGTCGCGCGGGGGACGGCCGAACCGCCCGCCGCGGTCGCCGCGATCTCCCCGGTCGCGATCGCCGCGATCCGTCGCCGCCGAACCCGCGGTCGCGGTCGCCGAAGCCGCCGCGGCGGTCGTCGCGGTCGCGGTCACGATCGACCTTGCGCATCATGGCGGAGGGCTCGGCCTCGTGCTCTTCGACCCGGATGGTCAGCTGGCGCAGGATGTCCTCGTTGATGCGCTGCTGGCGCTCGATTTCCGCCATGGCGGCGGGCGGCGCGTCGACGTTCATCAGGGTGAAGTGCGCCTTGCGGTTCTTGCGCATGCGATATGTGAGCGTCTTGACGCCCCAGTACTCGGTCTTGGCGATCTTGCCGCCCATCTGCTCGATCACACCCTTGTAGGCGGTGGTGAGCTCCTCGACCTGCTGGGCGGACAGATCCTGCCGCGCCAGGTAGACGTGCTCGTACAATGGCATTGTGGTGCCTTTCCGTTTGCCTGGCTCGTCCCGGCGCCTAGCCCTTCGTGCCCTTAACGGAAAGGCGCGAAAGAAAGCTCAGAAGGCGGGAACACCGGACGCCGGGCCGACTGGCCCTGTCGCATGCGCGAGGCACGCAACCGTCCGTTCAGCTCCCGGCCGGGAACGAGCGGAAGCCGGCGTTATAGGGGTTTTCGGCCGGATTGCAAGAATGCGGCGCGTTTCCCTCCCCTGCAGGGGGAGGGTCGCGAGCGAAGCGAGCGGGGTGGGGTGACTGAGGCGCCGCCACCCCACCCCGACTGCCGCCGCTTCGCGGCCCAGTCGACCCTCCCCCTGCAGGGGAGGGTGAAGAAGTCGCCCTCATCCTTGACATCCTTGTCCCCACCGTGTCTGACGGCCGAAAATTGCGAGGGAGGATCATGTCGATCGCATTCGTTTTTCCTGGCCAGGGCAGCCAGGCGGTCGGCATGGGCAAGGCCCTGGCGGATGCCTTTCCGGCCGCCCGCCAGGTGTTCGACGAGGTCGATGCGGCGCTGGGCGAGGCGCTCTCCCGCATCATGTGGGAGGGGCCGGCCGAGACGCTGACGCTCACCCAGAATACCCAGCCGGCGCTGCTCGCCCATTCGCTCGCCGTCATGCGGGTGCTGCAGACGGAGGCGGGCGTCGACCTCAAGCGCGATGCCGCGTTCGTGGCGGGTCACTCGCTCGGCGAATATTCGGCGCTCGCCGCTGCGGGCGCATTCACGCTCGCCGATGCAGCGCGCCTGGTGCGCATTCGCGGGCGCGCGATGCAGAAGGCGGTGCCGGTCGGGGTCGGCGCCATGGCGGCCTTGCTCGGCCTCGACTTCGCGCAGGCCGCCGCCGCCGCGGCCGAGGCCGCGCAGGGACAAGTGTGCCAGGCCGCGAACGACAATGGCGGCGGCCAGGTGGTGGTGTCGGGTGACAAGCCCGCGGTCGAACGGGCCGTCGAGATCGCCAAGGCCAAGGGCGCCAAGCGCGCCATGATGCTCACCGTATCCGCGCCTTTCCATTGCGCGCTGATGCAGCCCGCCGCCGACGCGATGGCGGCGGCCCTGACCGAGGTCACGGTGCGGGAGCCCGCGGTTCCGGTGGTCGCGAACGTCACGGCGCGGCCCGTGACCGATCCGGCCGAGATCGTGCGGCGCTTGGTCGAGCAGGTTACCGGCACGGTGCGCTGGCGCGACAGCGTCGCGTTCATGGCGGGCGCCGGCGTGACTACGTTCTACGAGGTCGGCACCGGCAAGGTGCTCTCCGGCCTCGTCAAGCGCATCGCCGACAGCGCAACCGGCGTCGCGATCGGGACGCCCGACGACGTGGCAGTCTTCCTTACCGGCGCCCGTGCTGGTCAACGGATTTGAAGTATGATAACCGGAGCCGCGCGGCTGGGGCGACACGGCTGAGTTGGGGAAGGGGCTGTCGCGCCTCCCTCTAGTGCGATTTTGCCCTGCCGCTGAGCCACGACGCGCCGCGCCGCGACCGAGGTCGCCACGACGGCAAAGCCATAGAAGCGCACTTGAAGCGCACGAGGTTGGGACGATGAGTGATATTGGCGACCGGGTGAAGAAGATCGTCGTGGAACATCTGGGCGTCGAGCCCGACAAGGTGGTCGAGGGCGCGAGCTTCATCGACGACCTCGGCGCCAACTTCCTCGACACGGTCGAGCTCGTGATGGCGTTCGAGGAGGAGTTCGGCTGCGAGATTCCCGATGACGCGGCCGAGACCATCCTGACGGTCGGCGATGCAGTGAAGTTTCTGGAAAAGAACGCCAAGAGCTGATTGCGAGCGCACGCAACGTCGCCCAAGTCCCTGCCACTTGCGGCGCTTTCGGCGCGGTACGTGGCGGGCTTGCTCACCGGCGCTGCTGCGCCGCGACATTTCCCGCCATCAAATCCCGGGCCGCGCCAACTGGCGCTTTTGCAGGCGTCCGGCTAGATGTGAGCCGGAGGGACGCCGGGCTCGCGCATTGCGTGCAGGTGCGGCGCCGGCGCAGAAGCGATTGAGAGCGCAACGAGCGCAACGAGCGCACACAGATGAGACGCGTCGTCATCACCGGACTGGGCATGGTCTCGCCGCTTGCCTGCGGCGTCGAGGAGACGTGGTCGCGCCTGCTCAAGAGCGAGAGCGGCGCGCGCAAGATCGAGAAGTTCGAGGTCGCCGACCTGCCCTCCCGGATCGCCTGCCAGATCCCGCGCGGCGACGGCTCGAACGGCACCTACAATCCCGACCAGTGGATGGAGCCGAAGGAGCAGCGCAAGGTCGACGAGTTCATCACCTATGCGATGTGCGCCGCGACCCAGGCGATCGAGCATTCGGGCTGGAAGCCCACGACCCCGGAGGAGCGCACCCGCACGGGCGTGATGATCGGCTCGGGCATCGGCGGCCTCGAGGGCATCGCCGAGACCTCGCTGGTGCTGCGCGACAAGGGACCGCGCCGGGTCTCGCCGTTCTTCATTCCGGGACGCCTGATCAATCTCGCGTCCGGCTATGTGTCGATCACGCACGGCCTCAAGGGGCCGAACCACGCCGTGGTCACCGCCTGCTCGACCGGCGCGCATGCGATCGGCGACGCCGCGCGGCTCATCATCTTCGACGATGCCGACGTGATGCTCGCGGGCGGCACGGAGTCGCCGATCACGCGCATCGGGGTTGCGGGCTTCGCGGCCTGCCGCGCGCTGTCGACCGGCTTCAACGACGAGCCGACGCGCGCCTCGCGCCCCTACGACAAGGCGCGCGACGGCTTCGTGATCGGCGAGGGCGCAGGCGTTGTCGTGCTCGAGGAGTACGAGCACGCCAAGGCGCGCGGCGCCAGGATCTATGCCGAGGTCATCGGCTACGGGCTCTCGGGCGACGCGCATCACATCACGGCGCCGGCCGAGGACGGCGACGGCGCCTTCCGCTGCATGATCATGGCGCTCAAGCGCGCCGGCATCCCGCCCGCCGAGGTCGACTACATCAATGCGCACGGCACCTCGACGCCGCTCGGCGACGAGATCGAGCTCAGCGCGGTGCAGCGCGTGGTCGGCAATGCGGCGGGCAAGATCGCGATGTCGTCGACCAAGTCCTCGGTCGGCCACCTGCTCGGCGCGGCCGGCGCGGTCGAGGCGATCTTCTCGGTGCTGGCGATCCGCGACAACGTCGCGCCGCCGACCATCAATCTCGACAATCCGTCGGTCGAGACGCCGATCGACCTCGTGCCGCACAAGGCGAAGAAGAAAGAGATCAACACCGTGCTGTCGAATTCCTTCGGCTTCGGCGGGACCAACGCGTCGCTCGTCTTTCGCGCTGTGGATTAAGCCTGCCTGCGGCGCTTTCAACTCACCCTTTCGCCGTAATTCCATATAACTTCTGACAACTTGGCGCGTGATGTCGGATCGCGCGGGGCGGCCGATTTCGAATCCGCACCGACATGCCGCGCAATTTGTCCATGCAGCGCGATATGTCGCGCGCCGCTTGGCGTCGGAATCGGGTTGTTGGGGGGCAGTGGCCACGATGGCGTCCGGACCGCCTGGACATGACGGAAAGGGCCAGCGCGGCCGTCCGCCCCTTGTCGGCCGTCCGCCGCAGCTGCCGCCCGGATTGCGCGCGGCGCCCAATGGCATCCCCAAGCAGGTGCCCGCAGCACCGCGGCCGACCGATCAGGCGGCGGACGTGACGCCCGCGCGATCGAACGGCAACGGGGCAGCCGGTCGGGTGCAGCAGGCGCCGACCAACGGCGTGACGCCCGCCAACGGACCGGCGCGCGCGAACGGTCACGGCAATGGCCAAGCGAATGGCCCAGTGAACGGCCCAGGGAATGGCCGAGTGACTGGCCAAGCGAATGGCCAAGCGAATGGCCAAGCCGATCGACAAGCCGGCGGTCACACGAACGGGCAATTGCGGCCCGCCCCTCGCCCTCCGTCGGCACCGGTGCCGCCGAGCAGCGCGGCAGCGCCGCGTCGCGATCCGCCTGTGGCGCCGCGATCGCCGGCACCGTCCCCGCCGCAGCGCGCCGCCCGCGAGCCAGCGTGGAATGGTCCGCCGCCGCGCATGAGCGGGCCGCCCGGCCCGCCGCGCCCGGCGCCCGTGGCGACGCCGGTTCCGGCCGCCGTGCCCCCCGTGCAGCCGGCGCGCCCGGTCGGCCCCGTTGCTGCCGCAAATCCCGGGCACGCCGCGCCCGATGCCCGTGCGCAGCGGCTCGCCGCGACGCAGCCGTACGCGCCGCGGCCTCGGCGGGCGGGGGAAGCTGGTGTACGGCGAGCGGACCCTGGTATAGGGTTGCGCGGTCGGGGCCCTCACGAGTCGGTACCGGCGTCGCGTGGTGATGAGTACGAGTTGGGAGGGCCTGACGCGAGGCAGCCACATACCGGCGTTGATATGCCGAGCTATGTGGACTTCGTGGCTGGGTCGACAGCGGAATTGATGGAACAGCAACGGATTTCGCCTCGCAGCCCGCGTGCCGCGCTCGAGCCCGAGCGTGTGCCGATGCCGACCCGCCGCTCCGCCGGCGCGCGCCACCCGCTGGTGATTGCCGGCAATGCGGTATTCACCATCCTGATCCTGTTCGCGATCCTGGCGGGCGCCGCGCTGTTCATCGGCAAGCAGCGGTTCGAGGCCGCGGGGCCGCTGCCCGAGGACAAGGTCGTCAACATCCCGCGCGGCGGCATCCGCGACATCGGCGAATTGCTCAAGCGCGAGGGCGTGATCGACCAGCCCCTGCTGTTCGTCGGCGGCGTCATCGCGCTCAAGGTGCGCGGCGACCTGAAGTACGGCGAATACGAGTTTTCCAAGCACGCGAGCCTGCATGACGTGATCACGACGATCACCGAAGGCAAGGTGGTGCAGCACGCGATCTCGATCCCCGAGGGTCTGACCTCGGAGCAGATCGTGCAGAAGCTGCTCGACAGCGACGTGCTCACCGGCAACATCCGCGAGGTGCCGCGCGAGGGCTCGCTGCTGCCCGACACCTATAAGGTCCCGCGCGGCATGGCGCGCGAGCAGCTGATCAAGCTGATGCAGGACAAGCAGCGCCATCTCGTGCAGGATCTGTGGGATCACCGCGCGCCCGACCTGCCGCTCAAGTCGTCCGACGAGCTCGTGACGTTGGCGTCGATCATCGAGAAGGAGACCGGCCGCGCCGACGAGCGCTCGCGCGTTGCCGCCGTGTTCGCCAATCGCCTCAAGCAGCACATGAAGCTGCAGTCGGATCCGACCATCATCTATGGCCTGGTCGGCGGCCGCGGCACCCTCGGCCACGCGATCCTCGAGAGCGAGAAGCACCAGCCGACGCCGTACAACACCTACGTGATCGAGGGCCTGCCACCCGGGCCGATCGCCAATCCGGGCCGCGCCTCGCTCGAGGCCGCCGCCAAGCCGGCGCGCACCAAGGAGCTGTTCTTCGTCGCCAACGGCGACGGCGGGCACGTCTTCTCGGAAAACTACGACCAGCACCAGAAGAATGTCGACCGGCTGCGCGGGATCGAGCGCCAGCAGCATGCCGAGGGAACGACCGCGACGGCGCCTGCCGCCGCGCCGGCCGCGCCCGCGTCGGCCGCGCAACCGGCGGCGCCGCCGATCCGCCCCGCGTCGGTCAAGCGCAGCGTCAAGCGCAAGCCGGCGCCCGCCGCGCAGGCGCAGCCGCAAACGCAGCAGCCGTAACGCGGCTGCGCTTGCGCCGCGTGGGCCAGTCGTCGACGATCGCGATGTCGCCGTTGCATTTCATCGGGGCGAGCGCCGGATGACGGAAATTCCCATTCGGGCCTATCGGGCGGAGGACTTCGCGGCCGTCGACGCGCTGTGGCGCGAGGCGTTTCCCGACGATCCGCCATGGAATGCCGCCGCGGTGTCCATCCCGGCCAAGCTCGCGATCCAGCCCGAGCTGCTTATGGTCGCCGACGAGGGCGGGCAGGTGGTCGGCACCATCATGGCCGGATATGACGGGCACCGCGGGTGGCTTTATGCGGCCGCGGTGCGCGCGTCGCACCAGCGCCGCGGCATCGGGACGGCGCTCGTGCGCGCCGCGGAAGAGCGCCTGCACGCCCGCGGATGCCGCAAGATCAATCTCCAGGTGCGCGCGTCGAACCGCGCGGTCGCCGCGTTCTACCAAGGCCTCGGCTACGCGCCCGAGGAGCGCCTGAGCCTCGGCAAGCGGTTGCGGGCGCCCGAGTAAGGGGACGCATCGACCGCCGCGAATGACGAGCCTGCCTCGTTGCTATATGGTCGCGGCGCCTTCAGCGGGCCGATTCTTCCGGGGATCTTCACGGCATGGCGCTATCGAGCATGACCGGCTTTGCGCGCGGCCAGGGCGGCAGCGGCGCTTATGGCTGGGTGTGGGAAATCCGTTCGGTCAACGCTAAGGGTCTCGATCTGCGCCTGCGCCTGCCGCCCGGCTGGGACGCGATCGAGCCGCCGCTGCGCGCGCGTGCCGCCGAGGTGGTCGCGCGCGGGACGCTGCATGCGACGCTCAACGTCGAACGCAAGGGCGGCGCGCCGGTCGCGAAGGTCAACGACGACGTGCTCAAGGCCGTGATCGCCACGATGAACTCGCTCGCCGGTCGCGTCGCCGCCGAGCCGCCGCGGCTCGACGGGATTCTCGCCATCAAGGGCGTGATCGAGGTGACGGACGCCGCCGAGAGCGAGGACGAGCGCGCGGCCGCGCAGGCCGCGGTGGTCAAGGACTTCGACGCGACGCTCGCCGAGCTCGTCAAGATGCGCCGGCACGAGGGCGAGACGCTCGGCCGCGTGCTCGGCGCGCGGCTGGGCGAGATGTCGGCACTGGTGGCGCGTGCCGAGGCGTCGCCCGGGCGCAAGCCGGAAGCGATCAGGGCGCGCCTCGCCGAGCAGGTCGCGGCGCTGCTCGAATCCTCCGAGCGCTTCGACCCCGACCGGCTGCACCAGGAGGCGATCCTGATCGCCAGCAAGGCGGACGTGCGCGAGGAGCTCGACCGGCTCACCGCCCATGTCGCGCAGGCGACGAAGACCATCCGCGACGGCGGCCCGGTCGGCCGCCGGCTCGACTTCCTGGCGCAGGAGCTCAACCGCGAGACCAACACGCTGTGCGCCAAGGCGAGCGACATGGAGCTCACCAATATCGGGCTCGAGCTCAAGGGCCTGGTCGAGCAGTTCCGCGAGCAGGTGCAGAACCTGGAGTAGGGGATGGCGCAGCGCGAGGGTGCACGCAGAAGCGACGCGATCGCCCGGCGCGGGCTCATGCTCGTGCTGTCCTCGCCGTCCGGCGCCGGCAAGACCACCCTGTCGCGCATGCTGCTCGAGGACCCGGCGGTCGAGCTGTCGATCTCGGTGACGACGCGCCCGCGCCGGCCGTCCGAGCACGACGGCGCGCACTATCACTTCATCGACCGCGCGCGCTTCGACGCGATGGTGAAGCACGGCGAGCTGCTCGAATGGGCCGAGGTCTTCGGCAACCGCTACGGCACGCCGCGCGCGCCGGTCGAGCGCGCGCTTGCCGCCGGGCGCGACGTGCTGTTCGACATCGACTGGCAGGGCACCCAGCAGGTGCGCGAGAAGGCACGCAGCGACCTCGTCAGCGTCTTCGTGCTGCCGCCGTCGGCGCCCGAGCTCGCGCGCCGCCTGCACACGCGGGCGCAGGATTTCGAGGAGGTGATCCGCTCGCGCATGGCGAAGGCGGCGGACGAGATGAGCCACTGGGCCGAGTACGACTATGTCATCGTCAACCGCGAGCTTGACGCGGCCTTCGCCGAGCTGCGTGCGATCCTCGCGGCCGAGCGGCTCAAGCGCGAGCGGCAGACCGGGTTGTCGCACTTCGTGCGGTCCGTGCAGGCGGAGCTGTGAGGGAAGGCGCCTACTTCTTCTGCCCGCTCAACTGCGCCAGCAGCGTGGTCAATTCGGGGAACGGCGCATAGGCCGCGCCCTGGCATGCCGCTTCGGATGCGTCGATGAACTGATTGATGTCGCCGCCATAGAAGACGACCATTTTTTCCTTGCGCCAGTTGGGTCCGGCGGCGCGCAGGCACGCCACATAGCGGCTGTCGCGGCTTTCGGAGCTGAACGCCTTGAGCACGGGCGGCGACAGCTCGGCCGACAGCGCGCCGGTCAGCCCGTACGGATTTTGCTGCAGGAAGGTCAGGAGCCCCGCCCTGTAGTTGGCTGGATAGAGATTGGGATCGACCGAATTCGCGGGCGGCGGGCTGAACGAGGAGCATCCCGCAAGGACTGCCGCGAGCGCGATGGCGACGCCGCCGCCGCGGCCCCCGATACGGCCCATGATGCGCTCATTGGCCGGCATCCTCATGCGCTCACCTCGCATTGCTGACCCGGACGGCGACGCCCCGGCGCACGATATTTATGCACCGTCCCCGGTCAAGCCGCGCGATGTCACGGCCGCGGCCGCGGCCGCACGCGGCGGACCGTAACGCGGCCGCGGAAGCGTGACGAGGAAATGACATAGGGCGAGCAATTCCCGCGCGCGCCGCAGTACGTGTAGCGGTAAAGGCCGGGCCGCACCCAGGTGTAATCGTAGGGGCCATAGTAGTGCGTGAAGTCGCAGTTGGGGGCACAATCGACCTCGGCCGCCGCCGGTTGCGACGCAAAACCAACAATCAGCGCGAGAGCGGCGACGATCAATCTCGGCATGGCTTCCTCGTGCGTCATCCGAAGCGGGGTCCCGGGATCGGGGACGGGCGCGCCGCCAGTGTGCGCCGGCGCGACGGCCGCCGCAACGTGCGCGTGCCGAACGCGCGCGGGTCCGCCGCAAGCACGTTGAAAATATGGCAACCTGGAGCTATATTTCGTCGCATCGAAGTTTCGGCCGGACACTTGTCGCCACGACCGGGATCACCGGGCGCCTGATAGACGAGCTCTTTCCAAACATCGACAACCGCCCCGGCCGCGGCGCCGGGGTTACTGCAACGCTCGTCCATCGAGGGGCACTCTAATGAGCACTGGAACGGTCAAGTGGTTCAACGCGCAGAAAGGCTATGGCTTCATCCAGCCGGATGATGGCGGCAAGGACGTGTTCGTCCACATCAGCGCCGTCGAGCGCGCCGGCCTGCAGACGCTGCGCGAAGGCCAGAAGGTTTCCTACGAGCTGACGCAGGACCGTCGGACCGGGAAATCCTCCGCGGATCGTCTCACGGCGATGTGACCACAGCCGCACGCGGCTGGGCCACGCGCCCGCAAACGCGACGGCAGAGACGCGAGCGGCGCAAGAAGACGCGAGAAGACGCGAGAAGAAATGAAAGAGCCCGCCATTGGCGGGCTCTTTTTGTATCCGAATCTTTGAATACGGCTTCGCCGAATACGGATTTCGCTTTTTGAATGCGGCTATCCGATTTGCACCGCGGTCAACTCGCCTTCGCGGGCTCCTTCACGCGCCAGAGCTGAAAGCCCTGGCCTTTGATGGCCTTCTCGATGGCGCGGCGCGGCAGATTGTGCGGCGGCGCGCGGTCGGGGCGGATCACCCCGGTCGCCTGCCATGGACCGTGCTGGGCCGGCAGCTTGCTGCCGGAGGAATCGCCCGCAAATGCGCGCAGGTCGTCGCGCGCCTGGGACTTGAACATGAAAATATGCATCACGCTTTCCTTTCAACACGAGAGAGTAGACCACCCACCCGAGTTTGGTTGCACATGATGGCGCGTGGTCCGCTATCTCCGCCGGAACTGCTGGCGCTGCGGCGGCCGACCGGCCGGCGCGGCGCGCTCGTCCTTGTGGCGGAAGATCAGGCGGCCCTTCTCGAGGTCGTAGGGCGACATTTCGACCGTCACGCGGTCGCCCGCGAGCGTCTTGATGCGGTTCTTTTTCATCTTGCCGGCCGTGTAGGCGATGATGACCTGCCCCGCATCGAGCTTCACGCGATAGCGGGCGTCCGGCAGGATCTCGGTGACCAGACCTTCGAGTTGGATCAGCTCTTCCTTTGCCATCGGGTTTCCCTTGGTCGTTTCCCTGATCCCATATTACCGCGGCCGACGGCCCGCGTCATCGCGCCGTCCGGCTGGTCGACGATGAACCCCACCCCGCCGATACCCTGGGCATCCTGGGCATCCTGGCGATGCGGGGCGGCAGATTGCGGCCGGCTGTTCTGGGGCGCCCGCTCGCCGTAGACCGGGGCGGCGGACTTTGCCGGCGCGCCGTGATGGGGGGCCTGATGGCGTGCCTGGCTTGAGCGGGGCGCCTGGCCATTCTCCTGGCGGGTACCTTGCACGTGACCGCCGTTGCCGTGGCCGCCATGGCGGTGATTGCCGTTGCTGCTATTCCCGTGTCCCCGATTGTCACGCCCTCGATCGCCATTGCCGCGACCACCCTGACCGCGGCCACCATGCGGCCGATGTCCGCTCGGGCGCGCCTGCGCGGCATGTCCGTCTGCTGGGCGATGCGATGCGGCAGGCTGGCGGCCAGGCTGGGAACCCTGTGCCGGGATCGCGAGGCGGATCAGCTTCTCGATCGCGCGCAGATAGGCCACCTCGTCGCCGGAGCACAGCGAGATCGCGATGCCGGTCGCGCCGGCGCGCGCGGTGCGGCCGATGCGATGCACATAGCTCTCGGGCTCGTTCGGCAGGTCGTACTGGACGACATGGCTGATGCCGTCGACGTCGATGCCGCGCGCCGCGATGTCGGTCGCGACCAGGGTGCGGATCTTGCCGGCGCGGAAGTCGGCGAGCACGCGCTCGCGCTGGTTCTGCGACTTGTTGCCGTGGATCGCGTGCGCCGCGATGCCCGCCTTGACGAGCCCGCGCACGACCTTGTCGGCGCCGTGCTTGGTGCGGGTGAACACGAGCGCGCGATCGACCGCGCCGTCGCGCAGAAGATCGGCCAGCATTCCGGCCTTGGCGGCCCGCTCGACGTGGATGACGCGCTGATCGACCTGCTCGACCGTGGTCGCGGCCGGCGTCACGGCGACGCGCACCGGATCGCGCAGCATTTGTTTGGCAAGGTCGGCGATCTGCTCCGGCATGGTGGCGGAGAAGAACAGCGTCTGCCGTGCGGTGGGCAGGTGCGCGACGATCTTGCGGATGTCGTGGATGAAGCCCATGTCGAGCATGCGGTCGGCCTCGTCGAGCACCAGGCACTCGACCCGGCCGAGCCGCAGCGCATTGCCGCGCACGAGATCGAGCAGGCGGCCCGGGGTCGCGACCAGGATGTCGACGCCGTTCATGAGCGCGCGCACCTGGCGGCCCATCGGCACGCCGCCGATCGCGAGCGTCGCCGAGAGACCGAGATGGCGCCCATAGGCGTTGAAGCTGTCGAGGATCTGGCTCGACAGCTCGCGCGTCGGCGAGAGCACCAGGACGCGACACGACTTGCGCTCGACCCGCAGCGGGTTCGCGGCAAGCCGGTGCAGGATCGGCAGCGCGAACGCCGCAGTCTTGCCGGTGCCGGTCTGGGCGATGCCGACGATGTCGCGCCCGCTGAGCGCGGACGGGATGGTCTGGGCCTGGATCGGAGTGGGGGTGACGTAGTTTTCCTGGGCGAGCGCGCGCAGGATCGGCTCTGCGAGGCCGAATTCATTGAAGGAGTTCAACAGCGAAACTTTCCATAAGGCGAGACGGGCGGGACGCGCCATGCGCGCACCGACACATATCGCGGGTGATTAAGAGCATCCCGCGTGGTCTGGGTTGCCGTCGAGGAAGCGGTCAAAACGGGCCGAAAACCTTAAGGTCGCCTGTCGAAAAGCCGGCTCAAGGGAATTCGTTCACGCGGCCCGCGAGAGACCTGTCTGCGCGGCATTCGTTACCAATATCTTAACGCGAATGCCTGAACGGTCTCGAAGTGCTTCGTCCGCTGCGGTGCATATAAGCGCTTCGCGGGCGCGACGCAAGGACAAAAGCGCGACAGGGCGCGGGCGTCGCGGAACCCGTCACTCCTGGTGAAATGCCGAAAGCGCAGGTGGCTCGCCCGCGAATCCGAGCTCGTGCCAGCGCCGCACAATCGATTCGTAGACGGACCGGCGCAACAGCGTGCGCTTGGGAAACTCGGCGAGATGGCGGTGCGGCTTGCACGCATCGATCAGCGCTTTCGAGCCGTAGGGCCGCTCGGCGACCACGACCTTGCTCGGGTCGAGGCCGGTCGACCAGGTCTTGCGCAGGAGGTCGATATCGTCGCTCGGGTTGCAGCGCGTCGACAGCGCCCACATCACCTGGTTAAAATCGGTCGGGTCGACGTCGTCGTCGACCGCGATGATCCATTTGGTGTAGTAGGCGGCGGCGGGGCATTGCGCGGCCAGCGCCAGCACCTGCGCGACGTGACCGGCATAAAGCTGGCGTAAAGAAACGACGACGATTCCCCATCCGGACGCGGCCGCCGGATGCGCGTAGACGCCGGTGACGCCGGGCACGCCGATGGTTTCGAGATCGTCCCAGATGCGCGCCGAGCGCATGATCGCGTAATAGGCGCCGATCTCGCACGACGGGTAGGGCGCCATCAGCGCCGCCGTCATGATCGGGTCGGCACGATGGTGCACGGCCTTGATCTCGATCACCGGCTGCGGGCCGCGCGTGCCGCCGTAATAGCCGGTGAACTCGCCGAGCGGACCTTCCGGCGCGAGTTCGCCCGGGCGCAAGATGCCCTCGATCGCGATCTCGCAATGGGCCGGAATGGGCAGGTCGACGAACTCGGCCTCGGTCAACTCGACCGGCCGTCCCATGATGCCGCCGGCACAATCAAGCTCGCTCTCGCCCGCCGCAAAAACCTGCGCCGCGACCATGAAAAGCACCGGGTCGACCCCATAGGCGGCCACTACCTCGCACGGCTCGCCGCGCTGCCACCACGCCTCGCGGTCGAGCCGTCCATGTTTTCCCGGCGAGCAATAAAGGCTGACGCGGTCGCGCGACTGCACCATCTGGCGATAGCAGCCGACATTGATGCGGCGGGTGACCGGATCGCGCGTGAATGTGATGTCGCCGGTGCCGATATAGCGTCCGCCGTCGCCCGGCCAGAACTTTGGCGCCGGAAAGCGCGTGATGTCGACGTTGGCACCGGTTTGCACGAACGCGTTCACGGGCGCGGCCTTCTTTTCGATCATGCGCGGCGCAATGCGCCGTTTCATGATGCGGCGCGTTGCCGCAATCATCTCGCGGGTCGAAAGCTTTTCGTCCAAACCCACGGCCGATGCGTAGCGCGCCGCCGAGGCACCCAGCATGTTGGACAGCACGCTCATGCGCTGCGCGCCGACATTCTCGAACAGCAGGGCCGGGGCGTTTTCCGCCCGCGTCGCCAGAAACGTTATGGCGGAAAGCTCCTCGTCGAGATCGACCGGGGCCGGAATTCGCTTGAGTAAACCTTGGTTTTCGGCAATCCAAATCCAATCCCTGAGATCTTTCCAGGCAACGGCTTTGTCCGTTTCCTGACTTGCCGGGGATCCGTTTTCCGGCGCCAATTTGGGGGAAAAATCGACCTGCTCCATAATTTTACCTCCGGCTAAATAAACAGTTTATACGTACTTCCAATTGCGTTTTCTGCATTGAAAGCCCTGCTTTTCGCGGATACCGTAGCATAGTTGGCAAGCCTTTTCGCGCAACCCAAAGGCATGATTTTGTCACATAAACCGCGCGCCGGTTGTAGGACCCGACGGAATCCAAATAGGCGGAACTTGCGGTCCCTGTCGAATAGGATATGTATCGGCGCGCAATTCACCATTGGAGAGAAATGATGCCAGGATTCAAGCTGACGTCCATGTCATTCGATGATTTGGTCGCGCTCCGCGACAATGTCGGTCGTATGATCTCGAGCAAGGCCGAGGAGGTGCGACGCGAGCTCCAGGACAAGCTTGCCATGCTTGACGGACTAGGCATGGGCATCGGTATCAGCCGCGGCAGCGGCGGCGCCAAGCGCGGTCCGAAGCCGCGCGGCAGCAAGCTCAAGGGCCGCAAGGTTCCGCCAAAGTACCGCAATCCGAAGGATTTGTCGGAGACCTGGGCGGGCCGCGGCGCGACCCCGCGCTGGCTGCGTGCGGAGCTCAAGGCGGGCCGCAAGCTGGAAGACTTCGCGATCGGCAAGCCCGGCCGCAAGGCTAAGCGCTGATCCGGCTTTCTTCCGTCCAATCCGTGTCATGAATTGGCGATCGGCCACAACTGGGCCGGTCGCCGGAACCTTCGCCTGAGGGCCTGCGACGCAGCGCCAGCTGCGCGCGGCGATTTTCACACGCAAACCCGTGTTGACGCGCTTGCGGGCGTCGCTGATCATTCGGTGCCGCCACGCATAGGCGGGCCGGGGAACGCGATGACACGAGACTATTTGCGCGCGCTCATGCTGGTGGCGGGGCTTGCGGCCGCGGGCTCCGCGACGGCACAGACCGTCACGGTCGGCGCCGCGAGCACGATCAGCGATGCGCCGATCTACATTGCCGAGAAGAAGGGCTTCTTCCGCGCCGAGGGCATCGAGGTCAAGGTCATCAACTTCCGCTCGGCCGCCGACATGGTGGCGCCGCTCGGCACCGGCCAGCTCGATGCCGGCGCGGGCTCGGCCGGCGCCTCGCTCTACAATGCGGTAGCGCGCGGCATCAGGATCAGGATCGTCGCCGACAAGGCGTCCTCGCCGCCCGGCTATGGCGCGACGAAAATCCTGGTGCGCAAGGATCTGATCGACAGCGGGCGCTATCGCGTGCCGCGCGACCTCAAGGGCCTGCGCTTCGCCATGAATGCGCCGGGGGTGAGCAATACCTCGACCCTCAATACGCTGCTGGAATCGGTCGGCTTGAAATACACCGACGTGCAGACCGTCGATCTGCCGTTCCCCGACCATGTGGTCGCGCTCAAGAACAAGTCGGTCGAGGCCTCGGCCTCGGTCGAGCCGGGGCCGACGATCGCGGTGCGCAACGGCGACGCCGTGGTGATCAAGTCGGACGACGAGATCCTGCCCAATCACCAGATCGCGGTGCTGCTTTTTTCGGAGGATTTCGCGCTCAAGCGCCGCGATCAGGCGATCCGCTTCATGCGCGCCTATCTGCGTGCGGTGCGCTTCTACAACGGCGCGCTCAAGGATGGGCGGCTCGCCGGCCCGAATGCCAAGGAGGTGATCGCCATCCTGTCGGAGGCGACGCCGATCAAGTCGCGTGCCATCTACCAGGCGATCACGCCGCCCGGCATCGATCCGGACGGGCGCGTCAACACGCAAAGCCTCGCCTACGACCTTGCCTTCTACCGCGCGCAGGGGCTGATCAAGGGCGCGATCAACCTCGCCGACGTGCTCGACGCAAGCTTCGCCGACGCTGCGCGCAAGGAGATCGGGCCGTACGCACGGTAACCCACCGTCATTGCGAGGAGCACTGATCTCGGGTTTACCCGAGATCAGCACGAATAATGCGCAAGTCGGGCAGGCCCGACTTGCGTGCGACGAAGCAATCTCGATCGGCATACGCATGCGCCCGCGGGACGCGATTGCTTCGGCCTGCTGCGCAGGCCTCGCAATGACAGCAAAATGGAGTGTGCTTTGACCACCCGCACCGCATCGCTGCCTGACCGTCTCGCGATGTACAACGCCAACCGCCTCAAGCTCGGCGTGTTCGGCGCCAACTGCTCCTCCGGCCGCTCGGCGACGCAGGTGCCCGAGCGCTGGATGGCGGGCTGGCCCGAGTGCCTGGCGCTCGCGCGTCTGGCCGAGGCGCGCGGCATCGACTTCCTGCTGCCGATCGCGCGCTGGAAGGGTTATGGCGGCACCACCGATTTCCACGGCACCACGCTCGAGACCATGACGTGGGCGGCTGGGCTATTGGCCGCGACCGAGCGCATCACGGTGTTCGGCACCGTCCACGCGCCGCTGTTCAATCCGATCATCGCCGCCAAGGAGTTCGTCACCGCCGATCATATCGGCGCCGGCCGCTTCGGGCTCAATTTGGTGGTCGGCTGGAACGACGGCGAGTTCGAGATGTTCGGCGTGACCCAGCGCGCGCACGAGGCGCGCTACACCTTCGCGCAGGAATGGCTCGACGCCGTCATGCGCGCCTGGTCCGAGCCGGACACCTTCAACGTCGCGGGCGATTATCTCGCCCTCAAGGGCGTGCGGGCGTTTCCCAAGCCCTTCGGCGGCGCGCGGCCGATCATCATGAATGCGGGCTCGTCGGCGACCGGCCAGGCCTTCGCGCTCAAGAACTGCGACGCCTATTTTACCGCGAACGCCGCCTCGCGGGTGTCGCTCGACGCCGCGGTCCGCAAGGTCGACGAGATCAAGGCGCAGGCGCGCGCGCTCGGGCGCGAGATCGAGGTGTTCACGGTCGGGCAGGTAGTGTGCCGCCCGACGCAACAGGAGGCCGAGGAGTACTATCGCCACGCCATCATCGAGAATGCCGACTGGGGCGCGGTCGACGGCATGCTGGCGCTCAAGGACATCACGCCCTACAGCGTGCCGTTCGAGGAATTCGAGAAGAAGCGGCACTATTTCGCCGCCAATGCGATCGGCGGCTACCCCTACGTGGGAACCCCGGATCGCGTGGCCGACGAGCTCGCCAATGTGAGCCGGGCCGGCATGCGCGGGATCGCGGTGTCATTCGTGAATTATCTGAACGAGCTACCCTACTTCTGCGACGAAGTATTGCCGCGCCTCGCCCGGCTCGGCGTGCGCGAGCCTATGCCATGATCGAGTTCCATCAGGTCAGCAAGTCCTACGGCGATTTTGCGGCCGTGCGCGCGCTCGACCTCGCGGTCGGCGGCGGCGAGGTGTTCGGCTTCCTTGGCCCCAACGGCGCCGGCAAGACGACGACCATCCGCATGATGATGGGCATCCTGGTGCCGAGCGCCGGGACCATCACGATCGACGGGCTCGACTGCCAGCTCGACCGCGTCGCCGTGAAGCAGCGGGTCGGCTACCTGCCGGACAATCCCGTCTTCTACGACTACCTGCGCGGCCGCGAGATCCTCGTCTTCGTGGGCGAGATGCATGGCCAGCCGCGCGCCGAGGCGCAGCAGCGCGCCGCCGCGCTGCTCACCGAGCTCGCGCTCGAGGATGCTGCGGAGGAATTCGCCGTCAACTACTCGACCGGCATGAAGAAGAAGCTCGGGCTCGCCTGCGCGCTCATCCACGATCCCAACGTCCTCATCCTCGACGAGCCGACCAACGGCCTCGACCCGCGCGCCTCGCGCCACGTGCAGGACCGCATCCGCATGAGCGCGGCGCACGGCAAGACCATCTTCCTCTCGACCCACCTGCTCGACATGGCCGAGCGGCTGTGCGGCCGCGTCGGCATCATCGACCAGGGCGCGCTCGTCGCGGTGGGGCCGTTTCATGAGCTGCAGGAGAAGCTCGCGCCGGGCGGCTCGCTCGAGGAAGTCTTCCTCAAGGTGACGCACGACGAGAACGGGAGCGCGGCGCCAGGAGCGGGACAGTGACCGTCGCGATCGGCAGCCTGCGGGCCGGCGGGCTGCTCATCCGGCTGCGGGTGCGCCAGCAGCTCAACCGCATCGTCTCGGTCTATCGCCACCGGTGGGGCTCGAAGGGGCGCACCGGCACTGGGCGAAAGATGCGCGGCGGCTGGCTGATCGGCCCGTGGGTCGGGATCAGCATGTTGGTCGCGATCGGCAACATTTCCTACAACAGCGTGGTCAACATCGAGCGCGCGCTGCGCTTCTCCACGGTGCATGTCGAGCGCTCGCCCGCGGCCACGCGCCCGTCGGTCGCCACGCGCCGGCCGGATGCAGGACGCGGCACGATCGCGATGAACATGCCGGTGCGGGCCGCGCCCGGCAGCGTCTGGCCGCCCGGCGTCATGCGCGGCGCGACGTTCCTCGCCAGCATGGCGATCCTCGCCGCGCTTTTTCTCACGCTGGCGAGCCGCGAGATCGTGCGCCCCGAATGGGAGCTCGAATGGCTGATCACCCTTCCGCTCGCGACCTCGACTTTGCTGGCCTGCCGGATCGCCGAGCGGGCGCTCACCAACTTCGGCGCCATGATCGCGATCACGCCGATTCTCACCGTGATGGCGTGGCGCTGCGGCCACGTCTGGACGGCGCCGCTCTACGGCATCGCGCTCACGCTGCCGCTGCTGTTCTTCGTCGCCACCGCGCACACGCTGGTCGACACCGGCCTGCGCCTGACGCTCGCGCCCTCGCGGCTGCGCAACCTGCATGCCGTGGTGTCGATCGTGAGCCCCTTGCCGCTGCTGCTCGTGATCTCCATGAGCCTGCCGAACAATCCGCTGGCCATCGGCTGGGCCGCCGCGACGCCCGACTGGGCCGCGTGGCTGCCCGGCGGGCTTGCGGTGCGCGCATTGGCGGCGACCGACAATTGGGCGGCGGCGCGGTGGTTCGGCATGATGGCAGCCGAGCTGCTGGTGCTGATCGCTGCCGGCTTTTTCCTGATCCGGCAACAGATGCGGCGCGGCGTGGTCGCGCTCGGCGTGCGCGAGGCCGCGGTCCGCCGGCCCGCGAGGGCGGCTTCCGCGCCGATGCCCGTGCCGGGCGCCGGCGGCCTGATGGCGCGGCTGCTCTCGGCCGTGCAGCGGCGCGAGCTGCGCCTGCTCACTCGCGATCGCGCCTTCATGTCGCAGACCCTGGTGCTGCCGTTGATCACGGTCGGCGCGCAGATCGTTCTCAACTTCCACAGCAACGTGTTCGCCAACGCGATCGCGGCGCCGGCCAACCTCGCCGCAATAGCGTTCGGCCTTGCGGCCTACACGTTGCTCTATTCGGCGTTCCAGACGCTCAGCACCGAGGGGCAGGCGCTGTGGATTCTCTACTGCGTGCCGCAGCCGCTCGACGCGATCCTGCGCCAGAAGGCGAAGCTGTGGGCCGTGCTCGCGACCGTCTATCCGCTCGCGATCTTCGCGGTCGCGGTCGCGCTGGCGCGCGACATCTCGCTGCCGTTCGTCGGCGCCGCTTTCGTGGTGCTCGCGGGCGTGCCGATCTTCTCGCTGATCGCGACGGCGCTCGGCGTGTTCGGCTGCGATCCGCTCGAGCAGGACATCCAGAAGCGCATCCGGCCGAGCTATCTCTACATCTACATGCTGCTCGCCTCGTTCTACGCCTACGCGATCTATGCGAGCAGCGTGTGGCAGCGCGCCGCGCTGATGGTGCTGACCGCGCTGGTCGCGCTCGCGCTGTGGCAGCGGGCGCGCGACCGCTTTCCCTATCTGCTCGACCCGACCGCCTCGCCGCCGTCGCGCGTGTCGACCGCCGACGGGCTGATCGCGGCGCTGATGTTCTTCGTGCTGCAGGGGCTGATCGGCCTGTTCGAGATGGCGATCGAGGGGAGCCGCACGCTCACGGCGCCCATGGTGTGGATCGCCTACAGCGGCGCGGGCGCGCTCACCTATGGGGTGATGCGGCTGACCTACTGGCGCGCCGGCACCGCCGACGTGCCGCGCCTGCTCGGCCCGGGCTTTGCCCGCGCGGCGCTGCTCGGCGTCGCCGGCGGTGCCGCCGCGGCGGCGTTCGGCCTTGCCTACCTGACGGCGGCGCGCGCCTACGACTGGTTTCCGGCCCTGCGCGTCAGCGCGCAGGTGCCCGATGCGGTCACCATGCTGTGGCTCGGCGCGCTCGCCGTGATCGCGGCGCCGATCTTCGAGGAGTTCATCTTTCGCGGCCTCATCTTCGGCGGCCTGCGGCGCACGCTCGGCGCCGGCGCGGCGGTGCTCGCGAGTGCCGCGATCTTCGCGATCGTGCATCCGCCGCCCTCGGTCGTGCCGGTGTTCGTGCTCGGCCTCGCGACCGCGCTCGTCTACGCCCGCACCCGCATGCTCGCGGCCTCGATGATCACGCACGCGCTCTATAATGCGGCGGTGCTCGCGTTTCAGTGGCACTTGATTCAGCAGCCGATGTGAGCGGCTGGCGTGTAGGGAGTAGCCAATAGCGAATAGGAGCCGCGGCGTCCCTCGACTATTCGCTATTCCCCATTTCGCCATTCGCCCTACCGGTCGAGAAACCCGATCGACAGCCAGGGAAACAGCGCGACCACGATGAGCGCGACCAGCACCGCGCCGAGATAGGGCCACACGCGTCCCATCGCCGCGTCGGGCGAGACGCGGCCGATCGCGCAGGCGGCATAGAAGCCGACGCCGAAGGGCGGCGCGAACAGGCCGATGCCCATGGCGAGGATCACCACCATGGCGTAGTGCACCTCGTGCACGCCGAGCGCGCGCGCCGCCGGGAAGAGCAGGGGGCCGAACAGCACGATCGCCGGGATGCCCTCGAGCACGCTGCCGAGGATCATGAAGGCCACGATGGTGACGGCGAGGAAGCCGAGCTTGCCGCCCGGCACCTGCTGCATCAGCGCGACGAGCTCGCGCGAGAAGCCCGACTGGGTGAGCGCCCACGCCATGGCGGTGGCGGTGCCGATGATGAGCAGGATCGCGCCCGAAAGCGAGGCGGTCTCGATCATCGCGGGATAGAGCCGGCGCCAGTCGAACGCGCCGTAGACATTGCGGTAGATGACGACGCCGACCACGGCCGTGTAGACCACGCCGACGGTCGAAACTTCGGTTGCGGTCGCGACGCCCTCGACCACGGCGGCGCGGATCAGAACCGGAAGCAGCAGCGCCGGGAACGCGACGACGAAGGTCACGAGGATGGTCCGCGCGGGGGCGCGCACCACGCCCGCGAGGTTCTCGGCGCGCGAACGCAGGCGGCACACGACGACGAGCGCGACGGCGGCGACGAGGGCCGGCAGCAGCCCGCCGGTGAACAGGCCCGCGATCGAGACGCCTGTGACCGAGCCGATGGTGATCAGCACGAGGCTCGGCGGAATGGTCTCCGACATCGCGCCCGAGGCGGAGAGGAGCGCGACCAGCTCGCCCGGATTGGAGCCGCGCCGGCGCATTTCGGGAAACAGCACCGGCGCGACCGCGGCCATGTCGGCGGCCTTCGAGCCGGAAATGCCGGAGACGAGATACATGGCGCCGAGCAGCACGTAGGAGAGCCCTCCGCGCACATGGCCGACCAGGGCGGCGAGGAAATCGACGAGCGCGCGGGCGAGGCCGGCCATCTCGATCAGCAGGCCGAGGAAGACGAACAGCGGCACCGACAGCAGGATCAGGTTGGAGGTGCCCTCGTCCATGCGGCTCGCCATGATGGTGAGCGGCACCGAGGTGGTGAGCGTGAGATAGGAGAGCGTCGCGATGCCGAACGCGAACGCGATCGGTGTGCCGAAAGCGACGCAGATCGCGACCATGCCGACGAAGAAGATCACGAGGTTCGCGTTGCCGAGCTCGGTCAGCGCCGGCCGCAGGTACCACAGGCCGCCGCCGATCACGAGGATCAGGGCGAGCGCGCCGACGGCGTCGGCAAGGCGCGCGCGCTCGATCAGGCGCGCCAGCGCGATCAGCAGCATCAGCGCCATGCCGACCGCGACGGCGGCGACGCGGAAGCTGTCGTGGAATTCGAGCGCCGGCGTGATGATGAACCATTGCAGCTGGGTGTAGGCCCAGGCCGGCGCGATCATGGCGATCAGGAAGACCGCGACCACCATCAGGGCGAGCGTGTCGAGGAACGCCCGCCAGCGCCGCGGGGCGAGCCCGACCACGAAGCCGAGCCGCATGTGCTCGGCGCGGCGCAGCGCGATCACGGCGCCGAGCATCGCGAGCCAGAGGAAGAGCGCGGAGGCGAGCTCGTCGGTCCAGGTCAGCGGGCGATTGAAGACGTAGCGCGAGACCACGCCCATCAGCAGCACGACGATCTCGACGCCGACCAGGACCGCCGCCGGGACCTCGGTCGCGACCGCGAGCACCGCATCGAGCCGCCCGAACCGCAGCGGCCGCCCCGCCTCGCCAGCGACGACGGCCTGCTCGGAAGCCGCGATGATGTCGTTGGGTGCGGCGGTCACGGCGCGTTCTGCGCGATCCAGCACGGCGCTTGCGCTCCCTCTCCCCGCGTTCCGCCTTCGCTAAAGCTTCGGCGGACAAGGCGGCGAGAGGGCCTGCCCCGCCGTAGCCTCTTGGCGAAGGCGGGTCGGGGTGAGGGGGCGTATCCGCAAACTCCGCATCCGCGGAAAAGCCCCCTCATCCCGCCCTTCTCCCCGCACGCGGGGATAAGGAGTGCAGATGCCTTGCTCACCTCACAACTCACCCCAGCGTGCCGACCTGCCTCTCCAGCACGGCCCAGGCCTCGGCGCCGTACTTGTCCTTCCACTCCTTGTAGAAGCCGGCGGCGCGCAACGCGGCGCGGAATTTCTCCGCGTCGGTCTTGTTGAACGTCATGCCCTTGGCGGTGAGGTCGGCCTGGACGGTGTCGTTGAGCTTGGCGATGTCGGCGCGCTCCTGCACGGCCGCATCGTTGATGTGCTTCGCCACGATGTCCTGGATGTTCTTCGGCAGGCCGTTCCACGCCGGCGCGTTGGCGAGCGTCCAGAAGCCGTCCCACATGTGGTTGGTGAGCGAGGTGTACTTCTGCACCTCGTAGAGCTTGGCGATCTGGATGAGCGAGAGCGGGTTCTCCTGGCCCTCGACCACCTTGGTCTGCAGTGCCGAATAGACCTCGTTGAAGTTGATGCCGGTCGGCGAGGCGCCGAGCGCCTTGAACATCGAGGTCCACAACGGGCTGATCGGCACGCGGATCTTGAAGCCTTTCAGGTCCTCGGGCGCGTTGATCGGATGCGTGCTCGAGGTGATCTGGCGGTAGCCGTTGTCCCACATCTTGTCGAGCGCCGTGAGGCCGGCCTTGCCGATCGCGCCGCGCACGAAGGCGCCGAGCGCGCCGTCCATGGCGGACCACACCTGGCCGTAGTCCTTGAACGCGAAGCCGATGCCGTTGATCGAGGCGAGCGGCACGTAGGTCGCCAGAATCAGGCCCGACAGGTTGAACATCTGCACCGCGCCGGTGCGCAGCTGCGAGAGCACGTCGGTGTCGCCGCCGAGCTGGTTGTTGGGGAAGATCTGCAGGTCCATCCGTCCGGACGTTTCCTGCTTGATCTTCTCGACCGCCGCCTTGAGCCGCACGTTCACCGGATGCGTGGCGACCACGTTGTTGGCGTATTTGAACGTGAACTCGGCGGCGTCGCCCGGCCGCGTGAGGATGCCGTAGGCCGCGACCCCGCTCGCGACGGCGGCCGTGGTCTGCAGGAGCTTGCGGCGAGAGAGCTTGCGCATGGGTGTCCTTCCCGGTGAGTGGGCCGTCGCTTGCGGTGCGCGGCCGTTTGAATGCGTGGGCCGAGAATGTAGTTGAGCGGCTGGCCTTGTGCCAGCATCATCGGGCCGCGGGCACAGCGCCTGCGCTCCCTCTCCCCGAAGGGGAGAGGGTTGGGGTGAGGGGCTCTATGACTCTCGTATGCCGAGCGCCCCTCACCCGGCTCGCTTTCGCTCGCCACCCTCTCCCCTTCGGGGAGAGGGAAGCAGGAGACTCCCCGGATGCCCATCACGATGATCCTGACCGGCGACGTGAACCTGATGGCGGTCACCGATGCGGCCGTGCCGTTCCGCCGCGTCGGCGCCGAGCTGCGCGCGGCCGACATCGTGTTCGGCAATCTCGAGTGCTGCCTCGCCAAGCCGGCGCGTCATTCGGTCGGCAACGAGGGCTTCTTCGCCGATCCGGTGGTCGGCGGCGAGGCGCTGCGGCTCGCCGGCCTGCATGCGGTCGGCATCGCCAATAATGTGCACTACGGCGAGGCCAACATTCTCGCCTCGATCGCGCGCCTCGACGCGCTCGGCATCCCGCACACCGGCGCGGGCCCGGATCTCGCGGCGGCGCGCGCGTCCGTGATCCTGGAGCGCGGCGGCGTGCGCGTCGGCTTCCTGCAGCGCAGCTCGGTCTACTGGCCGACCAACCACGAGGCGCTGCCTGATGCGCCCGGCATCGCCGTGATCCGCGGCCACACGGCCTACCACGTGCCGACCCAGCGGCTGCGCGCCGGCATCCCGCCGCCCAACCGGCCGGGCGTGCCGCCCGAGATCGTCACCTGGGCCGACAAGCACTACCTGCGCGCCTTTGCGGACGACATCGCGGCGCTGCGCCCGCGCGTCGACGTCCTGGTCGCGTCCTGCCACTGGGGCCTCAAGGAGGACGTGCTCGACTACATGACCGAGATCGGCGAGGCCGCGATCGATGCCGGCGCCGACATCGTGATGGGACACGGGCCGCACTATTCGCTCCCGGTCGGCATGCACAAGGGCAAGCCGATCTTCTACGGGCTCGGCAACCTCTCGTTCCACACCGGCCACGGCGGCCGCGCGCACGGCGACTGGCTCGGCATGCTGGTGCGCGCGAGCGTGGGTAAGGGCGGCATCGAGGACGTACGCTTCCGCTTCGTGCGGCATGATGAGAAGAACGAGACGTATTGGAGCGATCCGGAGCGGGAGGCGGACGAGCTTGCAGGCCTCGCCCGGCTGAGCGCAGCCTGCGGCGCGAAGCTCACGCGCGACGGGGACGACGTGAAGGTGACCGGCGTCAAATCCACGCCGTTCACGGACGATACGGAGCAGACGTGACTGGACTGGAGCATCGACCATGATGACGTGCATCAGAGCATCGCTTGTCACCGCAACACTCGCGCTCGCGCTTGCCATCCCGCTTCATGCGCAAGGTCAGCCTGCCGTGCCGGCGCCCGCCGTCGCGGCGCTTTCCTCGGCCGAACGTGCCGAGCTGGTGCGCCAAGCGCAGGCCGCAATCGCGTCGATCGACGATATCGACGCGCTGATGCGGCTGCTGCCGCCGGAGATCTTCAAAATATTCGAGAGGTCCGCATTCGAGCAACAAAGCCGCGCCGCGATGACGCAGTTGAAGGCATTGGGCTTCCGGATCGTCAAAGCCGAGTTCGACGCGCCGACCGCCCCATACCGGGCCGGACGCGCCATCATCTGCTTCGCGCCGTACACGTTGCTGATGCAGATCAAGGGGCGGTTGTTCCGGAGCCGCACCTACTTCCTGGCGGTTCGCTCGATCGACGGCGGCGAATGGAAATTCGTCGACGGGGCCGGTCTTGAGAAGCATCACGAGTGGCTGTGGACCATGTTTCCCGAATTGCCGCGCGACATCCGGTTTCCGGAGTGGAGGCAGGAGGAAATCAAGTCTTGATGTCGCTCCGGCTTGAGCCGGACACCCGGCTCGGCTACGCAAACGGCATGCTGGGGACTTCGCTCGATCTCGCGACGCTGGCCATCGTCTTCCTCGGGGCGCTGATCGCGGGCTTCACCACCGGATTTGCCGGCTTCGGCACCGGCCTCGTCGCCTCGGGCCTCTGGTTCCACGCGCTGCCGGCCCCTATGGTGCCGCCGCTGGTCGCGCTCGCGTCGGTCGCCGGGCAGCTCGTGGGCGTCGTCACGGTGCGCAAGTCGTTCGACTGGCCGCGCATGATGCCGTATCTCGTCGGCGGCGCGGTCGGGATTCCGCTCGGCGTCGGCGCGCTCGTGGCCGTGTCGCCGTTCCTGCTGCGGACCTCGGTCGGCGTCTTCCTGATCGTCTATTCGATCTATCAATTGATCGGTCGGCGCCCGCGCCAGATCGGCGCGTGGGGCGGCAAGCTCGCGGACGGTGTCGTCGGCATCGCGGGCGGCTTCCTGGGCGGATTCGCGGGCCTCTCGGCCCCGGCGCCGCTGATCTGGCTGCAGCTGCGCGGCGGCGACAGCGACAGCCAGCGCGCGATCTACCAGCCGTTCAACCTCATCGTGCTCACCTTCGCGAGCGCCGCCATGGCGGTCGGCGGACAGATCGGGGCGCCGCTGATGGGGATCGCGCTCGTGTGCCTGCCGGTCACGATGGTCGGCGCCTGGATCGGCGCGCGCGCCTATGTGGGCGTGTCGCCACGGACCTTCCAGCGCCTGGTGCTGTGCCTGCTGCTCGCCTCGGGCTGCATTCTGCTGGCGCAGGCGTTCGGTTTGTAGCCCGGATCACCAACAAAGAAGGGCTGCCCTCGCGGACAGCCCTTCCATTGTCAAGCCGCGATCCGGCGCCGGCTTGCGCAATGCGCAACCCGGCGGCGTGACCGTGACGTGAACGTCACGCGGCGCGCACCTCGGAAGAGGTGGCGATCCAGCTCATGGATGCCGGCGACCGCGGCGATGGACAATGAGACACTGGATCACCTCCTTTCAGTTGGTTTCAGACATCTCAATTATAGCGCGCGCGCGTTGATTCGGAAGAGCCTGCGGCATTCGGCGCCCGGCCACTCTTGTGGGGCGGCCGGAACCCCGCGAAGATAGGTCGTGTTCTTGGTGCAGCGACGCGCCGCGAGCACCCGCCGAGAAGGAAGCCCATGCCGACACCGCCCGTCACCCGCCGCAGCGCGTTGCTTGCCATGGCGGCGCTCGGCGCCGGCGCCGCCATGCGCCCCGCCGCGGCGCAGGCCTATCCGAGCCGGCCGGTGCGCGTCATCATTCCGTTCGGGCCGGGCGGCGTCGGCGACATCTCGATCCGCATCGTGGCCGAGAAGCTCTCCGACAAGTTCGGCAGGCGCTTCATCATCGAGAACATGCCGAGCCCGGACGGGATCGTGGCCGGCCGCACGGTGCTGTCGGCAGCGGCGGACGGCTACACGCTGCTGCTGCTCACCGGCGGCACCGCGGCGGCGCTCGCGCTCTACAACAAGTTCCCGCTCGACATCTACAAGGACTTCGCGCCGATCTCGCTGGTCGGCCAGTTCGACTGCCTGATGGTGGTGAACGCGCAGTCGCAGTTCAAGACGCTCGACGACTTCATCAAGGCCGCCAAGGCGAAGCCGGGCGGCCTGAGCATCGCCAGCGTCACGACCGGCGGCGTGCAGAACCTGACGACCAACTTCTTCAAGCAGGCGAGCGGCATCGATTTCGTCCTCGTGCCGTTTCGTACCACGCCGGACGCAACCGTCGCGCTCCTGCGCAACGACGTGCAGATGGTGATCGACTTCTATGCGCCGCTCAAGCCGGGCCTCGACGGGCACCAGCTGCGCGCGCTCGCCTGGACGGGCGCGACGCCGTCGCCGGCGCTGCCCGACATCAAGACGGCGGGCCAGCAGGGCATCAAGGATTTTGCCGCCTCGTCGTGGAATTCGCTTTACGCCAAGGCCGGCACGCCGGCCGCTATCGTGGCAGCGCTCAACACGGCGGTGCACGAGGCGCTTGCCGACGCCGACGTTAAGCGACGCCTGCTCGAGCTCGGCGTCGACGCCAAGGCGAACACGCCGGCCGAGATGGACGCGCGCCTGCGCGCCGACGCGCAGAAATGGGCGCAGGTGATCGCGCGCGCCGGGATCGAGAAGCATTAGCGCATTTTCAGGAAAAGTGGCCACCGGTTTTCCGTAGAAAATGCGCCAATGAAAGAAAGGCCGGAGGAAGTGACATGAGCAACGGAAATTCGCCTTCGCTCGCCGAGATCGACCAGCGCATCAGGATCGTGCGCGACAACATCCGCCAGCTGATCGAGCAGGCCGCCGCCATGTCGGGCGGCCAGGACGAGGAACGCAACGCAGACCGCATCGCGCAGCAGAACGAGGAGCTCGAGCGGCTGATCAAGCAGCGCGAGGCGCTGGAGAAGAAGTGAGCCGATCCGATCGCGCATGGCCGCGCCTTGCTCGAGGGCGGAATCATGACTCTGCAGAACCGCGCGTTGAGCCTGGTCGCGCGGCTTTTCATCGATGCTGCGCGTGAGACCGCGAAGCTGCTGACGCAAAGGCAGTGAAAAGCGAGGCGATCGCTGAAATCCACGTTGATTGACTGCCTTCGACGTGATAGAACGTATCATGAACAAAAGTGTCGGAGCCGCGCCCCCGTGATCTCTCCCGCCAAGCTCGCCGCCAATCGCGCCAACGCCAAGAAGAGCACGGGGCCGCGCGCGGCGGCCGGCAAGGCGCGCTCGGCGCGCAATGCGCTGCGTTCATGGGCTGCGCGTGCCCATCGGTCTCGATTCCGGCTTCTCCGGGAAGATCAAGGCGGTGGCGCGCCAGATCGCCGGGGAGGGAGCGAACGAGGAGATTTTCGCGCATGCCTGCCGCATTGCCGAGGCGGTCGCGGACTTCGACCGCGCTCGCCGCGCCCGCTTTGCGGCCCTGGAGGAGGATCCGTATTGCGAGACCAATCGGGCGATCTCTATCCTGCGCTACGAGGAGCGCGCCTTCTCCCGGCGCAAGTTCGCGATCCGCGACTTCTACGCCGCCTGCCGCGCGGCCGGCTGGGTTCCGCCGCGCCGCAAGTGGACGCCGGCGGCGAAATCGGCCCAAACGAACCCACCGGGCGGCCTGGAGGCACGATCCGCCCGAACGAACCCACCGAGCGGCCCGGAGGCACGATCCGCCCGAACAAACCCACTGGCCGGCCCCGAAATGAAATCGGCGCAAACGGACCCACCGAGCGGCACTGGCGAAATTGGCCCGAACGAACCCAACGGGCAACCGGAGGTGAAATCCGCCCAAACGAAGCCACAGAGCTGACGACCTCGATCGACCGCGTGTGAACGAGCGGTCGCGCGGCCGCTCACTCGGGCTTGAGGTTGGCGGCGCGGATGATTTTCTCCAGGCGCGGGATGTCAGCCCGGATGTGCTCCGCGAAGGCCTCCGGCGTCGTCGCCACTGCATCGAAGCCGATGGCGAGCATCTTCTGCCGCACGTCGGGCGACGCTGCAGGCGAAGCCGGATCAGCAGCGATGAAACGCCCGGCGCGGACCCTTGTCGCCGTTGGTTTGCGGGGCCATCGCCATGCTGCGGCCGGTGAAATCGACGTAGTCGGTCGCGCCGCCGCCGTCCTCCTCGTACCAGGTCACCTTGATCGTGCCCTGGTCGATCATGACGATCTGCTTGATGCGCAACACCCGCTCTTTCTGCGTGCTAATCTGCGAGCAGTGGGTTATATCCAAGGGGGCGCTTTTTGTGCGTGATGGGAGTTACATCGCTATGGCACATGAGGACCTGTCGTAAGTAGTCGAGACAATGGTCTGAGCCACAGTCAGCATGCAGATTGAATTTTAGGGCGAAAAGCACTTACCAACGTGAATTTGATCCTGCCTATCATTTGGATTGTACCACTGATTTGTCCCGTATACAATGTTACGAATGGCGTTCAAGCAATGAAGCTGGTGAAAAACGTCCAGTTGGACCAAAGGTCCTGCATACCCGTTACCTGCTGGTCGCGTTGGATGCTTCAACGTCTTGTTCATTTCTGGAGTTAGAGAAATCATTCCAACTTCCAGTCGTTAGTTTCTCTCGTTGATTTTTTAGTGTGATCTGAATTACCGTTCATTAATTCATACCAGCGCATTGTCTTCTCGGGCGATGGGGGGCCTTCGTAAGGCGTTATGGGATGCTCCGAGTCCACCACCACTGACTTGGAAGACGACAGTCTGATATTCAATAGCTTCAGCTACCGCAGCTGGATTGACATTAGCATTTTCTGAGCACGCCTGTGATAAGATAACTACTCACGCAACTCCAGAGGCCGGAGAAGTTCGGGAACTTGGCGGCAAAGGGGAGCGAAAGTCCAAAATGTAGACAGCCATAGCATTGCAATCACTACATGTAGCAGAGCAAAGGCGGCATGACCACACCGTCGACCTCAGAATCAAACCGAGGCGATGGGTCACGTGCCTCCAGGCCGGCGGCGCGTTAGCCGTGGTCTCGGCCTCTATGGGCTCAAGCAGCGACATCACCTGCATCCAAAATAAGTTCGTCGATGGGCGGCCCCTGGAGCCGCACGCCGCGACGGTCTCATCATGTCAGATGGCGCTTGACTGTAGGGCCGGTGACCGTTGGCACCAAGGACCGGTACCGCATGCGAGCGAACTCCCAAGGCCTTGGGCCCAGTGATACGCCTAAATCTAGTGCGGAAACAAAGGTTCCGCAATGGCAATCGAGAACGGGGAGTGCCAGGACCGGCAATTAACCTTGAGGGGTTCATATTGCATCGGTCTGTCAGCATCTTAGAAGGTTCGAAAAACGAGGTGTCACGAATGGTAACAAATCCGAAATATGGCCAATCCCTGGCGTAGTCGGATGCAGATGGCGCGTTCAGATGCCGACTTACTGCGATCTCCGCCGCCGCAAGGACCACACCCGGCCTCGAAGCGCCCGCCGTGCTCGGGAAACGCACGGCCGGCGGCTCGGGTTGCCGGCGTGCGGCCGGCAGGGGGTAGGGGTCGGGGAAAGCGGGAGACGAGCGCCCAGGGCGAGTCCCTG
>CAVPGG010000244.1:0-3071 GCA_963703755.1 uncultured Pseudomonadota bacterium
GATGTATTGCTGTGCTCGGGCTTTGAGAGGACAGGCTGGGCGCACTCCAATGACGGTAGACAACGTCAGAGTCATTGGATCTGGTCGTGCAAGTTCAGGAACGGCCCCTAGGCTACGGTCATTACTGCTCTGTGCAGAGCTCGACTGGGTTTTGGTTTGGGTCGGCGATTCTCAGTTCTTTCGGCCAAACTTGGTGCATACTTCTTCAGGAACGACTATTTGCCCGCAAAAGGTTTCCACGAAGCCACCTCATGGGAGGGTACTTGTAGCAGCTGGTGTAAGCGGCGTCTTCGAGTCCTACTGCTACGGAATTATTGGGGGCCTTTCGCTGCCGGGCTCCTTTCGGATGGTTGATGTGTGGACCATACAATCCAGTTGCTGTGAGATGGCTCAGGCTCTTGTTCTGAAATTGAAAGCTGACAAACATTGTTGTAGTGGCTGGTGATTGTGGCTCTTGGGTGATTGATCCGACAACTGGTGACATCTACGGAATAGTCATTGCCACAGCACCGGAAGCTCAGGAAAGCTATATGCTCCCTGCCTACCAGGTCTACTCGAGCCCGCATAGAGCGCGGTGCTCACCAGCGCGGTCTCGCCCGGCATCGGGATGCCCATGCATTCGAGCAGCACGACACAGAAGAGGACCCACAGGCCGTAGGTCTCGATCAGGTGGTGGAGGAAGTCGGGGGAGAAGAGGTGCATGGGGCTCTGGGCGGGATGCGGACTTGAGTCAGACAGTAGGGTGGGCAGAATTGCCGCGCAATGCCTCTCGCCGCGTGGTCACATTTGGCGGCAATTTTGCCCACGCGACTGCGTGATATCATGCGGTCGTCATGTCGCGATATCGTCGGGCACACATCAAGGGGGGTACGTATTTTTTCACGGTCACGCTTGCGGACCGGTCGAGCGACCTCTTGATCCGTCATATCGAGCGGCTGCGGCGCGCATATCACGCCGCGCAGGCGCTCTATCCGTTCGAAACGATCGCGATCTGCATCCTGCCCGATCACATTCACGCGCTGTGGACGCTGCCAGCCGACGATGCAAACTTCCCGCTACGCTGGAGCCTGATCAAGAGTGGCTTCTCGCGCGGGCTCCCGGCGGTGGCCGGGCGAGCGGCAAGCAAGGTCGGCAAGCGGGAGAAAGGGATTTGGCAACGGCGCTATTGGGAGCACGCCATTCGCGACGAAGGCGACCTCGCCCGCCATATCGGCTACATCCACTATAATCCCGTGAAACACGGTCACGTCACGCGGGTGGGCGATTGGCCGCACAGCAGCTTTGCCCGTTACGTTACGCGCGGGCAACTACCAGCCGATTGGGGCGGAGACATCAAGGACGTGGCGGGGACATTCGGCGAGTAGCGTGAGGCTGGCTCGTCGCGCGTGGGCAAAATCGCCTGGCGATGCGGAGCAAGGCGATGCGCATCGAGGGCGATTTTGCCCACCCTACGGCGCTGGACGACTTGCGCGGTTGTCGCTTAGTTTGCCGCGTCGGTTGGAGGCCGTGGCGTGGAGGCATCTGGGAAGCAGCGCATCGTCGTCGTGGGCGGGGGGCCGGCGGGGGTGTTTGCGGCGATTGAGGCCAAGCGCGCGGCGCCCGGCGCCGAGGTGACGCTGCTCAGCGACGAGGCGTGCGAGCCGTACGAGAAGCCGCCGCTGTCGAAGGCCGTGCTGACCGGCAAGGCGCTGCCGGAGCATGCGCCGATCGCGGGGCCGAGCGGGATGGCGGCGCACAACGTCGCGCTCGCGTGCGCCCGCGCGACCGCGATCGACCGGGTGGGGCATCAGGTCATCACGGCGGCGGGACAGCGATTTCCCTATGACGCGCTGGTGCTGGCGCCGGGCTCGATCAACCGCGAGCTGCCGCAGTGGCCGGCCGGCATGGACCGGGTGCACTATTTGCGCAACGAGCGCGAGGCGCGCGCGCTCAAATCGGCGCTCGTGCCCGGCAAGCAGCTCTTGATTGTCGGCGGCGGGCTGATCGGCCTCAAGGTCGCGGCCTCGGCGGCGACGCTCGGCCTCACGACCACGGTGCTGGAGGTCGCGCCGCGCATCCTGGCGCGCGTGTGCGACACGGAGACCGGCGCCATCATCGCGGACGCGCACCGGCGCCACGGCGTCGCGCTGCATACGGACGAGACGATCGAGCACGTGCGCGCGCACGACGCCGGCATCGAGGTCGCGACCAAGTCGGGGAAGAAATTTTCCGCCGACCTCGTCGTGGTGGGGGCGGGGGTCAAGCCGAACGTCGCGCTGGCGGCGGCGGCGGGGCTCGCGACCGACGACGGCATCGTGGTCGATGCGCGCTGCCGCACGTCCGACCCGGCGATCCTCGCGTGCGGCGACGCGGTGCGCTTTCCCGGGCCGGCGGGGCCGATCCGGCTGGAGAACTGGCGGCACGCCCAGGACCACGGCATGGTGGCGGGCCGCAACGCGGCCGGCGCCGCCGATGTTTACAAGAGCCTGCCGTCGTTCTGGTCGGAGCAATACGATCTCTACATTCAGGGCGTCGGCTGGCCGGCGGCGGCGCCGCGTCCGCGCGTGCGCCGCGCGCTCGACGGCGGCCGCGCGCTGGTGTTCTGGCTCGCCGACGGCGCGATCGCGTGCGCGATGGGCATCAACGCGCAGCGCGAGATGGCGGCGGTGCGGCGGCTGATCGAGCGCAAGGTGCCGGTGGAGGCGGCAGCGCTCGCGGACGCGAGCAAGCCGCTGCAGGCGATGCTGAAGTGATTTCGACAACGTCGCGCCACAACATCGCCCCGTCATCCTGAGGCGCTCCGCCGCGTAGCGGCGGAGCCTCGAAGGATGGACGGCCGAGGTGGAGCGGCAGGTGAGCAAGCGGGAGCGCAGCGGCCCTTCGAGGCCCGCCTTCGCTGCGCTACGGCGGGCGCCTCAGGGTGACGGGGTTGGTTGGGTATTCGCGGGCGCGTCGTTGAGGTGGCATGCGGCGAAGTGGTCGTTGTCGGTGAGCTTGAGCGCGGGCTCCTCGGTGCGGCAGCGATCGAACACGAAGGGGCAGCGGGTGTGGAAGCGGCAGCCTTTCGGCGGGTTGGCGGGGCTCGGCACGTC
>CAVPGG010000245.1:0-3982 GCA_963703755.1 uncultured Pseudomonadota bacterium
TGACGGTGTCACGGTTACGGAATCACCGGCAGCAGCAGATACGACGGCTTGTCGCCGCCGGCGTAGACCGTGTTGGTGCCGGTGTTGTAGTCGGCGTGATAGTGCATGTAGCCCGCGCTGCCGACGCCGTCGCGTGGCTGCACGTCGAGGCGGATGCGGTGGCCCTTTTTGAACACCATCGAGGTCGGCCAGATCTCGACTTGCACCTCGACGATCTCGCCGGGCTTGAGAAAGAGCCGACGCTTGTGCGCGTGATAGGGCCGGTACGGCAGCGACCGATCCGGATCGAGCTCGCGGTGCGACACGCGCAGCCAGCCCTTGGCGACCGGCACCGGCGTGCCCTGCTGGCCGGTCTCCAGCACCTCGTTGCCGTCGGCGTCAAAATTTCGCAGCGTAACGAAGAGGTCCATGTCCTCGCTCGCGCTCGACACCCAGATGTTGGCCATCAGCGGGCCGGTCACTTCCAGGTCGGCCGGCAGCGGCGGCGTATCGAGCGAGATGCCCATGCCGGGCTTGATGCCGCCGCCCATCACCTGCGAGGACGCGGCCGAGGTCGAGCCCATGGTGCCGAGGTTGAACGACGCGTAGGTGCGTGACGCGGTCGTTGCCGGATTGGTGTCGGCCAGCGCGGCGTTGTCGGGCTTCGACAGGTCGAAGTAGAGCTTGGTCCACTGGGTGCGCGCGAGCGGCCACTCGTGCTCGTTCCGCCATTCGATCTTGTCGCGGCCGTGGCGGATCGCGAGCTTGACCGGCGGCTCGTCCATCACGCCGTTGTCGATGCCCTTGAGCCAGTAGTCGAAGAAGCGCAACTGATCCTGCCGGCCCTCGGCGGTGTAGAACGGATGCACGTGCGAGCCGGTGTGGATGCGCAGCTTCCTGTGCTTCGACGCCGCGCGCATGAACGCTTCGGTGTTGCCGCGCAGGTGCAGGCCGAAGCCGGTCCAGTTGCCGACCGTGAGCATCGGCACCGTGATCTTCTCCCACTGCGCCTGCGCGCCCGCGAGCGCGCCGCTGTCGAGATTATGGCGCAGCCAGTGGTGCAGCGTGTTGACCTGCCAGCCGTCGGGCTGCGCCCGCGCGGCGCGGCCGAGCATGTGGTGCAGCAGGTGCGCCGTGAACCAGTTGGTCATGAACACGTTGAGGATGCCGCCGTGATAGAGCGCGTCGCGGTAGATGTCGGCGAAGCCCTCCCACGGGATGATGGCGGCGAGCGAGGGCGGCTGCAGGTTGGCGACGAACCACTGGTTGATCGCGTAGTACGAGATCCCGTTGAGCCCGACCTTGCCGTTGCACCACGGCTGTGCCGCCGCCCATTCGATCGCGTCGTAGAAGTCGATCGCCTCCTGCAACGACCACGGCTCGCACTGGCCGGGCGACTTGCCGCTACCGCGCCCGTCCACGCGCACGCACGCATAGCCCTGCGGCACCCACCATTCGGGGTTGACGGTCTCCCAGTTCATCAGCGGGTTGGGCTTTTCCTCCAGCGTGTCGGGCACGACCCACAGCTTGTCCTTCTGGTAGGGCCCGAGATTGAGGATGGCGGGGAATTTTCCTGTGTCGTCCGGCCGGATCACGTCCGCCTTGAGCCGCGCGCCGTCGCGCAGGGGTACATCGAGTTGCGATCGAGAGGAGGCGGTAGGTAGGTTCGACGGCGAGGTTTGGATGTTCATGGTTTATCGCTTGCTCATAAGCCAAACCCGTCATCCAGAGGTGCGAGCGAAGCGAGCCTCGAAGGATGATCGGCCGCGGCGGTTCAGCAGGCGAACAAGCCGCACCGCAGCAGCCCTTCGAGGTCGGCGCTTCGCGCCGAGCACCTCAGGGTGACGGGGGAAAGAATTATTTCACGCCGCCTTGATGCCGTGCAGGCTGTGCGAGGCGTCCTTGACGGTGAAGAAGACCACGTCGGCGTCGGGCGTCGCCTGGCCGGAATGCATGACGTTGGACGGGATGTAGACGAGCGAGCCGGCCTTCGCCTCGACCTTCTGGCCGCCGACCTCGGCGACGAAGGTGCCCTGCAGGATGTAGATCCACTGCTCGTTGGGATGCGAGTGTGCTTCGGCGCCGGTGCCCGCTGGCATGCGCATCAGGCCGACGATCATGCGGTCGCCCTCGACGCAGGCGCCGTTGGCGGTCGAGTAGTCGGGGCCGCCGAGGATGTGGTTCACCTTGGCGAGGTCGAAGACGTATTCGCCTGGGCCGGCGCGCTTGGCTCCTGGCGTGCGTGCGGTCTCTTGAGCCATGGTCGTCCTCCTGCGCTAATGGTTCTATTCGTTGTCGCGCTTTGTCTCACCCCTGGCAACGTCCATGATCATGCGCGTCGCAAGGTAGAGGCGCGGCTCGATCGAGTCGGTGTCGATGTATTCGTCAGTGTTCGAGTGCGCGCCGAACCCGCGCAGGCCGAACCGCTCGATCACGGGCGCCTTGGTCTTCAGCGCCGCATAGGCCGCGTCGGTGCCGCCGCCGGCGGCGACCTCGTTGACCTCGAGCTCGTGCCCGATCTCCGCATAGACGCGCTGCGCGTGACGGGCGAGCGACTGGGCAGCCGCCGTCAGCTCGAGCGGCGGCCGGCCGCGCCTGAACGCGACCTCGATCTTGACGTTGGGGATGAGCTGGTTCTTGACGCGCTCGCGTACCTTGCGCTCGATCGTGTCGAAATCGGCGACGCGCCGCACGCGCACGTCGGCAACTGCCGACGCCATGGCGGGGATGACGTTGCGATTGCTGCCCGCGTTCGCCATCGTCCAATTGAGCTTGATGCCGGCCTCGTTGTCGGACAGGTCGCGCATCTGCAGGATCTGATGCGCGAGCTCGTAGAGTGCATTGCGGCCGCGCTCGGGCGCCGCGCCCGCATGCGAGGCGCGACCCTCCACGCTGAGCAGGACCGAGCCGATGCCGGCGGTCGTCAGCGACAGCCGGTCAGGCTTGAGCGGCGAGCCCTCGTGCGAGAACACCGCGTCGTGCCGGCTCGCGAGCCTGGTGATCGTCGCGTGCGATCCCAGCGAGCCGATCTCCTCGTCGGCATTGATCAGCACGGTGATCTGGCCATAGTCGCGGAAGTTCATCGCCTTGAGGATCGCAAGCGTGTGCAGGATGACCGCAATCCCGGCCTTGTCGTCCGCGATGCCGAGCCCATAGGCGCGGTTGCCGTCGACACGGAACGGCTGCTTCTGGAGCATGCCGCGGTGATAGACCGTGTCCATGTGCGCGATCAGCAGGATCTTCCTCGTTCCAGTGCCGGTGAAGCGCGCCTGCACCATCTGCGCACGATCGGCCGGCGGCTCGTCGGGCTCGATGAGCTCGACCTCGCCGCCAAGCGCGCGCAGGCGATCGGCGATCAGGGCCGACAACCTGTCGAGCCCCTCGCGGTCCTCGCTGCCGGATTCGATGGCGACGAGGCTCTTGAGCGTCTCGATCAGCGGCGCCTTCTCGCGCGCGGCGAGCGCCCGGACCTGCTCGACCGGCGCGGCGCGCGCGCCGGCCGCGATGCCGGCACACGCCAGGATCAATGCAAGGTCGTCTCGGGACTTACTCTCATAGTTCCCGCCTGGCCGGCACAGCATTGGTGGCCTCTTCTACTGGATCTTCTGTGGACACGCCTCTTCTGCTCCCGGACGTACACGACTTGTTCATCCGCTTCGGCCGCCCTGGCGCTGCTTCGCAGCGGTGGCAGTCAATCACGCGATTTCGGCTATTTCAAGCGTGGTGGAATTGTCGACCTCTGGTAAAGTTTCCTATTATTCAATCATTTAGAAAGTCAGTAAATGTGCTTGCTCCAACGGGTCCCGCTTATCAAACGACGTGGGATGTTTCGTTATTTTTGAAATATATCCGTACTCTGGGTGCTAACGAGCTAATGGATTAATTACGAAAGAAAACGGTTTTGTTATTGCGAATAGACTTGGTGAGTCGGAGTTCAGATCTGGAACGGTTTTCTTCGTCGGGGAATACGGTGGGCTACAACCAACTTCTTCCAGTGTCGTTT
>CAVPGG010000246.1:0-10366 GCA_963703755.1 uncultured Pseudomonadota bacterium
GTGGCCTTGTGCCGGGCATCCACGTCTTCCTTGCGGCAACTCAGCAACAAAGACGTGGATGGCCGGGACAAGCCTTGTGGACAAGCCCGGCCATGACGCAGTGGTTCATGCGAACGAAATACGCTCAGCCCGCGGCCTTCTGCAGAATCTCCTCCGGTGTCGAGGAGACCACTTCGACGTATTTCGGGATGAACTTGCCGCCCTCGATGTACTTGATGAATTCCGGCTTGATCTCGTTCGCCAGGATCTTGCGGATGCGGGCGTGCTCCTCGATGTCGGACCACTCGGCGATGAGGAAGAAGCGCTGCGGATCCTCGGTGTCGCGGCACAGCACGCCGTCCTTCACCTGCGCCGCCGACTTGTGCATCGGGTTCCCGTCCGAATAGTCGAATGCCTCGAACAGGCGGACGAACTCGTCCTCTTTGCCCTTCATCACGCGGAAGTCGTAGATGTGCAGGTAGTTGCCCCGGGTGGCGAGCGGTTCCTGTGCCATGGCGATCCTCGTTGGTGCGATAGCGCGAGCGTAGGCCGGCGATACCGCCGCCGCAACGTCATGCCCGGCCTTGTGCCGGGCATCCACGTCTTGCGGCGCCGGCCACAAGCAAGACGTGGATGGCCGGGACAAGCCCGGCCATGACGGAGAGAGAATTGCAACGCGGATGCGTTGGGCTATGCTCGCCCGGTAAACATCGAACGGATGGCGCGCATGACGCTGCAGGATCCGAGCCTCGCACGGCAGTACGCATGGCCCGATGACGACCTCACCGTCATCCCGGACTGGGTCTACACCGACGCGGCGATCTATGCGCGCGAGGTCGAGCGCATCTTTCACGGGCGCACCTGGAACTACGTCGCGCTCGAGGCGGAAATCCCGAATACGGGCGACTTCATCCGCTCGAACGTGGGACCGACGCCGATCGTGGTGGCGCGTGCGGAGGACGGCTCGATCCATGCCTTCGAGAACCGCTGCGCGCATCGGGCGGCGGAGTTCTGTCGCACGCTGAGCGGCACCGCCAAGGAATTCATCTGCCCGTATCACCAGTGGACTTACGACCTCAAAGGCAATCTGATCGGCGTGCCGTTCCGCCGCGGCGTCGCCGGCAAGGGCGGCATGCCGGCGGATTTCAAGCCGCAGGAGCATGGGCTGCGCCGGCTCAACGTCACGTCCCACCGCGGCGTCGTGTTCGCGTCCTATGCGGACGACATGGAGCCGTTCACCGATTATCTCGGCCCCGAGGTGCTGCGCGAGTTCGAGGCGACCTTCGACGGGCGCAAGCTCACGGTGCTCGGCCACTATCGGCATTCGCTGCCGGGCAACTGGAAGCTCTATCACGAGAACCTCAAGGACCCGTATCACGCGACGCTCCTGCATACGTTCCTGGTGACGTTCGGGCTCCTCGTCGCCGGCAACCGCTCGCTGATGCTCACCGACGCGAGCGGCCGGCACGGCGTGATGGCGTCGGCGAAATCGGACAAGGCCGTTGCGGGCGACGCCAAGAAGGAGATGCGCAGCTTCAAGGAAGGCATGACGTTGCGCGAGAAGCGGCTGATGGATTTCGTCGAGGAGTTCGACAGCGAGTGGTCCGTCACCATGGCGACGATCTGGCCGAACCTCATCGTGCAGCGGGAGATGAACACCCTCGGCATCCGCCAGATCGTGCCGACCGGGCCGCACGAGTTCATCATGAAGTGGACCATGTTCGGTTTCGCCGGCGACGACGAGGCGATGACGCGGCATCGGCTGCGCCAGGGCAACCTGATGGGTCCGGCCGGGTACTTGGGCCTCGAGGACAACGAGGCGATCAAGTTCGTGCAGGACGGCATGCAGCGCGTGCCCAACGGCCGCCACCTCGTGAAGCTCGATCCCGCGACGCCGGCCGGGACGTCGGACACGCTGATCTCCGAGGCCGCCATCCGGGCGATGTACCGGCACTGGCGCGCCGCGATGGACCTCTGAGCATGCTCGACAAGCGCGATCCCGCCGCGAACGACCGGCGCATCGAGGCGCTGCTGCTGCATCGCGAGGTCGAGGAGTTCAACACCGCCTATGCGGCCGCGCTCGACGAGCAGCGGCTCGACGACTGGGCCGAGATGTTCACGGACGATGCGTTCTACGTGGTGATCTCGCGCGAGAACGCCGACCGCAACATGCCGGTCGGGCTGATCTACTGCGAGAACAAGGGCATGATCCAGGATCGTGCCTATGCGCACCAGCACATCGAGATGTTCGCACCGCGCTACCTGCGCCATATCGTCGGCAATGTGCAGGTCCTCGGCGAGGAGCCGAACGGCGAGGTCCGCGCGCGCGCCAACTACGTGGTCGTGCAGGTGCTGTTCGACCGCCCCGACGCCAAGCTGCATCAGGTCGGCGTCTACCACGACAAGTTCCGCCGGGTCGGCGATAGGCTCAAGCTTGCCGAGCGGCGCTGCGTCTATGACAACCTGCTGGTCGACAACGCGCTATGCCTGCCGGTGTGACGATCGCGCACCGATGCCGGCCTGTCGGAGCCTGCCGCGGTCGCGTATAGTCGGCGCGGATAGACTTGTAAGACAGACTTGCCACCGGGATCGGCAAGCCATGCGACACTCACGACGGCATCTGCTGCGACTCTCCGGCGGCGCGCTCGCGGCCGCGGCCTTCGCGCGGCCCGCGGCCGCGCTCGACTATCCGACGCATGCGGTGCGCATCGTGGTCGGCTTTCCGCCCGGCGGGCCGACCGACATTTTTGCCCGCCTGATCGCCCAGTGGCTGTCGGACCGCTGGCACCAGCCGTTCGTGGTGGAGAACCGGCCGGGCGCCGGCAGCACCATCGCGATCGAGTCGGTGGTCACGGCGCCGGCGGACGGCTACACGCTGCTGCTGGTCAGCACCTCGGCGGTGATCTCGAGCTCGTACTATCAGCATCTCAAGTACAACATCGTCCGCGACATCGCGCCGGTGTGCGGCATCTCGCTCGAGCCGATGGTGATGGTGGTCAATCCGGCGGTGCCGGCGAAGACGGTGCCGGAGTTCATCGCCTACGCCAAGGCCAATCCGGGCAAGATCCTCATGGCCTCGGTCGGCAACGGCACGACGCCGCATCTGAGCGGCGAGCTGTTCAAGCTGATGGCGAAGGTCGACCTGCTGCACGTGCCGTATCGCGGCGCGGCGCCGGCGCTCACCGATCTCCTGGGCGGACGCGCCGACGTGATGTTCGAGGCGATGCCGACGCTGGTCGGCTACATCCACAGCGGCAAGCTGCGCGCGCTGGCGGTGAGCCAGGCGAGCCGCTCGCCGGTGTTTCCCGACCTGCCGACCGTCGCCGAGTCGGTTCCCGGCTACGACGCCAGCGTGTGGTTCGGCATCGCGGCGTCGAAGCGGACGCCGTCCGAGATCGTCGCGCGGCTCAATGAGGCGATCAATGCCGGCCTGCGCGATCCGGTGCTGAGCAAGCGGCTGCGCGACGTCGGCGGCGAGGCGCTCACCGGCAGCCCGGCGGAATTCGAGAAGCGCTTCGTTGCCGACACCGAGAAGTGGGCCGGCGTGATCCGCGCCGTCGGCATCAAGAGCGAGTAGGCGGATCCATCGCATGGCTTACGATCAGGACGCGGCCGAACGGATGCGCAAGGTTCTGGCGCGGCGCAACGACGTGATCGAGAAACCGCTGATGGGCGGCCGCTGCTTCATGGTCAACGGCAACATGTGCTGCACGGTCAGCGTGCGCGGCGGCATCCTGGTCCGCGTCGGCTCCGATGCGTACGAGAAGGCGCTGGCCGAGCCGCATGCCAAGCCGATGGGGATGCGGGGCCGCATCATGAACGGCTTTGTCCGCGTCGATCCGGACGGATATCGAACCGATGCGGCGCTGAAGAAATGGATCAAGCGCGGGCTCGATTTCGTCGCAACACTGCCGGCAAAGTCGGCGAGCAAGAAGCGGCGGCGTAAGGCGTCCGTACGTGGACCGAACGTGTAGCGCGTCGAGCCTCAGCGCCGGCGTCGCCGCGTCGGGGCCGGCGCGGGCGCCGGGTCGTGCGGCTGCGTCACCAAACCTAGCCGCTTGAGGGCCGCGTCCGCGGCGCGCTCGCCCGACTCCCAGGCGCCACCGACGGTGCCCCAGAGGGTCTCGTGTACGGCCTCGCCCGCAAGCCACAGCCGCTCGCGCACCGGCTCCATCAAGGTGCGGCGCGCCGGCTGGCCGCCCGGTGCGGCCGCCGAGAAGGCGCCGAGCACCCAGGGCTCGGCATTCCAGTTGGTGGCGGCCGTGCGCTTGACCGACTTGCGCAGGTCGGCGCCATAGAGATCGCCGAGCCAATCGAGCGCAAATCTGGTCATCGCGTCGGCGCCCTTTGCGGCGAGCTCGCGGCCGAACCTGCCGCCGACGTCGACCATGACGAGGCGCGAGCCCGCGACATTGGCGAGCACCGCGGCGGTGCGCTCGCCGTCCGATTTCTGGAAGACGAAGTCATCGCGCTCGAGGCCGAGCGGGTTGTCGGGCAGCTCGAGCACGACGCGATCGTAGCTGCCGAGGCCGAGGCTGCTCGCCGCATCGAGCTGGCGGCGCGGCAGCTCGGGAACGAACTTGATCTTGCCCGCCGCGAGCACGCCGGTCGACACGGTCACGATGACGCCGCGCGCCGCGATGCGCCCGCGCTCGGTCTCGACCTCGACGCCGGCGCGGGCGTTGAAGTCGATGCGGCTCACCGGGGTCGCAAGCTGCGCCGGCAGTCCGGCGCCGAGCTTGGCGACCAGCGCGCCGAACCCCTGACGACAGAATGCATCGAACGTCGCGCTCGGCCGAGCGGGCGAAATCCATGGCGGACACGTCGGCGAGGTTCTTGCCGCAGCCGAACGGGCCGAGCACGAACTCGACGGTCGCGCGCCAGTCGCCCAGATCCTTGGGCAGGGCCTGCGCACAGGACATGTCGGACTTGCCGCGCGCCGCCTCGGCGATCGCGCGGTTGGTGCGCACCAGCGCGGCGAGATAGTCCTCCATCTCGCCCTCGCGCGCATAGCGCCGCACGATGCGCACCTTCTGCCCGGGCGGCGCCGGATAGATGTCGAGGCCGGTCTGCGAGGCAAGCTTCGCCACCGGATTGATGTCCGGCATGTGGATCCAGTGGGCGCCGCGATCGAACGGCACGCCGAAAGCGTGCGTGTCCGTGTGACAGCGGCCGCCGATGCGGTCGGCGGCCTCGATCAGGGCGAAGCGCCGTCCCGCCGCCGCAATCTTGCGCGCAGCCGCGATGCCAGCCGCCCCGGCGCCGATGATCGCGATGTCGACCTCGCCCGACGATGTCGTCGCGCCCAGCGATGGGCCGGCTGCCACGGCGGCGGAGGCGGCAATAAAGGAACGGCGGCTCAAGACGGACATGGCCAGCATTCGGTGGGCGGGAATGGGCGGAGCTAGCATGAACGCTTCACGCGGCGCAATTCGACGTGAGGTCGCAAGCGAGACGAACATGCGCGACAAGCTTGCACGGCTTGTAAGCCCCGACTTTGACATCTAGACCATCAACGATCTTGCGGAGCAGACGCGATGCTCGACGCCGCCTTCAAAGCGCTCGGCCAGATGTTCACGCTGCCTTTCCGCAGCGTGCTGCTCAAGTCGGCCGCGCTCGCGGTGGCGCTACTGGTCGTGCTCGCGATTGCGCTCATCCGCCTGCTGGCGTGGCTCAGCGGCAGCGGCCAGAGCTGGGCCGAGGGGACGCTGGGACACATCGCGCATGCGCCGCTGGTCGCGCTCGGATGGATCCTGGCCTTCGCACTCGGCTTCGGGCTCGTGGCCGGCGCCATCCTGCTGATGCCGGCCGTCACCGCGCTGGTGGCGAGCTTCTTCGGCGACGAGATCGCCGCGACGGTGGAGCGCACCCACTATCCGCTCGATCCGGCCGGCACCAACGTCGCCCTGTCGCGCGCGATCCTGGAAGGCGTCCGGACCGCCGCGCTCGCGATCGTGATCTATCTTTGCTGCGCGCCTTTCCTGATCCTCGCCGGCTTCGGCGCGGTGATGTTCTTCCTCGCCACCGCCTACATCCTCGGCCGCCAGTATTTCGAGCTTGCCGCCATGCGGTTTCACTCCGTGGCTGAAGCCAAGGCGCTGCGGCGGGTGCACCGCGCAACCGTGTTCGTCGCCGGCCTGTTCATCGCCGCCTTCGTGTCGATCCCGATCGTCAACCTGGCGACGCCGCTGTTCGGCACGGCCTTCATGGTGCACATGCACAAGCGGCTGACGCGCCAGCGCGGGCCGGAACTGATCGAGCCTACGCGAGGCGCACGCCCATGAAGACCAGCGCGCAACGGATTCTCACCACGCACACCGGCAGCCTGCCCCGCCCAGCCGGATCTCGTGGCGCTGCTCAATCGCAAGGAGCTGGGCGAAGCCTACGATGCGACGGCGTTCGACGCGCGCATCCGCCGCGCCATCACCGACATCGTGCGCGCGCAGTCGGATATCGGCATCGACATCATCGACGACGGCGAGCACAGCAAGGTCAACTGGATGGCCTATGCGCGGGCGCGGCTGAGCGGCCTTGCCGAGATCGACAGCCCTCCCCGCTTCCGCGGGCCGACGCGCGACTCGCAGGCTTTTCCGCAGACTTATGAGGACATGCGCGTGATGCTGGCGGGGCGCTCGGGCGCGATCGTCGCCAAGCGCACGGTGCGGCCGCGCGCGCAGGTGTGCACCGGCCCGATCGCCTATGTGGGGCAGCAGGAGCTCGCGACGGATATCGCGAACTTCAAGCAGGCATTGAAAGGTGTGGGGGCCGAAGAAGCCTTCATGACGGCGATCTCGCCGTCGAACCTCGAGCTCTACTACGAGAACCGCTACTACGCGTCGGGCGAGGAATATCTCGCGGCGCTCGCCGAGGCGATGCGGGTCGAATACAAGGCGATCGTCGATGCGGGCCTGCTGCTGCAGATCGACGATCCGCGCATGGCGACGCACTACAATCGCGCGGTCGATGCCTCGATCGAGGACTGCCGCAGTATCATCGCGCTGCGCGTCGAGGCGCTCAACCACGCGCTGCGCGGCATCCCGCCCGAGCGCGTGCGCTTCCACACCTGCTACAGCGTCAACATCGCGCCGCGCGTGCACGACTTCGAGCTCAAGCACTTCGTCGACCTGATGCTGCGGATCAATGCCGGTGCCTACCTGATCGAGGCCGCCAACCCGCGGCACGAGCACGAGTGGCAGGTGTGGCAGGACGTGCGGCTGCCCGACAATAAGATCCTGGTGCCCGGCGTCGTGTCGCACTGCATCCACCTGGTCGAGCATCCCGAGCTGGTGGCGCTGCGCCTCGTGCGCTTTGCCGAGGTGGTGGGCCGCGAGCGCGTCATCGCCGGCACCGATTGCGGCTTCGGCACCTCGGGCGCCGGCGACGAGGTGCATCCCGAGGTGGCATGGGCGAAGCTCAAGGCGCTGGTCGAGGGCGCGCGCATCGCGAGCCGGACGGCTATGGGGCGGGTGAAATCAGGCCTCACTGAAATCATTCGATTTTCTAGGTTCGTTTTGCGCGGCTCGGTCCAGTCCACCCGTCATTGCGAGGCGCGCAGCGCCGAAGCAATCTCGCGCCGCAGGTATTTGCCGACCGGAATTGCTTCGGCGCGCACGCGCCTCGCAATGACGGAAGGCACGTTGATATCGCTCGCATTTCCCCGAATGGCTCTGTTCTGCGGCCCGGCACCGATGATGGACCACGACCGGCGCGGCCCTGCAAAAAAATTTCCCACGCGTCTACAGGCGATCTGCAAGGGTTTGCAGGAAACCTCCTTGAAATGCCGAGGGAAACGCGCGCGGCGAAAGATGGCGAAACGATGAAGAACAGGACGCACGCGCCCCGCTCAAGCAAGATGGCCAAGTCAAGCTCGGCCATGACGATCAAATTGAAGCAGGTTTGCTGTGGCGGACGTTGTCGCGGGCTACGCGCAACTCGCCGTGTCTCATTTCGCCAATAACGCAAAAGGCGACTGAGAGGAAGAACATTCTTCGCACTGCTTGTTAATGGACGCTCTGCCCCGTAAAGCGATCGCGTCCATGCCAAAACTCGCAAACCGGACACCATTCGCCTTCGTAATCGATTCCTTCTTGGTGAGGGCAGCCGATGACCCCGTCGGTCATCACGACCGATAGCGCTCGATGCTTCTCGATATATTCCAAAATCTCCAAGGCGATGCCCAAATCAGTACGAACATCGCCATGGTCTATTTTCCAGTCGCGCATTTCTTTCGCGTCTGCGTTCTCGGATGGCACGATGCCAACCGCGACTTTCGTCGCTTGGCTCAGATTCGGGCCGTAGAACGCAATTGTCGCAACCGGCCAACCACGCAGTCCTTTCCGGGCTTTCTTGCGCAAGCGCTTGAGGAACCGGCCTTCCATCCGATTGATCCTTCAGCAGCCGTTCCGTTCACGTTCGGTGTTTCCGCTCGTCCGGGATGCAGGGGATCAGTCCCTTGGCGAAAGCTATCTCTTGGACTTCGCGCGGCATCTGCCGCACGTCGACGACGAAACCATTTACCTCGACCATCCACACAAGCGGATTCATTTCGGCCAAGCTGGGAAGCGTCCATCGCCGATCGAACGGCCCGGTGCCGAGCATCTCTTCGATGACGCGCGCCTTGGCATGAGTTGCGCTTTCGCTGACGCCGAATGCGGCGCAAAGATCCGCTGTCGTCATATGCGGCGAGAACAACTCGTCGCTCAGGAAATTGACCCTTCCAAGAACGTAGACGATACCGCACGCCCAGGTGCGCGGTTGGCCGGAAACGAGCGGGCTCGGACGCTTCCTGCAAAGCGCTAGAGCCATCTCACGTGCGTTCGCGCGGTATTCAGGGTCGAGGCACCTGTCGCAAACGTCGTCCGTCAACGCGACAATTTTTTCGTAGACAGGCAGCATCGCCTTGGGAACCGAACTCGAGCGAGCGGGAACCGCCGTCATCGAAACAGCCTTTCTGAGATGGGGCGAATGTTCGATCATCCTCATCCGTAAGGTGAGGTGATTCTAACGCCTTTCAAGACGGCCATGCAATTCAATCGACGTGCTGACGATTCGGAAACTTTTTCATTGCAGGCGCCGGGAGCTGCTTTCGGCAAGCTGTGTTGCCCGCCGCCAAAGGCGGCTTAGGCGCGGAGCATTCTTCGCACTACTTGTGGATCGCGATTGCTTCGGCGGCCACGCAAGTCGGGCCTGCCTGCCCGACCTGCGCATATTTGATTGCCGATCTCGGGTAAACCCGAGATCGGTGCGTGCCTCGCAATGACGGCTACGACCATAGCTGCTTGCTCGCGCGCCGCGCGCCTTCGACCAGGGCGCCGAGCTTGAGCCAGGAGACCTCGGGGTCGATCTTGCCGTAGCCCGCGAAGGTGCCGAAGCCGCAGTCGGAGCTGGCGATGACGCGCTCGCGGCCGACGACGTCGGCGTAGCGGACGATGCGCTGCGCCACCAAGTCGGGATGCTCGACGTAGTTGGTGCAGGTGTCGACGACGCCGGGCAGCAGGATCCTGTCATCCGGCAGCTTGATGTCGTTCCACACGGCCCATTCGTGATCGTGGCGCGGGTTGGCGGCCTCGACCGAAATGGCCTTCGCGTTCACGCCAAGAATGATGGTCGCCACCTTGGCGAGATCGAGATCGTAGTTGTGCGGGCCCTCGTAATTGCCCCAGCACACGTGGATGCGCACCTGCTCGGCCGGCACTTTCGCCAACGCATGATTGAGCGCCTCGACGTGAAACTGGGCGCGCTTGAGGAATTCGGCTTCGGTGAGCGCCTGGAACGTGGTGTGCCGCGCCATGGCGAGGTCGGGGCAATCGACCTGCAGCACGAAGCCGGCGCGCGCGATCGCCTCGTACTCGTCGCGCATGGCGTCGGCCACCGCCTCGATATAGGCCTCATGCGTCGGGTAGAACGCGTTGGGCAGGAAGGTCGCGACCACGCCGGGCGAGGCGGCGTTGAGGAACGCCTCGGTCGGGCCGGCGGCCGCCACGGCGCGGCGCATGTTCTCCAGATCGTGCGCCAGCGCGGCGCGATCCTGCACGGCCACGGGGCCGACGCAGGACACGCGCTTGAACGGGCGCGGGCCGGTGAGCAGGGCCATCTTGCGGCGGAGCTCGGGAAACGGCGCGAGATCGAGATGCGGCCGCGCGGTCTCGGTCGGGCCTTCGGTGGAGAAGCCGGTCAGGCGGTCGCGCACATAGGTCGAGTAGCTGATCTTGCTGGTCTCGCCGTCGCTCACCACGTCGATGCCGAGGTCGACCTGGCGCTTGACGGTGTCGCCGACCGCGCCGCGCATCACGGCGTCGAATTCGGCCGGATCGGTCGCGACCTCGTTCTCGCGCCGCTGCAGCATGTCGACCACCGGCTGGCTGCGCGGCAGGCTGCCCACGTCGGG
>CAVPGG010000247.1:0-6473 GCA_963703755.1 uncultured Pseudomonadota bacterium
GCTCGGCCCGGGCATCCACGTCTTGTGGCCCGTCAACGAAGGAAGACGTGGATGGCCGGGACAAGTCCGGCCATGACGCGTCAGAACCCGAAGCGGCCGCGCAGCGACGGAAACCGCGCCGCGATCATCTCCTTCAGGATGGCGCGCTTGATCGACTTGTTGGTGGCGGCGGGATCGCGCCACCACCAGCCGTCCTGCGCCATCTTGCGCGCGGCGGCGACGAAGCGGTCGCACACGGCGGCGAAGTCGGCGTCGGTGTAGTCAAGGCTGAAGATCAGGCGGCCGGTGCCGATCCAGGGGAGCGCCAGGCCCTCGGCGCGCAGGTAGTATTGCAGCATCCAATTGTAGCGCGACGGCTGCGTGTAGCAGACGGTCCAGATCGAGGAGAGATTGACGATCTGCACCGGGACGCCGGCGTCCTCCAGCATCTTGTTGAGCTCACGCGTGCGCGCGTTCCAGCGCTCGTCGAGGCCGTCGTAGAGCGCGCGCACGTCGGGCGTATCGAGCAGCTGCAGGAACTCGTTCATCGCACCCATGATGACGGGATGCGAGTTGAAGGTGCCGCGGGCGAAGCAGATGTCGGCCGGCCGGTCGTCGCGGAAGCGCTTCATCAGCTCGCGCTTGCCGCACACGACGCCTACGGGCAAGCCACCGCCGAGGGTCTTGCCGTAGGTGACGAGGTCGGTGCGCACGCCGAAATACTCCTGCGCGCCGCCGGGCGCGAGGCGGAAGCCGACGAAGATCTCGTCGAAGATCAGCACGATGCCGCGCTCGGTGCACACCGCGCGCAGCTCTTTGAGCCAGGCCGCATAGGCCTCCCGGTCGAAGTGGGCGGAGCGGCCGCTGTCGACCAGCGAGGTGTCGGCCGGCGCCGAGCCGTTCGGGTGCAGCGCCTGCAGCGGGTTGACCAGCACGCACGCGATGTCGGTGCGCGTGCGCAGCACGCGCAGGGCATTCTCGGACATGTCCTGCAGCGTGAAGGTGTCGTTCGCGGGCAGCGGATTGCCGACGCCGGGCTGCACGTCGCCCCACCATCCGTGATAGGCGCCGCAGAAGCGCGCGAGATAGCGCCGGCCGGTGTGGTAGCGGGCGAGCCGCACCGCCTGCATCACGGCCTCGGTGCCGGACATGTGGAACGACACCTCGTCGAGGCCGGAGAGTTGCGTGAGCCGCCGCACATTGTCGGCGATCACCGGATGATAGGGGCCGAGCACGGAGCCGAGCTCGTGCGTGCGCGCGAGGCCGCGCGCCATGGTGCCCTTGTAGGCGTCGTAGCCGAGCAGATTGACGCCGTAGGAGCCCGTGAGGTCGTAGAGCTGGTTGCCGTCGAGGTCCGTGACGGTGACGCCCGACGACGATTGCAGGAACGTGCCGATCTTGAGATGCCGGCGCACGTAGCGGCTGAACTGGAACGGCACCCGGTAGGCGTCGGTGAACTGCACGTCGGAGATGCGGGGCGCGACCTCGGCGGTGAGCTGGTTGGTCTCGCGAAAACGCTCGTCGTAGAGCGCCGCAAGGCGGAAAAAGCCGTCGCGCCGCTGCGCCGCGATCGCGGCCGGGGCGCCGTCGGCGCAGAAGAAGCGCTCCTCGCCGTAGTCGTAGTAGGGCACGAACGACGCAATACGCCGGGCCATGCGGGCGTGGCCGGCGAGCGAGCGGTGCTTCGCCTTGGAGAGTTGCAGGCGCCGCTGCAGCTTGACCGCCGAGGCCGCGACCGCGGTCGCGCCGAGCCCGTAGAACGCCAAAGCCGTGCCGCTGATGTCCATAGAGTCGCGGCCTAGCCCAGTCAGTTTACGGAATCATGACACTCCGATCGCAGGTATTTCGGCTGTTGGCGAAGGAGGATATCAACTTCCTCCTGACCAACCGCATCCCGCGCCGCCTCGCCACCCGGTTCATCGGCTGGTTCAGCAGGATCGAACAGCCGCTGATTCGCGACCTGTCGATCGGCGCCTGGCGCTATTTTTCCAGCCTAGATCTCACCGAGGCGAAACAGACCCGCTTCCGCAGCATGCACGACTGCTTCATCCGCGAGCTCAAGGACGGGCTGCGGCCGGTCGCGCCCGATCCGAAGGTCCTGACCAGCCCGTGCGACGCGATCGTCGGCGCCTGCGGCGCCGTCGAGGGCACGCGGCTCTACCAGATCAAGGGATTCCCCTACGCGCTCGACGACCTGCTGTGCGACCGCGATCTCGTCGCGACGCACCGCAATGCCCGCTACGTGACGCTGCGGCTGACCTCGAGCATGTACCATCGCTTCCACGCGCCGCATGACTGCCACGTCGGCGAGGTCAACTACATCTCGGGCGACACCTGGAACGTCAATCCAATCGCGCTGCGCCGGGTCGAGAAGCTGTTCTGCAAGAACGAGCGCGTGGTGGTGCGCACGACTTTGAACGCAACGGGCCAGCCCGTGACGCTGGTGCTGGTCGCGGCCGTGCTGGTCGCGAGCATCCGGCTCAATTTCGTCGACGTGCTGCTCAACCTGCGCTACCGCGGGCCGCACGTGATCCCGTGCGATGCGCGCTTGGCCAAGGGCGAGCAGATGGGCTGGTTCGAGCACGGCTCGACCGCGGTGCTGTTCGCGTCGGCGGATTTCGTGCTGTGCGACGGCGTGACCGAAGGCGCGACCATCCGCATGGGCGAGCCGCTCATGCGGATGCCTTGATGGCAAGCTCCTCGCTGACATCCCACAGGCGCCTGGCGAGCACGTCGTCCTGCGCGTCCGCCGTCAGTGTCCCGCGCTGACAGCGCTGGAAGAACTCGCCGGTCATCGCGGCGGCCTCCGGCGCCGAGGCGAGCCAGATCAGCGTCTGCGCGCCTTGCTCCTGCGTACCGGCAAAGAGCTTGGCGACGCGCAGGTAGAGCGCCGCAAGCCCGCCGGCCTGGTTGCCGAAGCGGGTGGCGACGAAACCGGGCGTGAAGCTGTTGGCGGTGACGCGGTGCGGCGCGAGCCGCCGCGCCAGCTCGCGGGTGAACAGGATGTTGCCGAGCTTCGAGGTGCCATAGGCGCGCGACGGCGAATAGGACTTGGCGAGCTGCAGGTCGGCGAAGTCGAGCCTGCCGTTGCGGTGCGCATTGGAGGCGGTGTTGACGATGCGCGCCGGCGCGCTGTCGATGAGGCGCTCGGTCAGCGCCTTGGTCAGCACCACGTAGGACATGTGGTTGAGCGCGAAGGTGCGCTCGAGCCCGTCCGCCGTGACGGCACGACGGCCGAAGATCGCGCCCGCGTTGTTGACCAGCACGTCGATGCGCGGCTCGGCCGTCGCGATCTCGGCACCGACGCGCTTGACCTCGGCGAGCCGGGATAGGTCCGCGTAATGCGCGCCATGGCCGAGGCCGGGCGCCGCGCCGTCGAGCTTCGCCAGCGTCGCACGGCCGCGCGCGCGGTCGCGCGCCACAATGACGAGGCGCGCGCCCATCGCGGCAAGACGCACGGCCGCGACCTCGCCGATCCCGGACGTTGCGCCGGTCATCACCACGGTCTTGCCGCGCATGGGTGCCTCTCCTTACCCTCCCCTGAAGGGGGAGGGTCGGCGAGCGAAGCGAGCCGGGGTGGGGTGTGGACGCGTCGCCACCCCACCCCGCTCGTCTTCGCTGTCGCTCAGGCGAGCGACCCTCCCCCTGCAGGGGAGGGTAAAGCTACGTCCGCTTCGCCAGCGTCCTGCCCTTGTCGAGTGCCGCGAAGCTGCGGCTCGGCGCGGCCATCAGGAACGTGTAGCCTTCGCCGAGGATGCGCTCGACGTTGGTCGCGTCGACGTGCGGGTGGCCGACCGCGACCTTGTGCTTCTTGCAGGTCGCCACGATGTGCTTCATCGCGTCGAGCACCGTCGGGTGCTCGTACTGGCGCGGCAGGCCGAGCTCCTGGCTGAGATCGCCTTCGCCGATCAGGATCAGGCCGATGCCGGGGACCTTGGCGAGGATATCGTCGAGGTTCTCGATCGCGAGCGTGTCCTCGATCATCAGCATGACCAGCACCTCGCCCTCGGGATCGAGCGGCCAGACGCCGGCCTTCTTGTAGTATTCCTGCTGGGTCAGGCCCCAGTAGCGCGAGCAGGTGTGCGGGCCGTCGCCGCGGATGCCGGCCGGCTCGTAGCGCGGCGCGGACTTCAGTCGCGGATAGCGGCAGGCCGCCACCGCGTTGTAGGCCTGGTCGACCGTCGAGATGTGCGGCCACAGCACGCCGTAGACGCCGATGTCGAGCGCCTGCTTGGCGAACCACTGGTTATGCTCGCCGCCGTTCGGCGGGATGCGCACCATCGGGGTGACGGCCGGCGCGAGCGAGCCGCCGGTGACGAGCTGGCGGCGGTTGAGCATGTATTGCATGGAATCGCGCAGCGCGCGCGGGTCCCAGAAATTGTGCTCCATCTCGTAGACGACGCCGTCGAACTTCGACTGGCTCAGCGCGACCGCGGGCTCGATGTCGGCGGGCGAGAAGCACGTGAAGGCGGGCTGGCCGCTCTCGAAGGCCTTGATGACTTGGTTGAGGCGCGGCAGCTCGGCCATGAGGGTCCCCTGTGGTCGCTATGGATGGGCGCAATTCGGCGCTCACCATATTGCGACTTTGCGCGGACGCAATGGGGATGTTTGCTCGGATTTCCGCCGGTGGCGCCGGCCGGCGGCGTTTGATAATGGTGGAGCGAATTTCGCGACACATCCTGCGAGGCGTCATGATCATCGACTGTCACGGCCACTACACGACCGAGCCGCAGAAGCTGCACGACTGGCGCAAGGGCCAGGTCGCCGGCATCAAGGACCCGGCGCAGAAGCCCGCGCGCAGCGCGCTCAAGATCAGCGACGACGAGCTGCGCTCGAGCGTCGAGGGCGCCCAGCTCAAGATCCAGCGCGAGCGCGGCACCAGCTGCACGATCTTCTCGCCGCGCGCGTCCGGCATGGCGCATCACATCGGCGACGCCGGCATCAGCCTCGAATGGTCGCAGATCTCGAACGAGCTGGTGCACCGCGTCTGCGGGCTCTATCCGGAGAATTTCATCGGCGTGTGCCAGCTGCCGCAGTCGCCCGGCGTCGACCCGAAGAGCTGCGTCGGCGAGCTCGAGCGCTGCGTCAAGGAGTTCGGCTTCGTCGGCTGCAACCTCAATCCCGATCCGTCGGGCGGCACGTGGAATTCGCCGCCGATGACCGACAAGTGGTGGTATCCGCTCTACGAGAAGATGGTCGAGCTCGACGTGCCGGCGATGATCCACGTGAGCGCGTCGTGCAACCCGGCCTTCCACACGACCGGCGCGCACTACATCAACGGCGACACCACCGCCTTCATGCAGCTCATCCAGGGCGATCTGTTCAAGGACTTTCCGACGCTGCGCCTCATCATTCCGCACGGCGGCGGCGCGGTGCCGTATCACTGGGGCCGCTATCGTGGGCTGGCGCAAGATATGAAGAAGCCGCCGCTCGAGGAGCACCTGCTCAAGAACGTCTACTTCGACACCTGCGTCTATCACCTGCCGGGCATCGAGCTGCTCACCAAGGTGATCCCGGCCGACAACATCCTGTTCGCCTCCGAGATGGTCGGCGCCGTCAAAGGCATCGACCCGCGCACGGGACATCACTACGACGACACCAAGCGCTACATCGACCAGGTGAGCTGGCTCACCGCCGCCGACAAGAAGAAGATCTTCGAGGACAACGCGAAGAAGGTCTATCCGCGGCTGAAGGGGAAGATTTGACGCGCATTCATATTGTGCGTCATGCCCGCGCATGCGCATAGGGGCTAAAATAGCACTTGCGCGGCGAGATTGTGTGTGATTCCCCAGTGGGATGACTCACGAATTGCTTTGGACCCAGGATTGGGACAGCATCGTCGCCCGGCTTGGCGGGGCCGAGATGCTCAACAAAAGCGCCCGCGAGACGAAAGCGTTTTTGCGGGCGCGTGAGATTGAGAGCGCGATCGATCTGCTGCGCATGATCCTCGCCTACTGTCTCGGCAAGAGAGGGTTGAGATCGACCGCCGCATGGGCGGCTGCGATTGGGCTGGTCGACATTTCCAATGTGGCGCTGCTTTATCGTCTGCGGCAGTGCGGAGATTGGCTGACCGAACTGATCGGCCGCGTGCTGTCCGCGCATGCGCCGGCGGCGAGCCGGGGGCGCACGATCCGCATCATCGATGCGACGGCCGTACCCAAGGCCGGGCAACGGACAAGCGGCGCAACGCGCTGTGGCGGGTTCATAGCGCTTTTGGTCTCCCGACGAACGCTTCGGCCATTTTGAGCTCACTGACGAGCGCGGCGGCGAGACGTTGGACCGCATCCCGGTCGTGGCGGGCGAGATCCGTATGGGGGATCGTGCCTACTCAGGCCGATCGTATAGCGACCGTACTTGATAATGGCGCCGACGTTGTCGTGCGCGCCGGCTGGCGAGCTGCGCGCTGGCGCGATGCGGAGGGTGAGCCGGTTGATCTGCGCGCCGAGTTTCGCAAGGCGTCGGAACATGGTCTGATCGATCGACCGATCTGGATC
>CAVPGG010000248.1:0-4954 GCA_963703755.1 uncultured Pseudomonadota bacterium
GATCAACGCATTCATCTCGACCGCGATCAAGGCCGTGACCGACGAATTGCTGCCGCCGTTCAGCGCGCGAACGGCTACACCATTCGCGCCGCCTATGCGCCGTCCGGCGCGCTGCTGCCGCGCTTCGCGCGCGGCGAGCCGGTCGATGTCTTCGTGACCGACAGCGCGGCGCTCGACGCGCTCATCCGCCAGGGCAAGATCGCGGCCGGCCGCACCGACCTCGCGCGCACCGGCATCGGCATCGCGGTGCGCAAGGGTGCGCCGCGGCCCGACGTGTCGTCGGCGCAGGCGCTGCGGCGCGCGCTGATCGCGGCGAAGACCGTGGGGTACGCCGCGCCGTCGGGCGGCAGCATCACGGCGGCCCACATCATGGGCGTGTTCGCGCGGCTCGGCATCACGGCCGAGATGGCGCCGAAGGCGCGGCTCGCGGCCGGCGGTCCCAATGGTAGGGTCAGCGTGCTGGTGTCGAGCGGGCAAGCCGAGATCGGGCTGCAGCAGGTGTCCGAGCTCATGTCGAACCCCGGGGTCGAGGTGATCGGGATGCTGCCGGCGGAGCTGCAACAGACCACGCTCTACGCGGCCGGCGTGACGGCGAGCGCGCGGGAGCCCGAAGGCGCAAGGGCGCTGATCAGGGCGCTGACCGCGCCGTCCGCCGCGCCGCTCTACAAGGCCAAGGGGCTCGATCCGGCATGGTAAGTCATCGTCGAGAGCAAGGTGCTCGATGAGCTGATCCGGCAGGGCAGGGTCATGCCCGGCCGCACCGACCTCGCGCGCACCGCGATCGGCATTGCGGTGCGCAAAGGCGCGCCGCGGCCCGACGTGTCGTCGGCGCAAGCGCTGCGACGCGCGCTGATCGCGGCGAAGACCGTGGGGTACGCCGCGCCGTCGGGCGGCAGCATCACGGCGGCCCACATCATGGGCGTGTTCGCGCGGCTCGGCATCACGGCCGAGATGGCGCCGAAGGCGCGGCTCGCGGCCGGCGGTCCCAATGGCAGGGTCAGCGTGCTGGTGTCGAGCGGGCAAGCCGAGATCGGGCTGCAGCAGGTGTCCGAGCTCATGTCGAACCCTGCGAGCTCGTAGCGCATGATCCCGGCCTGCCGCTTTCGAGGCTTCGCCGGAACATGCGCTAGCCAGGGACGTCAGGATGGACGATATAGCAATGTCGCTCGCAGCTTGTTTCGCGTTGAGTAGCGCCTGCGTAGCACACCTGCTTCGAGTAGCGGACCACGGATTTACACCCCTGCATCATCTGCTTGAACTGATAAAGGCATAGGGCGATACACTCTTCTCTGCCCTTGTGGCTCGCCAGGGCCGTATCGGACAGCGACAAGGTGGCGAGGCCGATTGCAAGCAGGAAGGCGATTTTAGGCATCGAGGGTCCTCCAATTGATCGGCAAGTCGAGCTCGTTGTCTGTCTTACGAAGGCGGGATTGTTTCACTTCACCCCAAGGCTGCGCGTGCGCGGCGGGCGACAGCAACATCAGCCCGGCAACACCCGCGATCGCAAAAAGCCCGAGGCGCATGGCGTCCCTCATGTCGACCAGGCAGCTCCGGTGGCAGGCCCCCGTGCCGGTTCGCCGACAAGACCGTGCTCTAGCGACGCGTCGAGGTGGCGGCAACGGAACATTTTGCGTCGATCGGGAACCGGCGACGTTTTCTCGTTGACTTCGCGCCGCAGCCACCTACCAATCCTGCACGCATCTTGTCAACGAAGCGCGCGAATGTGTGCTCGGTTCCACCGCCTGACGGACGTCATGTGCACCTGATCCAGGCACACCGATCGGCGAGTTGATGGCCTGGTCGCTACCGCATGGGAGCTGTTTCATGACCAGATATGCGCTTGCTGCACTTGCCCTCCTGGTGGCGATGCAATCCTCGTTGCCGGCGATGGCAGCCCAAGGCGGCGGCCGGGCCATCGCCTGTCGCGAGCGATGTGTAAACCACCCATGCGAGGCAGCTCCGGCGGTGTGCCGACACATCCGCGACAGGTGTCTCGCCGAGTGCCAGTGATCGGCTCGGCGCAGGCGGATGCAAGGTTCGTCATCGTATCGCAACACAAGCAGGGAGATAACTCCGGCGGCTCTTCACCTGGGCGCCATAGGAAGCGTTTGAAGCGCCGATAGGCGAACGCCTCCAGCTTGTCGTCTTCCGACTGAGTGGCGAGCACCATCGCCTTGCAAATTTCAAGCCCAAGCTTTTCCACTTCGTTGTCGGGGTCGAGGTGATCGGGATGCTGCCGGCGGAGCTGCAACAGACCACGCTCTACGCGGCCGGCGTGACGGCGAGCGCGCGGGAGCCCGACAGGCGCATGGGCGCTGATCCGGGCGCTGACCGCGCCGTCCGCCGCGAGGCGCAAATGATGACCGGCGGTTGGTCGAGGCTTCCCTGCATCTGGCGTTGACCCGGTGCTACGGCTGCTGCCTGACGACGACGCCCTTGTCACGCATCCGGTCGATCAATGCGCGGTCGTCCGGCGCGAACGTGCTGAAGCGGCAACCATCGTCGTAGGTGCCCTGAATATTCTGCCCTCGAACCGTGGCATCGCGCACCTTGCCGTCATCGACATCCTGCAAGAAATTCGCGAACGAGATTTCCTTCGAGCATCGTTCCGCAGTTCGGAACAGCGTCAAGGCGGCGAATACGAATATCGCGAGTATCAGCACGATGAGAATCGTGCCCACCCACAACGACAACCTTCTCGGCATCGCGCTCATTGTGCCTCAACGCATGGTTTGCGGGAGGGCCCCGCCCGCTACGGTCCGATCCGCTTGAGCTCTGCAACCGCGGCCGTGTGTTCGGCAAAATTCTTTGGACACGTCGCTGCGGCCTCTTTCAGCTCCGTCATGGCCGCCGGCATATTCCCATGCAGCAGGTGCCACTCGCCCACATAGAACGCGGCCTCGCACTTCTGCTCGGGCTTGACCGCCGAGGCGCGCATCTCCTCGAGCGAGCGCCGCCCGAGGTAGAAGTCAATCACCGGATAAACCCATTCCTTGGTCTTGAGCCGCGCCGCATTGGCGGCGAGCTCGCCCGACCCGTCTTGCCCCGCCCGGGCGCGCGCCAGGAAGCGCCAGAGCATGCTGTAGCCGTCGTCCCGCAGGTCATTGGACTTCAGCATGTCTGCCGCCGCCGCCGAGAAGTTGCCGCTATTGAAGTACGCCAGTCCGCGGCTCCAGTAGGCAGCGCCAAAACTTGGATCAAGCCGAATTGCCTGGTCGTAATCGGCGATGGCGAGCGCGAACTCGCCCTTGGCGGACCAGGCGGCTCCGCGGTGCTGGTAGACCTTCGCGTCTTTCGCATCGCGCCGGAGCGCCTGGTCGTAGTCGGCGATGGCTCGCTCGAAATCGCCCTTCGCGCTCCACGCGATGCCGCGGTAGTAGTAAGCATGCTTCAAGTCGGGGTCGAGCCGGATCGCCTCATCGTAATCGGCGATCGCCCGGTCGAGTTGCCCCTTGTCCTCCCAGGCTTCGGCGCGATTGAGATAGGTGGACGCGGAGCGCCCGTCGAGGCGGATTGCCTGGTCGTAGTCCGCGATGGCGCGGTCGAGATCGCCTTTCTTGCTCCACAGGTTGCCACGGTTGTTGTAGGCCCAGACGTAGTTCGGATCGAGCCGCAGGGCCTGATCGTAGTCCGCAATGGCGCGATCAACGTCGCCCTTGGCGCCCCACACGTTGCCACGGCCATAGTATAATACGGCGGCCTTCGGAGACATGCGGATTGCCTCGTCGTAGTCTGCAAGCGCCCGATCGAGATCGCCGTTCTCCTTGTAGCGCACGCCGCGGTTCAGATAGAGGGCCGCAAGGCCGGCGCCGACATATCTGCCGGACCCGATGGCGCGGGTGCACGCCGCGACGACATCGGCACCTGTCCGTTTCCGACAAATATCGGCATCATCATCCGCGGCAGCCGGACCGTTCAGGGCCTGCCTCACGCGTTCGACCGCTTGCACTCCCTCGGCGTCCGACGGAACGAGCTCGGCGAACCTCTTGAAATCCTCCAATGCCCGGGGCAGATCATGCTTCCGCTCCCAGGCACGCCCGCGCCAAAAGTATCCGTTGGCGCCTTGGGGTCGAGGCGGATTGCCTGGTCGTAGTCCGCGATGGCGCGGTCGAGGTCGCCCTTGGCGTACCAGATGAGTCCGCGTCGGAAGTAGCCGTCGGCGCCGTTCGGGTCGAGGCGGATTACCTGGTCGTAGTCCGCAATGGCGCGGTCGAGCTCGCCGTTGGCGTACCAGATGAGTCCGCGGCGGAAGTACGCCTCGGCATAGCGCGGGTCGAGCCGGAGCGCCTGGTCATAGTCGGCGATTGCGCGGTCTTTGTCGTTCTTGCGGGCATATGCATTGCCACGATCGACATACGCAGGCGCGTATCTGCGATCGACACTGATCGCCTCATTATAATCGGCGATCGCGAGGTCGAGAGCGCCCTTCGCCGCGTAGGTCAGGCCGCGGTGGTAGTAGGCCATTTTCCTGCCGAAATCGCTGCACATGCCGGGACCGCACAACTCGATCACGCGACCATAATCGACGAGCGCGCGGTCGTACTCACCCATGCTACGATACACATCGGCACGGTCGATGACGGGACTGGGGTCTTTCGGGTTGGCTGCGATGGCTCGGGTAAAGTCCTCGACCGCGCGCCTTGCGTCTCCCTGCGCCGCGTACGCGAGCGCACGATGGAAATAGGCCCGGCCTAATGCTGCGCCTTTCGCCGACGCAATCTCGAGAGTACAGCCGGCGATCCGCTGGTCGACCGAATAGGCACCCTCGTTATTTGCGCACCACTCGACCTTTGCTGGTGCCTGCGCACGCGCGGGCGCCGCAATCGACAGGGTCGCGACGACGCATGCTGCAGTGACCACGCGGTTGCGAGAGCCGCCTCGGCGCGTCCTGCGCCGGTCCTCGGCACAAGAACCGGGGCGCCCCTCTTTACCTGAGCTCGCGCCGGTCACCGTG
>CAVPGG010000249.1:0-4614 GCA_963703755.1 uncultured Pseudomonadota bacterium
GTTGATCTCCGCGGCGCGCGCCGCCGCGGTCGCGGCCAGCAGCGCGACGACGACCGCAAGTGCGCGCATGACGATCCTTGCCGTCACCGAGGCGCAGCTGGATGCATCTATCGCATTCACGGGAGGCAGTCTGGAGGTCGGAGAGCCGGGTTGCAATACGCTCACCCGACCATCCTTCGAGGCTCGCTTCGCTCGCGCCTCAGGATGACGGATTTGGCGTATCACGACAACCTCATCCTGAGGAGCGTCGCGAAAGCGACGCGTCTCGAAGGATGGGCCGCTGCTTCGTCAGCTTCATGCGCTACGACTTCGCCGGGATCGCATTTGAGCAATCGAAAACCAAGAGGCGGACGACTTCGGGTGACACCGCGCTCTCCAGTGAGGCTAATGCCACCGCTGACTAGCTTGCTCCGCCCAATTCGCGCCGGGCTCGATCAAGCATCGCTTCTACACGCCCCATCCCTTGACATAGGATCCGCGGCGGCGAGCCTGTCTCTTCGCGTGATGCGATGCCAATTAGCCGATGATGTACAGGCTCGAAGCTTCCATCGTCGTTTTTGCGCACGTACCGGCTCTTCTTCTGCTTCTTATGGCTCATCCGCGCACTCATCAGCTTGTGTATCGGCTTCCTGTTCATTCGCGTGCAGGGATGGGAGTCCGAGACGATTGAGCAGCCAGACAAGAACACGGTCTATCGTGTTGTGAGGGCTCCGTCACCGAAGCAGCTATCGCTCGTATGACACTAATCCTCGCCAGGTGGCGCACGCATGCATTGTGGCATGCATTTGTGCGCGTTGCGCACGATGCACTGGCTCATGTTCTCGGACGACGCCCCGCCGCACACCACCCTCGCATGGTCCTCGCAGAAGTCGGTACAATGCTGGCTTTTGCACGCGGCGTCACAAGGAATAACTCTTGTCGTAGGCCTCGGTTGAGACTGCGCAAAGGACACGGCAGGCACGAGGACGACAGCCGCGAACACGAGGCTGACTGCAAGACGCTTCATGGAGGACTCCGATGGCTGAAGGAACCAACGTGGGGGGTGGCTGAGAGTTCCATGGGGGCTGGGGTGGATGTGGAAGGGATGGGTTACAATTAATAACTGAGCGCGCGACACGACGGACAATGTATATTGTTAGCAGTCTTCCACGACTATGAACTGATTGAAAGGCCTTGTTTTCGAAGTCTAGTATGTAGCAAGCGGGTCTGCTTGACCACATCACTTAGGTTGCGAGCGCTCCGCTCGCACATCTCGACATACTCTTGAACCTTGGCTTCGGATGGCTGTATGAGGCTTCGCCTCAAGTTCCGCATGAAGGGGGTGCGGTAGCTCAGTGGTAGAGCGCGCCGGTCAGGCCGTCGAGGGCAGAGAGTTCGATTCCCCTCTGCATCATCTGTGACAATACCTTCAGGTTGGGCCGTACCTTTCCCAAAGAGTACGGCCCAATTCATCGGCGGGCCTAGGTTCGGTCACGCTCGATCATCCGGAAGTGTCGCCGACGGTCCGGGGCGGTCTCAGTCGGTTCCGGCGGCTCAATGGGCAAGGGCCGCATCCAGCAGCTCACCAACCGGCCAAACGTCGTGCGCGATCTCCAATGCTCATCCACCGCTTGTTCGGATCCACAATCCAGTCGCAGTGAGCGACGATCAACGCATATAATTCATTCGATCCCATTGCCATTTAGGATTCAAGTCGCAACTTTTAGCGCGATCTCGTAAATCGATCCCGTTAGCTTCGGAAAACTCGTGTCGACAAATTCGATCCAGTTCGATGCAATCGCGTCATGCTTCTCCGATTCCTGCATATTTTCGGCGGAGGAGGATGACAGAAGCTCTCTGGAAAACAGCGTCGCCCACGACTGACCAATCGATTTTCCGCAATTGGCGAATAAATTGGTGTTCGCTCGGGCCGATTCAAAAATATACTGCCTCAACTTAGGCTCCGATGGGCCCAAAATTAGGGACAACAATATACGATCGGAAAATTCTCCATCAGAAGACTTGAATGATTTTATCTCAAAAAGAACATTGTGGCCAGTCTTTGTCCAACTGTCCGTCGGACATCGATTTAGAGCCGGCACGTCTAGCCACTTTTTTGGTAAGAATCGATAAATTGTAGATGTGTGTCGATCGAGTTCTAAATCGGGGTTCTTCTCAACAAGAGCTTGAGCAATGGGAAGTAGACCGGTGCTCTGCGGTTTGCATTTAAATATGAAATCCAGAGCATCGGCGTGTCTCTCGTAAATCTTTACCGCCAAGCTTCGCAGCGCCTCGTCCTCCATGATATTTCTCCTGATCATCTCGACGTAGTGTTGCAAGATCAACGATACATCCGCTCCAACCGACTGAATTCCATCTTTGAGTAACGTTTCGATAAGCTGCGCCAATTCGACGTAGCTAAAGGCGACATATTCCGGGTGATCTGGCTCGTCACCATTCGGCGTGAGATACACAAATAGCTTTCGATACAGCGGATATTTTTTTTCGATTACCGCCTTATATCTAGCTAGCTGGCCATCACCGGCGGTAGCATCGACTTTGTTTTCAATGACGACGACAAGCTTAAGGTCTCTCACCTCGATCAATACATCTATGTAATCGACCTCTCGCGAGACGGTCGCGTTGTCGAGATCACCAATTGCGACCTCGAGTGCGCGAAGCGGCCTTTTGTCTGCCGGTAATTTGGTGAGAATTGCTCGTAAAACGAGCTGCAATGGTCTAGTGCCAAGCCCGTGCGATCTAGCCGGTGACAATAGGAAAGACAGAAAATTTGAATGTCGTAGCTCCGCTCGGACTCCTCCCAATGCCTCAAAGAGATTAAAGCGCGCGCATCTGCTGTCGAACGTCAACGAAATCTCGATCGTCAATCAGATTCGAGAGCGCAGCTTCGGTGTCCAACAGATGCCTCCACCCGGGCGTGCTGCATGTCAGTCTGCCCGACTTCGCGTGAGGGGGAAGACGCTCCGTGTGACACGCTGAAGTTCGCGGAACACGCGGACGAGGGCGGGAATCCCGCTAAGTCATTGTTTTATTTGGTAGCGGAGGAGGGATTTGAACCCCCGACACACGGATTATGATTCCGCTGCTCTGACCAACTGAGCTACTCCGCCAACCGCCGATGACCGGGGACGCGGCGTTATAGAGAGCCGCGGAAACCCAAGTCAAGTTGAGGCCGCTGGCACGCCTCGAAACGACGATCCCGATCAGCCGCGCCTCGCCGGATGACGCTCCTGCGCGCGGAATACGAACACTCTTTGCGGCCGATTTCCAGCTTCGCCCGGATTGACTTTTCGCGCCAGATGTTCTCTATATGTTCTTATGACCGTGCCGATCCCAACGGCTGATCGACCGAGAAGCACGTCGAGGTCGTACGCGCTCCCAACGCGAGAAAAGCGTCGGCGGCGGGCACGTGCGTATGGCGTCGCTCGCCTGGTCAAGCCGAGGGCGGCGAGGCGCCGCACACCGATCCGTCCGGCTGATCCCGGACGAATTGGCCGAACGAACCTAGGTCAAAAACAGCAAGGATTTCAGTGGGCGGGTCCCGCGACCGAGCTCGGGCGCCGCCCCACCGCGTCCACCCGAGCGATCCGGAGCGCGTTGGCAAAACGGCAGAACAAAGCCATTCGGCGAAATCCCAACGATTTCAGCGGGCCAATCATGCGGCCGACCTCAGGGGTATCCTCTGCGTCCGTCCGACCGATCCCGGACGAATTGGCAGAACGAACCCAAGGCAAAAACATCAAGGATCTCAATGCGCCGACCTGCAGGCCGAGCCGCCACGCGCCGGAAACGGACACGCTCACGCACTCCGGCGCAATTTGGCGAAATCCAGAATCCCAAAATTCCAAAACAAAGCCAACTGGGATAACAGCAACGATTTCAACGACGTCCCCCGGCCGCCGGCGGGGGCGGCCGCCCCCGCCCTCACGCCGCCTTGGCGACCGCGTCCTTCCCGAAGCGGATCAGCGAGAAATGCCCGGACAGCGGCATCGGGCGGCGCTCGATCAGGCGCATGCCGGGCGCGCGGTCGAGCCAGTTCGTCAGCCGCGCCCACGGAAACTCCGGCCGCCAGCCGAGCCGGCGGGCGACCGGCGCAAAGCCCTGCTCGAAGGCGCGGCGCAGGCCGGTCTCGGCGCCGATGTGGTTGATCAGGATGATCTCGCCGCCCGGCTTGAGCACGCGCGCGAACTCGTCGAGCGTCGCCTCCGGGTGCGGCACCGCCGTGATCACGTACTGCGCGACCACGGCGTCGAAGCTCGCGTCCGCGAGCCCGAGCCGCGCGGCATCCATCACGGCGAGCACCTCGACATTGGCGAGCTGGCGCGTCGCCACGCGCTCCTGCGCCTTCTTGAGCATCGGCACCGAGATGTCGACGCGCGGTGATGCGGATGTCGCGCCGATAGGCGGGCAGCGAGATGCCGGTGCCGACGCCGACCTCGAGAATGCGGCCGCCGATGCGCCCGGCCGCCTTGATCGCGGGAGGCGGCCGCGCTCGAACACGGCGCCGAACACGATGTCGTAGACCGGGGCCCAGCGCGCATAGGCCTTCTTGATCGTCCCCTGGTCGAGGTCCGCGATGGTCATCGCCGCCCCCGCGCCGTTACGCCACAATAC
>CAVPGG010000250.1:0-3260 GCA_963703755.1 uncultured Pseudomonadota bacterium
CTACGGCCGAATGCAACCAAAATTAGAGCAGCAAGTATAGGCCTCAAACGCCGCCTCAACGGGCGCGTCGGTTCAGCCCGCCCATTCGCGAAACGTCGTGGCGGTCGCGTCATCTACCGGAAAGAACGAACTCGATCCGCAGCTCCTGCAGCGTCACGTCCTGCGGCGTGCCGAGCGTCGCGATCGCGGTGAAGAGCTGCAGCGAAACATCGCCCTTGCGGAAATGCATCGGCAGCACCGGCCCGCCCGCGTCGTTGATCGGATCGCGCAGGATCGCGCGCACGTCCCGATAGCCGAGCAGGCGCGCGAGCAAGGCCGCGGTCTCGGCCGTTCCGTCCATCGCGGCGTCGGCCTCGACGGTGCGAACGAAGTAGCGCACCACGTCCTCCCAGTTGGCGAGATAGGGCCGCAGCGCGTCCGGCCCGACCAGCGCATCGGCCAGATTGACCGCGGCGCCCGGCGCCAGAGGCCCGACCAGGAATTCCACCAGGCGCACCGCGCCCTTGTTCGCCTGCAGCAAATTCCAGCGCCGGTCGACCGCGACGGCCGGGAACGGCTCCTGCTGGGCCAGCATGTAGTCGATCGCACCGCGCACCTGCGCGAGCTCCGGCGCGTCAACCGGCTCTCGCGCCATACCGGCGCGAAGCCGGCCGCGAGCAGCAGCGTGTTCTGCTGGCGCAACGGGATGTCGAGCGCGACCGCGAGCCGCGCGACCATGTCGCGGCTCGGCGCCGCGCGGCCGAACTCGAGGAATCCGAGATGCCGCGCCGAGGTCCCGGCGCGCGCCGCGAGCGCCATCTGCGACAGGCCTCGCCGCTTGCGCCAGGCGCGAAGCGTCGACGCAAATCCGTTCGCCATGCCTACCTGCCAGGTAGTTGCGGCCGATCGACCGTTCGGAAAGATGGCACATCCGGTTACGACCGCACAGGGGACGGCCCAAAGGGGATAAGCATTGAGCGAATGGATCGGCGTGCTGATCGGCATCGTGTCGAGCGCGCTCGGCGGGACCGCGGCAGGCGTCACGCGCTACCTGGTCGGCGGCGCGGACGCGGTCACGCTCGCGATCCTGCGCTGGGGCATCGGCTTTGCGTGCATCCTGCCGATCGCGCTGGCGCTGCGCGTGAAGTGGCCGCCGCGCGCGGACTGGCCGGGCGTCGCCGCGCTCGGCATCTGCTTCTTCGGGCTGTTCTTCATCCTGTACAACGTGGCGATCGGCTACACGACGGCGGCGCGCGCGAGCCTCGCGCTCTCGACCTTGCCGCTGCAGACCATGCTGGTCGGCGCTGGCCTCGGCATCGAGCCGCTCACCCGGCGCAAATCGCTCGGCGTCGCGATCGCGATGCTCGGCGTCTTTGCGGCCCTCGCCACCGGCCTTGCGGCCGCGCCGCCGGGCGCATGGCGCGGCGAGCTGATCATGACGGCGGCCGTGCTGTGCATGGCCTTCTATAATGTATGGTCGCGGCCGTTCATGCAGCGCTCGAGCGCGCTCGGGTTCCTCACCGTCGGCATGGGATGCGGCGCGGCGGCACTCATCGCGGTCGGCGTCGCGACCGGCCGCGTCGGCGTGCTGGCGAGCTTCGGGCTCCCGCAATGGATTGCCGGCATCTATCTCGGCGTCGGCGGCGGTGCCGCGGCCTTCGTGCTGTGGGTGCTGGCGCTGCAGCGCGCCACGCCGACGCGGGTCGCCAACACGATGACGGTCAATCCGGTCGCCGCCGCGCTGCTCGCGGCCGCCCTCGTCGGCGAGCCGGTGACGCTCAACCTGGTCGCCGGCCTGGTCGCGGTGTTCGCCGGCATCTGGCTCGCAACGTCGGGATGAGACCGGCATGATCGCGAAGGACCGAAGCGGCTCATGCGGTGGGGAACCGACATCGCGGCTTGGACGCGCACCGGAGCGTTGCTACAGTGGTTTCGACCGCGAGGGAAATTCGTTGCGAGCCCGGACGCTCACCGCGTACGCGATTATCGTGCCGCTCATGGCCACGGCACACGCGCCCTTGGCGCGCGCTGAAATCCTTGTCGAGGGATCGATCTCGCACGTCCGCGTACATGCGCAGGACGCAGTAGTGGCGGACGTTCTGGCGGCCCTCGCGGCGCGCTTCGGGCTGCGCCTTCGCGGCACGGTTGGCGATCGCCGCATCAGCGCCGACTTGACCGGCCCTCTGGGGCGCGTGGTCGCGCGCGTGCTCGACGGGTACGACTACGTCATTCGGACACGCCGCGACGGGATGGAGGTGACGGTGCTGGGCACGGCCTCAGCGATTGCCGTGCCGGCGCCCATATATCGAGCGCCTACGTATCCGGCCGCCAAATTGCGGCGCGACGAGTGACGGCGCGCGCGCTTGCGCCCGGCCGGAGTCGGGCGAGCGCGTGAAAGCGCGACCTCCGGCGAGGCTCGTGGCTCGCCGGAGGTCGCCTGCACCCGGCGGGTGTCGCAGTCACACGTCCTCAGTGATCGCGATTGTCGGCAACCTCGTTGTTATCATCATCGTCGTTATCCCTGGACTTCACATTGTGCTGGAACACGACGACACATCCGTTCGTGCTGCCGCAGAGATTTGCGCCGACAGTGGTCGTGTCGCCGCCAAACCGACAACTGCAACCGGCGCCACCTGCGGAACAAAGATCAGGTTGCGCTTGGAATGGCCGTCACCGAATGCGAGCCCGAGCCCTGCGGAACCGTCTCGATCAGCATGTTGGTCTGGGCATCGATCACGCCGAACCCGCGTCGAGGCCGCCGGTGCGGCGGCGCAACGTGGACGCGATTCAGCGCGAGATCTGGGACGGCGTGTCGAAGTACACCGCGTCCAACGACTGCGTCTCGGCGTGCTCTACCCGGCCGACCTCCGCGATGCCCTCGAATGATGGCGCTTGCGTCGACTCGTCGGCGTCGAACTTGCGCTCAACTTCGAGATAGCGCGAGGCGCTGGCGCCGTTGGCGGACATGCTCGAGTGCGTTCCACGTCCCGGCGGCCGCTAAACCAGGGGCTTGAAGCTTGTGCTCGTCGTCGGGGAAGGTGCTTGACGCGACTTCGTCCGCGTACTGCGTTGCCGCGCGGTGCAATTCGCCTCCGACGTCACCGAACCGCTTGACGAACTTGGCCGTCTTGCCGCTGGTGGGACCGGCCATGTCCTGCCAGACCAGCACCTGGGCGTCAGCAGTTGCGTCCTGCGCCGATCCAGACGGTGGGAATCGTCAGTTTGCCGGTGATCTGGGTGGCCAACTCGGCCGGCACCATTTCCATCACGACGGCGAACGG
>CAVPGG010000251.1:0-15139 GCA_963703755.1 uncultured Pseudomonadota bacterium
TCACGATGAAGTCCAGGGCTCGGCCCGGCAATGCGTCGACGAAATCGCCCCTGGTCGGCCTGCCGGAATGGAATCTCGCCGATCTTTACGCCGCGCCCGACGCGCCCGAGGTCAAGCGCGACCTCAACCGTCTCGATGCCGACTGCCTTGCCTTCGAGGAGGCCTACAAGGGACGCCTTGGCGGGCTTGCGGCTGCGCCCGGCGCTGGCGCGGCCCTGGCAGCAGCCGTGCACCGCTATGAGGCGATCGACGATCTCGCCGGGCGGCTCGCGTCGTACGCGCGTCTCGTCCATGCGGGCGACACGAATGACCCGGCGCGCGCGAAATTCTTCGCCGACACGCAAGAGCGCATCACGGCCGCCTCGTCGCATCTCCTGTTCTTCACGCTCGAGCTCAACCGCATCGACGATACGCAGATCGAGGCCGCCATGGCTGATCCGGCGCTCGGCCGCTACCGGCCGTGGATCGAGGACGTGCGCAAGGAAAAGCCCTACCAGCTCGAGGACCGCGTCGAGCGGCTCCTGCACGAGAAGTCGGTCACGGCGGGCGGCGCCTGGCGGCGGCTGTTCGACCAGACGGTGGCCGGCATGCGCTTCGCGGTCGCGGGTCGGACGCTGACGCTCGAGCCGACGCTCAGCCTGCTGCAGGATCCGCGCGAGGCAAAGCGCAAGGCAGCCGCTGGCGCGCTCGCGCGCACGTTCGACGACCACCTGCGCGTCTTCACCCTGATCACCAACACGCTCGCCAAGGACAAGGAGATCTCCGACCGCTGGCGCGGCTTTGCCAACGTCGCCGACGCGCGCCATCTCGCCAACCGGGTCGAGCCCGAGGTCGTCGAGGCGCTGGTTGCGGCGGTGCGCGCCGCCTATCCGCACCTGTCGCATCGCTACTATGCGCTCAAGGCGCGCTGGTTCGGCAAGAAGCGGCTCGCCCACTGGGACCGCAACGCGCCGCTGCCGAAGATACCGGAGCACAGGATCGCCTGGATGGACGCCAAGGAGACCGTGCTCGCGGCCTACGCGGCGTTCTCGCCGCAGATGGCGACGATCGCGGAGCGCTTCTTCACCGACCGCTGGATCGACGCGCCCGTGCGTCCCGGCAAGGCGCCAGGCGCGTTCGCGCACCCGACGGTGCCTTCCGCGCACCCTTACGCGCTGCTCAACTACCAGGGCAGGCCGCGCGATGTGATGACGCTCGCGCACGAGCTCGGGCACGGCGTGCACCAGGTGCTCGCGGCGCCGAACGGTCCGCTGATGGCGCGCACGCCGCTGACGCTCGCCGAGACCGCGAGCGTGTTCGGCGAGATGCTCACCTTCCGCCGGCTGCTCGCCGCGACCACCGACCGCCGGCAGCGCAAGGCCATGCTCGCCCGCAAGGTCGAGGACATGATCAACACGGTGGTGCGGCAGATCGCGTTCTACACCTTCGAGCGCCGTGTCCACACCGAGCGCAAGGGCGGCGAGTTGACCGCTAATCGCCTCGGCGCGATCTGGCTCGAGGTGCAGTCCGAGAGCCTCGGACCGGCGATCGAGCTCACGCCCGGCTACGAGACGTTCTGGACCTATATCGGCCACTTCATCCACGCGCCGTTCTACGTCTATGCCTATGCGTTCGGTGACTGCCTGGTGAACTCGCTCTATGCGGTTTACGAGACGGCGCACGAGGGCTTCGCCGAGCGCTATCTCGCAATGCTCGCGGCCGGCGGCAGCAAGCATCATTCGGAGCTGCTCAAGCCGTTTGGCCTTGATGCGCGCGACCCGGCGTTCTGGCGTGGCGGATTGGGCCTGCTGGAGCGGATGATCGGGGAGTTGGAGGAATTGGACTGAGAAAAACAGTCATTTGAGACAATGATTTAATGGACGTTGTACGGTTCGTCCAACGGTGTTATACAGTTCGTATAACGTGGAGTCGAAAATTATGAAGGTGGAGATCAAGAAAATCGGCAATTCCGATGGGCTCATTCTGCCCCGGGAACTCATGCAGCGTCTCGACCTCAAGCGCGGACAAGTCCTGCATATCACTGAGCTTGCCGGCGGAGGCCTGCAATTGCTGCCGTATGACCCCGATTTCGAGAAGACGATGGAGATTGCCGACGAGGTCATGGACGAATATCGCGACACGCTCGCGACCCTCGCTAAATGACCGAAGAGAACGAGCCCGCGTGGATCACATACGACCAAGCGATCGCGATCCACAGTCGTCAGCTGCGCCGCGTCGGCGGAGCGCCCGGCCTGCGCGACGAGGGGATGCTTCGCTCGGCGCTCGATCGGCCCGTCAACAAATGGCGATACGAGCAGGTGGCGCTGCCTGAGCTCGCCGCCGCCTACGCTTTTGGGCTTGTGAAAAATCACGCCTTCGTGGACGGCAACAAACGCATCGCCTTCATGACCATGATGGCGTTCCTCCGCAAGAACGGCGTTCGCTTCACACCCGATCAGGCGCAGGCGACGAAGATCATTCTTGCGCTCGCCGCGGGCGAAGTCTCCGACCAGGGAGTTGCCCGTTGGATCGCCGACTATCTCCCCAAAGTCCAACGTCGGCTACTACTTCACGAACGCAATGTCCGCGATCAGCGGCCGGTGATTGGAACTGAGCGGCGGGCCCGTCGCAATGTGCATGCGCGCGAGACCGTCGGTCGCCAGCACATTGTCGGTAAGGAATAGCGGCAGCGGCCAGCGGTCGGGCCAACTCGGCGCGTAGGTCGCAAGATAGGTCGCAAACTGGCCGAGGCCGACGTTCTGCAGCTGCGCGAACTTCCAGGCGAACGGCGTGAGGTTGAAATCGCCCGCGACGATGTGCGCCGCGCCCTGGCTCTGCAGGTGGGCTTGCAGGCGCTGGATGTCGCCGGCCTGCTCGTTCGGCGCCAGCGGTCCGGACAGGTGCACGCCGGTCAGCGTGAGCAGGCGATTGCCCCACTGGAAGCGCGCCCATGTCAGCAGCGGCTGGCGTGCGCGCGTGGTCACCTGTCCGCCGGCGATCCAGAGGCGCTTCGCCATCAGCGCCTGGCCATTGCAGCTCGTCGCCGAGACGAGCGCGTTGGCATAGGCCGCCTTCAGCTTCGGGATGAGCCGATCTACGGCGCTGCAGCTCACGTGCTGCAGCAGGACGACATCCGCATTCGTGCCGAGCAGGAAATCGGCGATATCGTCGAAGCGGTCGCTGTCGGCGCCGAGATCGAACGTCACGAGGCGCAGCGCCGGCGGCACGTGGGGCGCGTTGTCGGCGGCGCGCGCCCAGGGCAGGAGCAGCGCGCCGACCTGCAGCAGCGCGAGCGACGCGGCCGGCCGGATCAGCGGCCGCTCGCGCAGCAGCGCGGCGACGAGAAGCACCGCGACCGCGGCAAGCGCGTCGAGTGGCCGCGCTTCGTTGATCAGGTCGAAGGCCGCAATCCACGGCGCCGTGAAGCCGAGTGCGGTCACGATGATGCCGAAACCCCATGCGATCCAGGTCGCACGGGCCAGGATGCGATGGAGCCGACTTTGCCGGCGGGCGGGAATATCCGTCATGGCGTTGTGGTCCATCACCGTCGGGGATCAACGTTTGGGTGACGTTGGGCGTGAGTGATATATGAACCGCACCCGGCCACAACCGTTAACTTATCCGCTTGAGCGCCATTGGCGCCGGCGAACGCACGGCTTATCTGTTGAGCGAGAGCGCACGGCAATCCATGGCTGATCGCGAAAAGAACCGCTTCTCCGCTCGCGCCGCGCGCTATGCGCGCGTCGGCGCCAATGTCGGCGGCGTCGCCGCCAAGATCGCGGCGACGCGTTTCTTCGGCCTCGACCTCGACCGCGGCAAGAACGCGATCGAGCTCGCGGCCGCGCTCGGCGGCCTGAAAGGCCCGATCATGAAGGTCGCCCAGATGATGGCGACCATCCCGGACGCGCTGCCGCCCGAATATGCGGCCGAGCTCACCAAGCTGCAGAGCGATGCGCCGCCGATGGGCTGGGCCTTCGTCAAGCGGCGGATGACGGCCGAGCTTGGCGCAAACTGGCAAAGCAAGTTCGCGAGCTTCGAGCATGCGCCGGCGGCGGCGGCCTCGCTCGGCCAGGTGCACCGCGGCCGCTCGCATGACGGGGCGGAGCTGGCCTGCAAGCTGCAATATCCCGACATGCAGTCGGCGGTCGCCGCGGATCTGCGCCAGCTCGACTGGATCTTCGCCATCCATCGCCGCATGGATCCGGCGATCGACACGAGCGAGATCGGCAAGGAGATCGCGGCGCGCATGCGCGAGGAGCTCGACTACGAGCACGAGGCGAAGAACGTCGCGCTCTACCGCGAGATGCTGGCAAAGACGCCCGAGGTGCGCGTGCCGCAGGCGTGGCCGGAGCTGTCGACGCGGCGCTTGCTCACGCTCGACTGGCTCGACGGGCAGAGGCTGCTGGCCTTCAAGGAGCATCCGCTCGAGGCGCGCAACCGGCTCGCGGTCGCGATGTTCAAGGCGTGGTGGCATCCGTTCAGCCGCTTCGGCGTGATCCATGGCGACCCGCATCTCGGCAACTACACGGCCTTCGACCAGGATGGCGAGCCCGCCGGCATCAACCTGCTCGACTACGGCTGCATCCGCATCTTTCCGGAGCGGTTCGTCGGCGGCGTGGTCGATCTTTACAACGGCCTGCTCAAGGGCGACCGCGATCTCGTCGTGCACGCCTACGAGACCTGGGGCTTCCGCGCGCTGTCGCGCGAGCTCATCGACGTGCTCAACATCTGGGCAAACTTCATCTACGGCCCGCTGCTCGACGACCGCGAGCGCACCATCGCCGACAAGGTCAAGCCGTCCGAGTACGGCCGGCGCGAGGCCTTCACGGTGCATCGCGCGCTCAAGGAGAAGGGGCCCGTGAAGGTGCCGCGCGAGTTCGTGTTCATGGACCGCGCCGCGATCGGCCTCGGCGGCGTCTTTCTGCACCTCGCCGCCAAGCTCAACTACTACCGGCTGTTCAACGAGGCGATCGAGAACTTCACGGTGGCGCGGGTGGGCGCGCGGCAGAAGGCGGCGCTCGCCCAGGCAGGGCTCAGCCAAGAAACCGGCGAAACCGGTCAGGAAACCTGAGCGGGCTTGCGGCCCCCGAAGGTCGTACGCGGTTGCCGGCTAGTGTCCCGATTCCGAAGTTCGCAGCCTTGCAGCGACCTCTGAGCGAACTTCGGAATCGATAAACACACTAGCAGGTTTATGATTCTAGTGCCGCCTTTTGAACCCGAAGTTCGCAACCGTGCTCGCCGAGAAATCGTGCGAACTTCGGGTTCGCGGCACTAGCGCCGTTGCCCTGCCGGCGCAATTGCGCTAATCCCGCACCTGCGAAGCCGGAATCGTTGACGTAGTCTTGGACGCAAGCTTGGAGATGCGCGATGGCCGATCATGGTGAGGTCGAATACGCGACCGCAACCGGCAACGACTATGCCGAGCATGAGGCGACCTACAAGCTGTTCCTCGGCTTGGCCAAATGGGGCACGACCTTCGTCATCATCCTTCTGATCCTGATGGCCTACTTCCTGGTCTGACGCCTGTTCTCCGCGCGGCGCGGCGCCCGCCGGCGCGTTGCGAAAGCCGCGGTCGACTAGTGCCGCCGATTTGACGTTCCTGCACCACCTGCGGCAAGCTCCTTCAGGAACGTCAAATCGATAAGCGGCACTAGAATCATATACTCGCTAGTGCCCCTTTGCTTCCGAAGTTCGTGTCGGAGATTGCTGCGATGTATCACGAACTTCGGAAGCGGGGCACTAGCGGCGGGCAGCGTGGTTGAACCATGAAAATCGCAATTGTTGCCGAAGTCGATCCCGCGGAGCCGCGCGTCGCCGCCACTCCCGATACGGTGAAGAAGATGACCGCGCTCGGCGCCGAGGTCGCGGTCGCGCCGGGCGCCGGCATCAAGTCGGGCGTGCTCGACGGCGATTACGCGGCGGCGGGCGCCAAGGTCGCGGCCGATGCGGCCAGCAACGCCGACATCGTCCTCAAGGTTCGCCGGCCCGCCGAGCCCGAGCTTGCGGCGTACAAGAAGGGCGCGCTGGTCATCGCGATCATGGATCCGTACGGCAATGACGCCGCGCTCGCCGCCATGGCGCGCGCCGGCATCACGGCCTTCGCGATGGAGCTGATGCCGCGCATCACGCGCGCGCAGGCGATGGACGTGCTGTCGAGCCAGGCGAACCTCGCGGGCTATCGCGCCGTCATCGACGCGGCGGCCGAATACGGCCGCGCGCTGCCGATGATGATGACGGCGGCCGGCACGGTGCCGGCCACCAAGGTGTTCGTCATGGGCGCCGGCGTCGCCGGCCTGCAGGCGATCGCGACCGCGCGGCGGATGGGCGCCGTCGTCACCGCGACCGACGTGCGGCCCGCCGCCAAGGAGCAGGTGGAGAGCCTCGGGGCAAAATTCATCGCGGTCGAGGACGAGGAGTTCAAGCAGGCCGAGACCGCGGCCGGCTACGCCAAGGAGATGTCCAAGGAGTACCAGGCGAAGCAGGCCGCGCTCGTCGCCGAGCACGTCAAGAAGCAGGACATCGTGATCACCACGGCGCTGATCCCGGGCCGGCCGGCGCCGCGGTTGATCTCCGCCGACATGGTGCGCTCGATGCGCCCGGGTTCGGTGATCGTCGACCTCGCGGTCGAGCGCGGTGGCAATGTCGAGGGTGCGCAGCCCGGCAAGGTCGCCGACGTGGGCGGCGTCAAGATCGTCGGTTTTCTCAACGTGCCGGGCCGGCTCGCCGCATCGGCCTCGGCGCTCTACGCCCGCAACCTGTTCGCGTTCGTCGAGACCCTGGTCGACAAGAAGGCCAAGGCGCTCGCCGTGAACTGGGACGACGAGCTCGTCAAGGCGACCATGCTCACCCGCGATGGCGCCGTCGTGCATCCGAATTTCAAGCCGAAAAGCGCAGCCTGACGGAGAGTGCCATGGACCAACTCGCAACGGCGGTCGATCCGTTCGTCTTCCGCTTCTCCATTTTCGTGCTCGCGATTTTTGTCGGCTACTACGTGGTCTGGTCGGTGACGCCGGCGCTGCACACCCCCCTGATGTCGGTGACGAACGCGATCTCCTCGGTCATCGTGGTCGGTGCGCTGCTCGCGGTCGGCGTCGCGCTGGTTGGCGACGGTCCGATCTGGGCGCGCGCGCTCGGCTTCGTCGCGCTGGTGCTCGCCTCGGTCAATATTTTCGGCGGCTTCCTGGTGACGCAGCGCATGCTGGCGATGTATCAGAAGAAAAAGAAGTGAGGATCGGCCGATGAGCGCCAATCTCGCCGCACTCCTCTATCTCGTCGCCGGCGTCCTCTTCATCCTCGCCTTGCGCGGGCTGTCGAGCCCGGAGTCGAGCCGGCGCGGCAATCTGTTCGGCATGACCGGCATGGCGATCGCGATCCTCACCACGCTGGCGGCGCATCCGCCGGCGGGCGTCGGCGCCTGGGCGCTCGTCATCATCGGCGTCGGCATCGGCGGCGGCATCGGCGCCGTGACGGCGCGGCGCGTGCCGATGACCGCGATGCCCGAGCTCGTCGCCGCCTTCCACTCGCTGGTCGGCATGGCGGCCGTGCTGGTCGCGGCCGGCGCCTTCTATGCGCCCGCGGCGTTCGACATCGGCACCAAGTCGGAAATTCATCCGCCGAGCCTGATCGAGATGTCGCTCGGCGTCGCCATCGGCGCGATCACGTTCACGGGCTCGGTGATCGCGTTCCTCAAACTGTCCGGCCGCATGAGCGGCAAGCCGATCATCCTGCCGCTGCGCCACGTCATCAACATCGCGCTGGCGGTGGCGCTCGTCTTCTTCATCGTCAGCTTCTATCATCACCAGACCGCGGTCGAGTTCTGGCTCATCGTCGCGATCTCGCTCGCGCTCGGCATCCTCATCATCGTCCCGATCGGCGGCGCCGACATGCCGGTCGTGATCTCGATGCTCAACTCCTATTCGGGCTGGGCGGCGGCCGGCATCGGCTTCACGCTCGGCAACTCGGCGCTGATCATCACCGGCGCGCTGGTCGGCTCGTCCGGCGCGATCCTCAGCTACATCATGTGCCGCGGCATGAACCGCAACTTCTTCTCGGTCATCCTCGGCGGCTTCGGCGGCGAGGTGGCAGGTCCGGCCGCCGGCGGCGAGCAGCGGCCCGTCAAGCTCGGCTCGGCCGAGGACGCCGCCTTCATCATGAAGAACTCGTCCAAGGTCATCATCGTGCCGGGCTACGGCATGGCGGTCGCACAGGCGCAGCACGCGTTGCGCGAGATGGCCGACAAGCTCAAGGCCGAGGGCGTCGAGGTCAAATATGCGATCCACCCGGTCGCAGGCCGCATGCCCGGCCACATGAACGTGCTGCTCGCCGAGGCCAACGTTCCCTACGACGAGGTGTTCGAGCTCGAGGACATCAACTCCGAGTTCGCCCAGGCCGATGTCGCCTTCGTGATCGGCGCCAACGACGTGACCAACCCGGCCGCCGAGGACGACAAGACCTCGCCGATCTACGGCATGCCGGTGCTGCAGGTGTGGAAGGCCGGCACCGTGATGTTCATCAAGCGCTCGCTCGCCTCCGGCTACGCCGGCATCGACAACCCGCTGTTCTACCGCGACAACACCATGATGCTGCTCGGCGACGCCAAGAAGATGACCGAGCAGATCGTCAAGGCGGAGTGAGGTGGCGGATCAGCGCGGCCGGCGCGTCCACGCCTCTGCGTTGACCGCGCCTTCGGGCACTTCGCCGCGCCGGATCGCGTCGAGCTGGCGCACCGTATCGAAGGCCTGCGCCTGAATGGCCTGCGGCGTGAGCCCCCCGATGTGCGGCGTTGCGATGACGTTCGGCAACTTCGCGAGCTCGGGCGACGGCATCTGGTCGGTCGCGCGGCCAACGTCCATCGCGGCGCCGGCGATCTTCTCCTCGCGCAAGGCCCGCATGAGCGCGGCCTCGTCGACGAGATTGTCGCGCGACAGGTTGATGAAGCAGGCCTCGCGCCGCATGCGCGCGAGCGCGCGCGCATCGATCAGGTTCTCGGTCTCGGCGGTGGCGACCGCAAGGCAGATCACGTAGTCCGAGCGCGCGAGGAGGTCGTCCAACGCGGCCTGCTCGACGGCGCCTGGCGCGACCCGCGCATGCGGATCGGCGACGAGCACGCGCACGCCGAGGCCGGCGAGCAACGGCGCGAGGTGCCGGCCGATCGCGCCATAGCCGATGATGCCGGCGGTTGCGCCGGCGAGCTCGCGGCCCATGCGCACCTCCGGCGGGCGGCCCGCATGGTAGTCGGCGCTCGCGCGCGAGATTCCGCGCGCGAGATCGACGAGGAAGCCCAGCGCCAGCTCGGTCACCGCCGTCACGAAGCCGGGCGCCGCCCGCGTGACCAGCACGCCGGCGGCGCTCGCCGCCGCGACATCGATGTTGCGGATATCGACCGCGACGCGCAGGAAGGCCTTGAGCGAGGCGAGCGCGCGGAAGACCTCCGCGGGGCCGGCCGCGAGCCGATCCGCGATGATCACGTCAACGTCGACGGCAGCCGCGATCAGCGCCGGCGGGTCGAGCGCCGTGTCGCGCTCGTTGAGGCGGACCTCGGCAAGCTCGCGCAGCGCCGCGAGCGCGCGCTCGCCGTAATATTGCCGGCGGCTCTGCGGCGTATGGGTGAGGAGGACTTTCACGCGTTGCTCAATAGCCCAGCGCGTGCGGCAGCGTCAGGCTGATCGCCGGCACGAACGCGATCAGCAGCAGGCACAGCAGCAGCAGACCCAGATAGGCGAGGATCGGCTTCACGGTCTGCTCGATCGGGACGCGGCCGATCAGGCATGCGCCGTAGAGGCCGAGGCCGAGCGGTGGCGCGAACAGCCCGATGCCCATCGCGATCACCAGCACGACGCCGAAGTGCAGCGGCGCGATGCCGAGCTGGCCCGCGACCGGCACCAGCAGCGGCCCGAAGATGATCAGCGCGGCGGCGCCTTCGAGCACCGAGCCCATCACGATCAGGATCGCGATCGACAGCAGCATGAACAGCCAGACCCCGCTGCTCTGCGACAGCGCGACCATCGCCTGGGCGACGGCGTGCGGAATCTGCTGCAGCGTGAGCACGAAGGCGAGCGCTTGTGCGGCGGCGACGATGAACAGCACGAGGCCGGAGCGGTTGGCGGCCTGCACGAAGCTGCGGGCCAAGGCGGCGAGCGAGAGCTCGCGAAAGAGGGCGCCGCCGACCGCCACGGCGTAGAGCACGGCGAAAGCGGAGATCTCGGTCGCGGTCGCAAACCCGCTCTTGAACCCGATGAAGATCAGCGCGATCAGCCCGAGCGAGACCAGCGCGCCGGCCCACATTCGCAGTGCTGATCCGGCCGGGATGGCATCCGCGGCCGGCGCGGACCGCGTGCCGAACACGATCGAGACGATGACCAGTGCGGCGGCCATCAGACCCGCCGGCAGCAGCCCGGCCATGAACAGGCCGCCGATCGAGAGATTGGCGACGAAACCGAGGATGATCAGGTTGATGCAGGGCGGGATGGTCTCCGCCATCACGGCCGAGGCCGCGAGCAGCGCGACCGCGCCGCCCGGGTTCTGCCCCGACTTGCGCGCCGCCGGGATCATCACGGCGCCGACCGCCGCAACGTCCGCCATCTTCGATCCCGAGATGCCGGAGAACAGCACCATCGCGGTCACCATCACGACGTTGAGTCCGCCGCGCATGCGCCCGACCAGCCGCGCCAGCAGCTCGATCAGGCGTGTCGACATGCCGTTCGCCTCCATCAGGTAGCCGACCAGGATGAAGAACGGGATCGCGAGCAGCACGAAATTGTCGATGCCGCGCGCCATCTGCTGGGCGAAGATGACGCCCGGCAGCGTGCCTTCCACCCAGATGTAGATCAGCGCCGCGAGCGCGAGCGCAAAGCCGATCGGCAGGCCGCCCGCCAGCATCACGACGAAGCCCGCGAGCATCAGCACCTGCGACGACGGAACGGTCGCGGGCGAAACGGCATCCCAGGCGAGATCGAGCGCGACGCAGGCAGCCACCGCGACGAGGGCTGTGCCGCTGTCGCGCCAGGGCCGGCGCACGAACGATTCGGCGGCGAACAGCGCCATGCACAGCGAGCCCGCGCCCATCGGGTAGAAGGTCCATTCGAGCGGGAGGCCCGAGCCGGTCGTCTGCCCGGTGGTGAGCCAGCCCATCTTGAAGGCGTTGACCGCCGCATAGGCCGCGGCCACGGTGACGAGCAGCGCGCCGGTCGCATCGACGGCGCGGCGGGCGCCGAGGGCAGCCGCTCGATGAAGAAGACGACGCCGGGATTCTCGGCGCGCGCAACGGCGCTCGCGGCGCCGAAGAAGCTCGAGCCGACCATGAGGCCGCGCGCAACGTCATCGGCCCACTCGACCGGCGCGTCGAACCACGAGCGCAGCAGGACCGAACCGATCACCACCGCAAGGTCGGCGGCGAGCATCAGCGCCGCCATCGCGTCGGTCAGGACCAGCAGCACCTTCGTGATGGAGCGGGCGTCCGCCGTCGGCAATGTGGTTTCGGCGGTCACGCGACGGCTCCGTGCCTCGCCGCAGCGCTAGTGCCCCGCTTCCGAAGTTCGTGATACATTGCAGCAATCTTTGACACGAACTTCGGAAGCAAAGGGGCACTAGCAAGGCTATGATTCTGGTGCCGCTTGTCTATTTGACGTTCCTGAACGAGCTTGCTGCAGGTGGTGCAGGAACGTCAAATCGGCGGCACTAGGTCTGCACCGCGCGGATGGCGTCGACGATCGCCTTCGCCTCTGGATGAGCCTTGATGAATCGATCGGTCTGCGGGAGCACCCGCTTGCGGAACGGCTCGCGATCGACCGCAACGATGGTGACGCCTTTCTGGGCAAGCGCGTCCAGCGCCTCCTTCTCGATCGCGAGCCCGTGGCGGCGGGTGTCGGCCGCCGCTTTCTGCGCCGCATCGAGGAAGCCCTCGCGCAGCTTGGCGTCCATGCGGGCGAACGTCGCCTCGCTGAAGTAGATCGCGAGCGGCGAGAAGTTGTGTTTGGTGAGCGCGTAGTGCTTGGCGGTCTCGTAGAACTTGCTCGACACCAGCGTGGGCGGATCGTGCTCGAGTCCGTCGAGCACGCCGGCCTGCAGCGCCGTATAGATCTCGCCGAACGCGAGCGGCGTCGCGGCGGCGCCCATCAGCCGCAGGCATTCGGTGATCACCGGGTTGGGCAGCGTGCGGATTTTCAATCCGGCGAGGCCCTCCGGCGTCTTGACCGGTTTCTTCGCCAGCACGCTGCGCGAGCCGAAATTGTACGCCCAGGCGATGATGCGGATATTCGCGCCCTTGAGCAGCGCCGCCTCGACCGACTTTGCCGCGCCCGCGTCGAATGCCTTGGTCTGCAGCTCGAAGCTCGAGAACAGGTAGCCGAGGTCGAAGGTGCCGACCAGCGGCACGAGATTGGCCGAGATCGATGAGCCCGAGACCATCATGTCGATGACGCCGAGCTTCACCGAATTGATGACGTCGATCTCCTGGCCGAGCTGGTTGTCGGGGAAGAACGCGATCTCGATCGCGCCGTCCAGCCCGTTCGCCTTGAGCTGCTTGACGAGATTGTCGTAGTAGACTCGGCCGTTGGCGTATTTCGGATCATTGGCGAGCGACGACGACGCTCGCATCTTGAGCGCGGCGGCAGCCGCGCGGCGGACGATGGCCGGCGCCGCGACGAGGCCGCCGGCGAGCAGAGCCGAGCGCTCCAACAGTGCGCGGCGGGATAGCGACAGGGACATCGGTTTTCCTCCGGCGGTCGGGTTTCGTTGCGAAGATCGCGTGGTCTGAGCGCTCGTCTTGCAGCGATGTAAGACCAGATCGAAGCCGCGAACAAGCCATCGGCGGCGTGCGGTCGAGCGATCGTGGCGGTCCGCTAAAGCGTGAGCCAGAAAAGTCGGTACCGGTTGTCGGAAAAGATCACGCGCAAATATGCGTCTCAATTGAACGTCTGATAGCTCCGCCCGGGCTGGCCGCCGACGCGGGCGAAGCCCTGCGCGGCCGGTTCGTAGTCGCGGCGGATGGTGAGCGCCTGCGCATACGAGCCGGCCGCCTTCTCCTTGTTCCGCATCCGCTCGTAAACGAGGCCGCGGCTGGTCCACGCCTCGACGTTGTGCGGGTCGAGCAGCACCGCATCGTCGAGGTCGCTCGCCGCCGATTTGAGGTCGTCGACGGCGAGATAGCTCAGGCCGCGGGCGACGAAGGGACCCGCGTGGTGCTGCGTGAGGCCGATCGCGGTGGTGAAGTCGTCGATCGCATACTGATGCTGGCCCTGGGCCTGATAGAGAAGCCCGCGATCGTAGAAGGCCTCGCCGTTGTCCGGGCGGAGCTGGATCGCCTTGTTGAAGTCGTTGAGGGCGGCGAGGAGCTGCCCTCTCTGCCGATGCACCATGCCGCGGCCCACATAGGCGACCGCGTAGCTCGCATCGATTGCGATCGCGCGGTTGTAGTCGGCCATCGCCTGGTCGAGTCTGCCGGTCTGACGCTCGACCAGGCCGCGATTGGCATAAGCCTGGGCGAAGTTCGGATCGAGGCCGATCGCCGTGTTGAAGTCGGCGAGCGCCTCCTGGTAGCGGCCGGCGGCGCCGAGCACCGAGCCGCGCATGTTGTAGGCCTGCGGGTCCTTCGGGTTGCGCGCGACGACATCGCCGAGCGACGACAGGTTCGAGGACGAGATCGACCCTGTCACGTCGTCGTTGAGGCCGCCGCTCGGCGCCGGGAGCCCCGCCTGCGAGCAGGCGGCGAGCGCGGCCGCGAGCATCAGGCCGACATTGCGTCGCAGGACGGAGGTCGCCCTGGCGGAGGGCGGAATCATGCGCATTCCCCGAATCAGATGTGAGTCGCGGTGACGATAGAGAGCCCAGGTTGCCGAAACGAAAACGCGGACAGGCCAAGCCTGTCCGCGCGGAATTCCAGTTGAAATTCTATGGCGTTACGGCTCAGCGCGGCCCACGGCCGCCGAACCCGCCGCCGCTTCCAAAGCCACCACCACCCCCGCCACCGCCGAACCCGCCGCCACTGCGGCCCCCGCCGGGGCCACCGCGACCGCCCGGACCACCGGGACCGGCGCGCCCCGGGAGCACCTTGGGCTTGCCGGGGAGGAGGCCTTCGCGCTGGGCGCGCTTGCGGGCGAGCTTGCGGGCCCGGCGGATCGCTTCCGCCTTTTCCCGCGCCTTCTTGGTGGAGGGTTTTTCGTAGTGTCCGCGGAGCTTCATCTCGCGGAAAATCCCCTCGCGCTGCATCTTCTTCTTCAGCGCCTTGAGGGCCTGGTCGACATTGTTGTCGCGGACGAGAACCTGCACGCTTGTTCCTCTCGATCGATCGTGAGAGCTGCTTGGCCGGAGCCGGGCGTCTTGCGGCCGCCAATAGCGGTTGCGCGGGCTCCCGAGTTGGGCGCGGCTTTACCAGAAACGGCCGAAAGAGTCCACGCCCGGCCGGGACCTATTCGCCGAGCCCGATGTGGCGCGCGATCCACGGGGCGACGATTTTTGCGAAGATTTTACCATCCGGCCAGTCGGCCGAGCGGCCCATATGGCCGCCTGCCGGATTGACCCAGGCGTCCTTGGGCGAGCCGGAATGCAGCATGAGGTCGAGGTCGGCGATCGGCACCTGGGTGTCGCGGTCGCCGTTGACCAGCAGCATCGGGGCGGAGGGCCGGTCGATCAGCCCCTGCGCCTTGAGCGACATTTTTGGGCCGAAGGCGAGGAACTCGTCGAGCGACTGGGCACTGTAGACCGACGCGCGCGCCGGAAAGAGGTCGAACAGATATTCGCGGGTGCCGAGCGCCTTCTTCTGCCACTCGGGCTGGAAGTAGTTGTGGATCGGGCCGCCCTGGACGACGACGGCGGCGAGGCGCGCGCGCTCGACGATGCCGAGCTTGGCGGCCCAATAGCCGCTCCAGCTGCCGCCCTGGACGACGACGCGCTTGGCGTCGATCTCGGGTCGGGTCGCGACGTAATCGAGCACGCGCGAGAACATCTTGTCGGAGTCAACGTCGCCGCGCACCGGTGCCTGTCCGGTGCCGGGCATGTCGAACGAGAAGGTCGCAATGCCGCGGCGGATGAAGGCGTCGCTGCGCTCGACGTTATCCTCCTTGCGGCTGTCGAGCGCGCTGATGGTGAGGACCAGCGGCGCCGCGCCGGCGCCTTTGGGAAGCCGTAGCCAGCCGACGATCTCCTTGTCGCCGAACGGGATGCG
>CAVPGG010000252.1:0-10011 GCA_963703755.1 uncultured Pseudomonadota bacterium
CCGCCGCGATACTCGGCGGCCGACTGCTCGCCAGCAACGGCGCCGCGGCGTAGAACTTCGTGGTGGAGCTGCATGTTCTTGTCGGCGGACCGGCGCCCACGCCGCCGGAACATGCCCTAGAGTTATTGGTTTGACGCGTTTTCTTCGGTGAACCGGACGTCCACTTCACCGGAAAGCGCTCTAGACGCCCTGTCGCAAACATACGGCGCGAAAGGACCCGCAGATGTCTGTCTTGAAGCGAAGGTTGCGTGGCCCGGCGATCATTGTTTTTGCCGGCTCAATGCTCACCGTGTTTGCAGGGTCGAGGGTGTGGGCCGAGTCCCCCGATTGTCAAAAGAAATGCACGGCGACCTACCGTCAGTGCGTCGCGGATTTTCAACGCAGAGGTAGAGCAGGCTCCGAACAAGAGATTGAGATCAGATGTACGAATCCATTCAACGCTTGCAGGATCTCCTGTGGTGGATCCCGATAGCAACGGGAGAGCATGGGTCGCAGGCAGGCCGGCTGGCGTCACACTCACGAGCCCGGGGTCCAGCAGTCGTGCTCCAGGCACCTGCGACGCTTTGACCATCGCTCCTGGCGCTACCCCGTTGAGCGAATGCGCGTGTCCCGGAGCGAAAGCCCGCAAGCATTTGCCGACTTGCGGCGGCGCACCCGGATTTCGCTGCGCTCAATCCGGGCTACTCGCTAATCGAACAGTTCCGGATTGACCGCGTTCTCCCGGATCGGCTTGCCGTCGAATACGCCGAGCACGTTGGCGGCGGCTTGCACCGCCATGCGATCCATCGATTTACGCGTCACGCCCGCCATGTGCGGCGACGTCACGAGATTGGCGAGCCGCAGGAGCGGATGATCCGGCGGCGGCGGCTCGGGATCGAACACATCGATGCCGGCGGCCGCAATGGTGCCCGCGGTCAGCGCCGCATGCAGCGCGCCTTCATCGACAATCCCGCCGCGCGCCGTGTTGACCAGATAGGCGGTCTTTTTCATGCGCCCCAACCGTGCGGCGCCGAACATTCCGATCGTCTCCGCATTGCGTGGGCAGTGGATGGTCACGAAATCCGCCCGCGGGAGCGCGGCATCGAGATCGGAAACCGGCTCGCATCCGGCGGCCCGCATGGCCTCGGCGGGCAAGTAGGGATCGTGAACGAGCACCGTCATTTCCATCGCCAGGCAACGCTTGGCGACCCGCGTGCCGGTGCGGCCAAATCCGACGACGAGCACGGTCTTGCCGAACAGATCGACCGGCATCGCGGTCAGGCGTTCGGCCCAGCGGCCGGCGCGCACCAACGCGTGAAGCTCGCCGCCGCGCTTCGCCAGCGTGAGCATGAGGAAAAGCGCATGCTCGGCGACCGAGGAGGAGTTCGCCGTCCCCACCAGCATCAAAGGAACGCGGCGACGGGTGAGCGCGGGTACGTCGATGGCATCATACCCGACCCCGATGCGTGCCACGACCTCCAGTCCATGCGCGAGCGCGCACTCCGTCTCGCCAAAGGGCGTCAGTCCAAGGATCGCGCCATGGACCTCGCCGCCCGATCGCAACAGCATTTGAAAATCGGCAGCCGAGACGGCGGGGGGAAACGCGACGACCTCAACGTCATCGCGCGCATCGAGCAGCCGTCTGCCGCCTGCGCCCATGGAGCTCGGCACCAGTACCCGCTTCCGATTGCTCGCCACGCCGCGCCCCTCCGGAGAATGTCATCGCATGCCCGGCTACGCGTATTACAAGCCGAATCCACGCACAAGCAAGCGTAGCCCGGGTTGAGCGGAGCGAAACCCGGGTACTTGGCGGCCTGCTGCGGCGGACCCGGATTTCGCTCTGCTCAATCCGGGCTACTCGCTACTCGCCCGCCACGCACAAATGATCACAAAATCGCAATCGTTCGCGGCGGAAAAAGCCCGATCATGACGCTGCGTGCCGCCGTCCCGCTTCGATAGGCTCCCGGTCGGATCGGCCGGAGGGGACACGATGCCGCGGACCGAGGACAGCTGCGACCTGTTGATCGTCGGGGCGAGCTTTGCCGGGCTCGTGGCGGCGCGGACGGCGGCGATGCGCGGGCTTTCGGTCGTGGTTGTGGAGGCGAAGGACGACGCCGGCGCGCGCGTCGCCACCACCGGCATCCTGGTCAAGGAGGCGGCCGAGGAAATCGACGTGCCGCACGCGATGACGCGGTGCATCCACGGCGTGCGGCTCTATGCGCCGAGCCTGCGGCATATCGATCTGTTCTCGCCGGGCAGCTTCTTTCTCACCACCGATACCGCGCGCCTGCTGCGCTGGCTCGGCGACGAGGCGCAGCGTGCCGGCGCCCGCATCCGCTACGGCACGCGCTTCGTCGGCGCCTCGCGCGACGGCGATCGCTTCAAGATCGGCGGCCTCGATCTTGCGGCCCGTTTCGTGCTCGGCGCGGACGGGGCGCGCTCGGCCGTCGCACGATGTTTCGGGCTCGGCCGCAACCGGCGCTTTCTCGTCGGCGTCGAGGGCGAGTTCGAGCCGCTCGCCGAGGTCGATGCGCGCTTCCTGCACTGTTTCATCGACCGCCGCCTGGCACCCGGCTATCTGGCCTGGGTGGCGCCGGGCCCGCGGGCGACGCAGGTCGGCCTCGCGGTGAGCGGCGGACGGCGGCCTGACCTCACGGCATTCCTGGCGCGCACCGAGCCGCTGTTCGGCTTTGCGGGCGCCCGCGTGATCGAGCGGCGCGCCGGCCGCATTCCGGCGGGCGGCATGGTCGAGCCTTGGTCGGCGCCGGGCGTGCTGCTCGTCGGCGATGCCGCCGGCATGGTGTCGCCGGCGACGGGCGGCGGCATCCGCCTCGCCTTCCAGTTCGGCCGCCGCGCCGCGCAGGCGATCGCCGACCATCTCCTTCACCTCGGCCCGTCGCCCGCGACCGCGCTCGCGCGCGAGCTGCCGTGCTTCGGGGCGAAGTGCGCGCTGCGTGCCGGCCTCGACCTCGCGCCGCCCAATTTTCTGGTCGATGCCCTCATCGCGACCTCGCCGATGCGCTGGCTCGCGACGCATCTCTATTTCCACCGCCGCGGCGCCAAGGGCCTGAGCTTCGCCGAGTTCGAGGCGCGCCTGCGGGCCGCGGGCGAGGGGGCGGGGGGCGAGCCGCGCGAGCGGCTGGGGGCGGTGACGACGTGATTGTGAGGGCCGCTCGCGCTATTGCCGACGGTCGAGCCGTTCGTGCCATTTCCTCGCGTTGCGAGTGAACCACGGCTGAAATCGGTTCCAGACGACTTCCGGCCGAACGATCCACAGCAAAATTCAGATCCCAAGGCGGACATTTGCCAATATTCGCTTCGATGATAGCATCACGGCCACGACCTTTTTGAGGATCGGTCGGCGGCCGATTGCGGCTCACCTTGGCGGACATCGTCGGTCACTTGCGCCTTTCGGCGGCCCGTGGGGCCTACCCGGTGCGTTTCACGCCTATCCGAAACAGACCCCGCGGGAAAATCCCATGCCAAACCGCAACGTCACGGCCTACGCGCTGATCGTGATCGGCGCGTTGCTTCTGCTCGCAGGCGGCGCGCTCGCCTTGCCGATGGTGGGCCCCTTGAGCATCGTGCCAGACTGGGCTTCGCCTTTATTCGACAGGAATACCGGACTCTACCATCTTCCCGGAGGATACCTCGCCCTCATCGAATTCGTCGTCGCCTGCATTCCCGGCATTTTGGTGTTGTCGATTGGTCTCGGCCTGCGCGGAGGCATGCCGCGCCGTCCAGTCGTTGAGGAGGGCGACTATCAAACCGAATTGCGCGACTACGAAAAGCAGCATCCCGACGCGTCGGCGCGCCGTGCCGCGCGGCCGCCGCCGAAATCAACCCCATCCGGATCGCTGAGGACACATCATCCTCTGCCCACTCTCCCATGCGCGACGATGCCCGAACTGACAAGCATGCGGTGAGACAAGCCATCGGATGAGCCAATCGAACGCGATGAGTGGCGGTCGATCATCAGAGGCGCTAACGTCGAAACGTCGATTGATCCGGATGCGCCCTGATGGCCAAGGCCGACGCGCAGCACGACGTGATCGTGATCGGGGCCGGCATCGCCGGCCTGGTCGCCGCCAATCGTGCCGCGCAGCTCGGCAAGCGCGTCGTCGTCCTCGAGAAGGGCGAGGAGCAAAGATACCTCTGCAACTCGCGCTACACCTACGGCACGTTCCACATCAATTACACCAACGTCGGAGCGGACGAGGACGTCCTCGCCGCCAAGATCGAGGCCTGCAGCGACGGCTTTGCGCGCAAGGATCTGGCGCGCGCCGTCGCCAAGGACGGCCGCCGGCTGATGCAGTGGCTCCGGAGCGAGGGCATCGATCTCGTCGATCTCGGCGTCGGCTACCAGACCAACGTGCTGGCCCCGCCGTGGCGCCAAGGGGCTGGCCTCAACTGGCGCGGATATTCCGGCGACGTTGCGCTGGAGCGCCTGGAGGAAAACCTGCGGCGGCGGCAGGGCCGGGTGCTGCGCGGGATGCGCGTCCGCGCGCTGGCACTTGCTTCGGGTGCAATCCAGGTCGAGACGGCCGCGGGCGCCGCCGGCTTCAGCGCGCCATCCGTCGTCATCGCCGACGGCGGCTTCCAGGCCAGCCACGACCTGATCCGTGCGCACATTTGCCCGGCGCCCGAGAAGCTGCTGGCGCGCAACGGCGGCAGCGCGACCGGGGACGGCCTGCGCATGGCGCAGGCGCTCGGCGCCGCGACCACCGGCCTCGACATGTTCTATGGCCATCTGCACAGCCGCGACGCGATGCGATCGACGCGGCTGTGGCCGCGGCCCTATGTCGACGAGATCGCGGCGGCCAGCATCGTCATCGACGCCGATGGCCGCCGCTTCGCCGACGAGGGCCTCGGCGGCATCTACATGTCCAACGCCGTGGCGCGTCTCGCCGATCCGCTCGGCGCCACGATCGTCTTCGACCAGGCGGTCTGGGACGGCGCGCCGGGCCGCGGCCATGCGCAGCCGCCCAATCCGCTATTGCGGGACGCGGGCGGCACATTGCATTGCGCCGGCACGATCGCCGAGCTGGCCGGACTGACCGGCATCGCGCCGCAACGGCTGGAGGATCTCGTCGCCGCGTACAACGCCGCGATCGACGCCGGCACGCTGCATCTGCTGGCGCCGCCGCGGCGCAGCGATCGATTCAAAGTCTGGCCGATCAGGACCGCGCCGTTCTTCGCAATGCCGATCTGTGCGGCCATCACCAACACCATGGGCGGCATCGTGGTCGACCGCCATGGCGCCGTCCTCGACCGCAACGACGCGCCGCTGCCCGGCCTGTTCGCGGCCGGCTCCACGGTCGGCGGTTTGTGCGGCGGACCGAACGCGGGCTACGTCGGCGGGCTGATCAAGGCGACGATCGCGTTGCGTGCCGCCGAAGCGATTGCCGCGGCGTAGCCTGGATCCCAGCCGCAAAAGATTCAAGCCGAGTGAACGAAATTGTCGATTCACATGTTGGGATAAATGATGTGAATCGGAATGCGCGCGCTTGCTTTATTCGGCGCATGTCTATCGACGGCGGTCAGGTCGCCGGCGCGTGCGCGGTCTCGTCGGCGAGGCCGGCGCTCGCATGATGCTCGCCCGCCACCACCAGATATACGGCCGGCACGACGAACAGCGTGAACAGCGTGCCGATCGAGAGCCCCGACGCGATCACGACGCCCATCTGGAAGCGCGACACCGCGCCGGCGCCGCTCGCGGTGATCAGCGGAATGACGCCGAGCACCATGGCGGCGGTGGTCATCAGGATCGGGCGCAGCCGGATGGCGGCGGCTTCCTCGATCGCCTCGCGCTTGGGGCGGCCCTGCGCCTGCAGGTCGTTGGCGAACTGCACGATCAGGATGCCGTGCTTGCTGATCAGGCCGCCCAGGGTGACGAGGCCGACCTCGGTATAGATGTTGAGCGAGGCGCCGCCGAAGCCGAGGCTGACGAAGATGAGCGCGCCGGCGATCGCCGTCGGCACCGACATCAGGATGATCACCGGATCGCGGAAGCTCTCGAACAGCGCGGCGAGCGACAGGAAGATGATGATGCCGGCGAGCAAGGCGGTGACCAGGAAGCCGCCCGACTCCTGGATGTACTGCCGGCTCAGGCCGCCATAGTCGATCGTGTATCCCTGCGGCAGGAGGCGGGCGGACAGATCCTTGAGGAATTGCAGCGCATCGCCCTGGGCGACGCCCGGCATGGTCACGCCCGCGATGGTCGCGCTGTTGAGCTGCTGGAAGTGGTTGAGCGCTTCCGGCACCGTCTTGGTCTGGATCGACGCGACGGTCGAGAGCGGGACCAGCGAGCCGTCGCCGGTGCGGATGTAATAGTCGAGGAGCTGGCGCGCGTTGAGCCGGTAGCGCTGCTGCACCTGCGGGATCACCTTGTAGGAGCGCCCGCTCATGCTGAAGTAGTTGACGTAGCCGCCGCCGAGCATCGAGGCGAGCGAGGCGCCGACGTCGTTCATCCGCAGGCCGAGCTGGGCGGTCTTGTCGCGATCGATGACGATCGAGGTCTGCGGGTTGTCGATCTTGAGGTCGCTGTCGAGGAAGATGAACATGCCGCTCGCCAGCGCCTGCTGCAGGAACTGCTGGGCGATGTCGTAGAGCCGCTCGAACGGATCCGTGGTGGTCAGCACGAACTGCACCGGCAGGCCGATGCTGCCGGGCAGCGGCGGCGGCTGGAACGCGGCGACGCGCACGCCCGAGATGTTGCCGAGCTGCTGCTGCAAGACGGGTTGGAGATCGTTCGCGGTCCTGGTGCGCACGTCCCAGGGTTTGAGCACCATGCCGGCGATCGACTGGCCGGGAATGTCGAGCTGGAACACGTGCCCGGTCTCGGGATGGCCGGCGAAGATCTTGTAGACTTGGCGCGAGTAGAGCTGGCGCTGCTGCAAGGTCGCGTTGGGCGCCGCGATCGACTGGGTGATGATGACGCCCTGGTCCTCCTGCGGCGCGAGCTCGGTCTTGGACGTGAGGAAGAGCGGGATGTTGCTGGCGAAGATGATCACGCCGAACACGATGGTGACGGGCCAGAAATTCAAGCTGCCGTGCAGGCGCCGCGAATAACCGCCGCGCAGGCGGTTGAACTGGCGGTCGATGAAGGCGGTGAGCCGGTCCTCCCAGCCGCGCCGCGCCGGATCGCGGCGCCTTGAGCAGGCGCGAGCACAGCATCGGCGAGAGCGTGAGCGCGACCACGCCCGAGACCGTGACGGCGCCGACGAGCGCGAAGGCGAACTCGGCAAAGAGCGCGCCCGTGAGGCCGCCCTGGAAGCCGATCGGCACATAGACGGCGGCGAGCACCACCGTCATCGCGATGATCGGGCCGCCGAGCTCGCGCGCCGCCAGGATCGCGGCATCGATCGGGCGCGTGCCTTCCTCGATGTGGCGGTTGACGTTCTCGACCACGATGATGGCGTCGTCGACCACGAGGCCGATGGCGAGCACGAGGGCCAGCAGGGTGAGCAGATTGATCGAGTAGCCGAGCGCGAGCAGGATGATCAGCGTGCCGACGAGCGAGAGCGGGATCGCGACCGTCGGGATCATCGCCGAGCGCATTGAGCCCAGGAACAGGAACACGACCGCGGTGACGATCGCCAGCGCCTCGGCGAGGCTGCGGATCACCTCGTTGATCGCCGAGTTCACGAACTCGGTCGAGTCGTAGATGATCTCGCCGTTGAGGCCGTGCGGCAGCAGCGCCTGGATCTGCGGGAAAACGTCGCGCACGCCCTTGATCACCTCGAGCAGGTTGGCCGAGGGCGCGACCTGGATGCCGATGTAGACCGCCTGCTTGCCGTCGAAGCCGACCTCCGAACTCGTAGTCCTCGGACCCGAGCGTGACGTTGGCAACGTCCTTGAGCCGCACGATCGCGCCGCCGGTCTGCTTGATGACGAGGTTTTTGAATTCGGCGGCCGTGTGCAGGCTGGTCGAGGCCGTCAGGTTCACCTGCACCATCTGGCCTTTGGTATTGCCGATCCCGGAGATGAAGTCGTTCGCGGTGAGCGCCGCGCTCACGTCGGTCGCGGTGAGGCCGAAGGCGGCGAGCTTCTGCGGGTCGAGCCAGGCGCGCAGCGCGAACACCTTCTGGCCGAGCAGCTCGGCGGTCTGCACGCCGGTGACCGCCTGCAGCTTGGGCTGCACCACGCGCGCGAGGTAGTCGGTGATCTGGTTCGGCGCCAGCGTGTCGCTGTTGAAGCCGATATACATCGCGTCGATGGTCTGCCCGACCTTGACCGTGAGGGTCGGCTGCAGCGTGCCGGTCGGCAGCTGGTTGAGCACCGAGTTGACCTTGGTATTGATCTCGGTGAGCGCCTTGTCGGCATCGTAGTTGAGCCGCAGGTAGACCGTGATGGTGCTGAGCCCGCTCTGGCTCACCGAGCTCATGTAGTCGATGCCATTTGCTTGAGCTATCGCGTTCTCCAGCGGCGTGGTGATGAAGCCCGCCACCACGTCGGGATCGGCGCCGTAGTAGATGGTCGTGATCGTGACGATGGCGTTCGTGGTGCGCGGATATTGGAGGATCGGCAGCGAGAAATAGGCGCGCAGCCCGAGCACCAGGATCATCAGGCTCACGACGCTCGCGAGCACCGGCCGGCGGATGAAGATGTCGGTGAAGGTCATGGGGGCGGCGCCTCACCGGTCATTGCGAGGCGCGCGCAGCGCGCCGAAGCAATCGCGATCCGCAGGCGCATGAGCAAGTGAAGCGAGATTGCTTCGCGGAGTTCACCCTCGGGCTTGCCGAAGGCAAGACCCGGGGGCTCGCAATGACGCCGATCGTTGATCATCGCCGCATCCACCCCTACCGGTCGATCGGCAAGGTCGGCGCGGCGTCGGCGGTTGGCGTGATCGCGTTGTTGATCAGCACGGTCGAGCCGTTGTGCAGCTTGAGCTGGCCGGCGATGACGATGGTGTCGCCCTCCTTGACGCCCTTGAGGATCGCGACCTGGTCGCCGCGCGTCGCGCCGGTGGTGACGAAGGTCTGGCGCGCGACGAAATGCGGCTTGCCGTCCTTGTCCTTGCCGTTCTCCTCGACGACGTAGACGGTGTCGCCATAGGGGCTGTAGGTGATCGCGGTCTGCGGCAGGGTGATCAGGTTCTGCGGCGCGCCGGTCGGGATGTCGACGGTGGCGTACATGCCGGGCAGCAGCCGGCGGTCGGCGTTCTTCAGGGTGGCGCGGATCTGTACGTTGCGGCTCGCGGCATCGACCTTGGAATTGACCGCAGAGATCTCGCCCGTGAAGGTCTGGTTGGGGTAGGCGTCGACATGCACGGTGACATTCTGCTTCATCTTCATGCGGTCGACGTCCTGCTGCGGGACGAAGAAGTCGAGATAGATCGGATCGAGCGCCTGCAGCGTCACGATGACGGTGCCGGGCCCGAGATACTGTCCGACATCAACGGCGCGGATGCCGATGTGGCCCGCGAACGGCGCGCGCAGGAACTTCTTGTCGAGGATCGCCTGCTGCTGGGCGACCTGCGCCTGCGCGTTCTTGAGGTTGGCCGCATCGGTGTCGATGGTCGCCTGGCTGACTGCGTTGATCTTGAGCTGCTTCTGGTCGCGGTCGTAGGTGATCTGGCTGAGCGCCGCCGTCGCCTGCAGCGATTCGAGCTTGGCGATGTCGTCGGCGGCGCGCAGCTTGAGCAGCAACGCGCCCTCCCGCACGTCGTCGCCGGAGTCGAACGAGATCTGGTCGACGACGCCCGCGACCTCGAGCGAGAGATCCGCGCCCTTGACGGCGCGCAGGCCGCCGACCGCCTCGACGTTCGCCTGCCACTCGCTCGTGCTCACCTTGGCGGTCGAGACGGTCTGCGGCGGCGCGCTCATCGCGGACATGAATTTCTTGATCATGATGCTTTTGAAGACCTGAAATCCGAAGATTCCGGCGAGCACGATGGCAACCGCCACCAGCATGATCACCATTCGCTTGGTCATTGACGGGGGTCCGACGCCACAGGCACGTCGCTCGCGCTCTGCGTGAGCTCGGGATGCGGGGTGAATGGATCGGGAATCACGTCCGTGCGATTCCACC
>CAVPGG010000253.1:0-3975 GCA_963703755.1 uncultured Pseudomonadota bacterium
GCTCAACTACGGCTCGGCCGGCGTCGGCACCACGCCGCATCTCGCCGCCGCCCTGTTTCAGCAGCGCACCGGGATCGACACCGTGCATGTGCCCTATCGCGGCATCGGCCAGATTTTTCCCGACTTGATGTCGAACAAGATCCAGTTCGCCTTCTCCAGCATCGCGGGCGCGCTGCCGTTCACCCAGGACAACCGCATCCGCGCCCTGGCGACGACGGGGCTGAAGCGCGCCGCCGTCTATCCCGACCTGCCGACCGTCGCCGAAGCGGGCGTCAAAGGCTTCGCGGTCGATCTCTGGCTCGGCATCTTCACCACCGCCGGCACGCCGCCCGACGTGCTCGCCAAGCTCAATGCGGCGATCAACGACAAGGTGCTCAAGAACCCGGAGTTCAGGACGGCGGTGGCGAAGTTCGGCATCGAGCCGCGCGGCACCGGCCTCGACGACGGCGCCGCGACGCTCAAGGCCGAGTATGAAATGTGGAAGAAGGTGGTCGCCGAGGCGAACATCAAGCTGCAGTGAGCAACCGTAGGGTGGGCTGCGCGAAGCGCAGCCCACGCGGTGCAGCGCGCGCGTGGGCAACCGCGAAGACGCGGTTGCCCACCCTACGGATCCGCGAGAGAATATCCGCCTATCCACCGAGGAGAAACGCATGTCCTCCACCTTCGTCCAGACGCCGACCGAAGGCGCCATCCGGTATCGCGGCCTGCGCGGCTGGCTCGACGAGGTGCAGAAGATGGGCGAGCTGCTGCACGTCAACGGCGCGCACTGGGATGCCGAGATGGGCGCGGTCACGCAGATGCTCACCGAGAAGAGCAACAACACGGCGCCCGCCATCCTGTTCGACGAGGTGCCGGGCTATGCGAAGGGTTTTCGCACGCTCTACGGCCACTTCTCGTCGATCCGCCGCGTCGCGCTCACGCTCGGGCTGCCGCTCAAGTACGAGCGCAAGGTTGACATCGTGCAGCGCTATCACCGGCGCATGCAGGACATGAAGCTGCTGCCGCCGCGCTTCGTGAAGGATGGACCGATCCTGCAGAACGTGCTCGAAGGCGACGCGGTCGACGTGCTGAAGTTTCCGGTGCCGCGCCATCACGAGAAGGACACGGCGCGCTTCATCGGCACCGCCGACTGCGTGATCACGCAGGATCCCGACTCGGGCTGGTTCAACCTCGGCGCCTACCGTAGCCAGGTCTATGACGGCAAGACCGTCGGCTGTCAGATCACCGAGGGCAAGCACGGTCGCATCCATCGCGACAAGCACTTCGAGCGCGGCAAGCCCATGAAGGTCGTGATCCTGTGCGGCCAGGACCCGCTGCTGTTCTTGTTGGCGTCGAGCCCGCTGCCGGAGATCAGCGAGTATGATATCGCGGGCGGCCTGCGCGGCGAGCCGATCGACTGCATCCGCGGGCCGTTCACCGGCTTCCCGATTCCCGCCGACTGCGAGATCGCGATCGAGGGCGAGACCGTGCCGGGCCAGGTTCGGCCGGAAGGGCCGTTCGGCGAATGGATGGGCTACTACTCGGATGACACGGTGCCGCGGCCCTACGTCAACGTGAAGACCATCCTCTACCGCAACGATCCGATCCTGTGCTGCGCGCCGCAGCACAAGCCGGTCGACGAGACCGGCCTGCTCAAGGGCATCGCCGGCGCCGCGCAGATCTGGCGCTCGCTCGACGCCTGCGGCGTGCCCGAGGTGCTTGGCGTGTGGAACCACGAGGCCGGCCCGGCGACGCGCTTCACCGTGATCCAGATCCGCCAGCGCTATCCCGGCCACGCACGCCAGGCGCTGCACGTGGCGGCTGCCTGCCAGGGCGGTGCCTATGCGGGCAAGTGGACCGTGGTGGTCGACGACGACGTTGATGCGGGTGAGCTCGACCAGGTGCTGTGGGCGATGTGCACGCGCTTCGATCCGGACACCGACATCGACCTGATCCAGAAGGCCTGGGCCTCGAAGCGCGATCCGCTCTATCTGCCCGGCAACTTCAACAACCGCATCCTTGTCGACGCCTGCATCCCCTATGACAAGAAGCTCGCCGGCACCTTCCCGGTCGTGGTCGACGTCAGCGGCGATTTGCGCGGACGACTACGCGCCAAGTTCCCGCATATCTTCCCGCCGATGTGATCATTGGGGAACGGGATGAGCCAATCTGAACGCCGTCATGCCCGGGCGTGTCCAGGGCATCCACGTCTTGGCCACACAGTAGGAAAGACGTGGATGGCCGGGACAAGCCCGGCCATGACGCGGCTAGCCCTTTGCCTCCTCGCCGCGCTTACGTTTGCTGCGCCACAGGCGTGCGCCGAAAGCGTCGAGGACTTCTACCGCGGCAAGACCGTCACGCTCGTCATCGGCTACAGCGCGGGCGGCGGCTACGACCTCTATGGGCGGCTGCTCGCGCGCTATATCGGCAAGTACATCCCCGGCCAGCCGACCGTGGTGGCGCAGAACCGCGAAGGGGCGGGCAGCCTGCGCGCGGCGCTTTACATCTATGGCGCGGCGCCGAAGGACGGCACCGTGATCGGCACGTTCTCGCGCAGCATGGCGGTCGCGCCGCTGCTCAACGAGGCGCCGTTCGATGCGTCGAAGTTCAGCTGGCTCGGCTCGATCTCGACCGACGTCAACGTGTGCATGACGTGGAAGACCTCAGCCGTAAAGACGTGGAGCGACATGCTGGAGAAGCCGTTCACCATGGGCGGCCTCGGCGCCGGCGCCGACCCGGATATCTTCGCGCTGATGTTCAAGAACGTGTTCGGCGCCAAGCTCAAGCTGGTCAGCGGCTATCCGGGCACCAATGACGTTGCGCTCGCCATGGAGCGCGGCGAGGTTGACGGCATGTGCGGGCTCTCATGGTCGACCGTGAAGACGCGGCACGGCGACTGGCTCGCGGGCAAGAAGGTCAACATTCCGGTGCAGGCGGGGCTGCACAAGGAGAAGGACATTCCCGAGGTGCCGGGCGTGATGGAATTGGTGAAGACGCCCGAGCAGACCCAGATCGTGCGCCTGATCCTGGCGAGCCAGGAGATGGCGCGCCCGTTCGCGGCGCCGCCCGGCATCCCGGACGACCGCCGCCGCGCGCTGGTCGCGGCGTTCGAGCAGACGATGAAGGACCCGGATTTTCTCGCCGAGGCGGCCAAGATGAAGGCGGACGTTGATCCGGTCAGCGCCGCCGCGATCGAGAGCCTGCTCGCCGAGGTCTACAAGACGCCGAAGGATGTCATCGCCAAAGCCGCGAAGGCGACCGCGCCGTGAGCACTTTCTTTCCCGTCGTTGCGAGGAGCGCGCAGCGCGACGAAGCAATCTCGGCCTGCGAGTCCGGCATTGTGGGTCGAGATTGCTTCGCTTCGCTCGCAATGACGAGATGCCTTCCTTGATCGGCGCGCGCACTCCCCGCATCGAGGATGAGGCATTGTTGCGCGGCCGCGGGCGCTTCGTCGACGACCTCCTGGTCGGCGGGCTGCTGCATGCGGCTTTCGTGCGCAGCCCGCATCCGCATGCGGCGATCCGCGGCATCTCCACGGATGCCGCAAGATCGCTGCCGGGCGTGCATGCGGTGCTCACCCTCGACGATCTCGCGCCGGTGCTGGCGCAGCGGCGCATGATCCGCCGCTCCTATGCGGGCAACCTCTCCGACACGCTGTGGCCGTTCGCGCTGGCGGACCGCGAGGTCTCCTATGTGGGCGAGCCGGTCGCGGTGGTCGTGGCGGCGAGCCGCCATGTGGCCGAGGATGCGGCCGCGGCCGTCGAGGTGGACTACGAGGCGCTGCCAGCCGCCGTCGACTGCCGCGAAGCGCTGCGGTCGGGCGCGCCGATGGTGCGGCGCGAGCTCGCCTCGAACAACATCGCGTCGTTCAAGGTGAGCTACGGCGACGTTGCGTCGGCGTTTGCGTCGGCAAAACACGTCGTGCGCATCGATCTCTGGCAGCACCGCGGCGCCGGTCATCCGATCGAAGGGCGCGGCATCCTCGCCGAGCACCAC
>CAVPGG010000254.1:0-40255 GCA_963703755.1 uncultured Pseudomonadota bacterium
GGCATAAGAAGAGCGGCGGCGGAGAGGGCCGGGCCTTCCTTGGGTCTTCCGGTCTTCGTCTAGGGCCGCAAATCGGATCTTCGCTCTTGCTTGTCCTGTCGATCCTGGCCGGCTGCGCCCCACGCCGCGGATGCTTCCCGTTTCCCAGCAGATCCCGATCGATCGCAGTCTGCTCCAATACCCGACCGGTTTCACGGTCGAGCCTTTCATCCGCGGACTGAGCGGTCCAGCGCGATCGCGTGGGATGAAGATGGCTCACTGCTCATTGCCGAGAGCGGCGGGTACCGTGATGAGCCGCGGATTGTCGGGTTCAAGAAGGATGGCACGTTCTTTACGCTCTACCCTTACGATCGGAAGATCCCCGTCGAGCTCACGCACTATGGTTTCCGGGTCTACGGGCCGGTCGGGGAATGGTCGGCCACAAAGGAAAAATTTACGTTTCGCATCGGGATGAGCACGGATTGGGGCAGATCACGGCACTCGACCATCAAGGCGGGCATACGACGATCGTCGCGCACCTTCCGGCGGTGGAAGATTATTCAGTCACCGACATGGCGATTGATCCGCGCCTCGGGCGGTTATCTTTGGCGTCGGGGCCGCGACCAACAGTGGTGTTGTCGGCCTCGATAACTTTGAGTGGGTCCGGGATTCTTCCAAGGTGCATGACCAGCCCTGGGCAAGGCTTCATCTTCGCGGGTACCGTTTCGATTCACCCAATCCGTTCTCCGGGCTGTTCGGGCCGGCGGATATTGCCGTGACGGCTCCGTTCCAGGCCTTCAACATCAGCAACGAAACCGAAGTCAATGGCGAGGAATCACCTAATGCCGCGATCTATTCCTGCTCGCCCAACGGAGGCGATCTCAAAGTCGAGGCCCATGGCATCCGCTACCCACGCGGCATTGCTTTCAACGGCTACTCGTTCTACTTCACCAACGAAGGAATGGAACTTCGCGGAACTCGCCCCGTTAAAAACGACCCCGACGCACTGCTCCGCCTGATCCCTGGCGGCACCTGGTATGGGTGGCCCGATTATACCGCCGATCTCCAACCCGTTTGGGACGACAAGTTCCAGCCACCCGAAGACATGATCGCCAAGACGGGTTACAAACGGGTGCTGTTTGTGATCGACCAGCAGGCGACCAATGTCGATCCAAAGAACCAATCCCTCCAGCTTTTAGAGCCCAATCGCGACACATTGTTAAAGGGTGTGTTCTCGCCGCTTTCCGGAGCGGCCAAGCTCGACTTCGCGCCGGGCACTGGCCCGTTCAAACAGTTCCGCGGAAAGGCGATCGTCGCACTGTCGGGAGATCGCGCTCTGTTCGCCACCAGCGGAAACCCGATCATCAGGCCCATCGGATACAAAGTGGTGATGGTTGACACCGATACGCGACAGGTCTCGGATTTCGTCCGCAATATTGCAGGCGGCCCGGCCAGCCGGATTGACCCGAGGAATCTCAATCTTCTGGAGAGGCCCATCGATGTGAAGTTCGGGCCGGACGGCTCACTGTACATTCTCGACACGGGTCGCTTACGGATGCATGCGGGTCGCGAGGAATACGAGTCGGGCACGGGCAAGATATTTCGACTCGTGCCCGAGCCCCAGCCCATGATGTATCACTAATTGATTGGGGCGGTAGTGGTCGGTGTCGGTCTGGACAACCACGCGACATAACAACTCTTCCCGCACTTGATCTGGCTCCATCGGCTGAGCGGTTGCGGCTGCGTCATGGTCCAGCTATTATATTCTACTGGATAATCGAGAACGACCCAGCAATCTCCCGGATAATGTGACGGGCTCTGCACATGGAAGGTCATGGTCGTCTGCGCGTTGAGGCCGCCGTAGAGAAACATTTCAGGGTGGGAATGAAGTACGGCTCCACTCAGGACAGAATCCTTTGAGCCAATAATCGCAAGCAGCTTGTGACCGGCCTCTTCCCCTGAATGGTAGTTGCGTTCGACCCGGAATTGGTATGCAAATGGGACGGCGACAAGCATCAACAGGATTGGGAGCCCCCATGCCGGAGCCCACGACGGCCGGGTTGTGATGAGCCGGAAGGTGGTGATCGCAATAATCGTCGCCATGACACCGGCGAAGAGCATCACGGGATGGCCAATGCCGCCTTTCCATGCCAGGGCCAGTGCGATGAACCAGTACCCGCCCAGCAGTACCAGGGCAGAGCCGCTCACGATCGCGCGAAGAATGTTGGCGGATCGCTCGGCTTGAAACGGAACGCTTGCCGCCAGCGCCCCACCAAAGGCATCAAGGGGGGAATCGTAACGTACGCGTATCGGACGTTCACCATTCCGCTCAGGAGACAGACGAGCCATGACAGGAGCACGGATGCCGCGAGCGCGTCGGTGATCCGAACGCGTTCGACGTTGTCGTTTCCCGAAGCATCGATCGCGCCGCGGAAGCCTGGAACCAACACCAACGGAAACGCCAACGACACCGGAATGAAAAGGCAAATGTCAGAAAGGGGACCACCAGTGCGCCGGCAATTCTTGGGATAGAGTCGGGATAGAGCGTCTTGTTAACTTCCGCTATGCCGCTGAAATCCGGAGTGGTTTGCAGGTGATGCAGGGCCCGCCATGCCGCAAACCCATATGCGCCGAAGAGTACTGCGCCGATGAGGAGGGGCGTCCACGTTGCGGGTGATGCGAGCGATCGCCGAATGCCGGTCGACCAGTTAAACGCGCAGGAGGAAATGATCAGCCAGAGCAATTCGCCAAGGATGATGGGAATTCCTGCGGGGCCTTTGGTCATGAGCGTCGCACCGAGGGCGAGTCCGGCACTCAGGATCCAGGGCCATCTCCGGCCTGGTGAGCCAAAGTGCAACTCGATCAGGCAGAGAAACGCGAGCGTGCATGCGAGGGTATTTGTTGCATCCACGTCCGCGGTGCGGGCTTGTCCCCAAAGGGCGAGGAGCCCTAAGCCGCAAAATCCGCTGACGATGCCGCCGATTCGGCCGAACCATCGAGCGCCAAAGAGATACAGGGCGACGTTGAGAAATGCCGCTCCAATCACCGAAGGGAGCCGCGAGACGAATTCATTTCCGCCTGTCCGCGAAATGATCTCGGAGATGGCAATCAGCCAGTCATGGAGCGGCGGCTTAATCAGATAAAGTGCCCCGTACAGACGAATGAGAATCCAATCGCCGGTGCGAACCATGTCATGGGCGGGGATAACGCGCAAGCCCTCGGTCCCGGCCAGAGGCGGATTGCCGAGCAGCGGCAAATGACAGGCGAAAGTCAGCAGGAAGATTGCCATCGCGCCGAGAAGGGTGCCATGCTCTGCGAGACGGGTTTCCTTATTGGCGAGGGGGACCGATGTCGTGAACGTGGTCATGCGCTGGGCTCCCGGGAAGATGATTGACGTGGTCCGTCACGTCGATGCAGTCAGCATAGCGGAGAGGGGGATGATGTTCGAGCTGATGCGCGGTCAAAGCAGATTGGAGAAACTGGGTGCATCATGATTGTTCGATTTATATAATGCGAGCAACGAATGCCTGAGTATCCCCACGATGCTGACGGTGACGCTCTTCGTCGGGTCGCCTCGACCGGCAGTGACATGAGCCGATCGATGATGATTGACTTCCCCGTTGTCGTCGCCGATGAACAATTGGCCAAAGCATTCTCGGTAATCGCCGAAGACCGCGGCTTTGCAGTCCATCTATGGAGGCACGACGACGATTCTGATTGGGATGTTGTGTGTACAATTGAGATGATCCCCGCGTACGCAGATGTCGTGAGAACTCAGCGTGAGCTGACGAACTGGGCGGCGCCATTCAACGGCTATTGCAACAGTTGGGGCACGTTCGGCAATAAGTAACCTTGGCGCGTCACACCTGATTGGATTGAACAGCGCATAGCGCTCCATTAGGCCACGTCAGCTTGATCTGGGCCTTCCCGTTGACAAGTTGCGATAGTGTCTCACCCAGCGCCTCGCGGCGCCAGCCGTTGAGAAGCCGGTAAGACCCGACATCACCCGAAGGACTCATCAGATGCTGATAGAAGTCGTTGACCTCTTGTCGATTGGTCGCGACCGCCACGTCGATCGATTGCCCCGAGCACATGCACTGGGCAACCGCCCAGAGAGAATCTGTCCGAAATTTCTCCAGCGGCGACTGCTCGATGTCCTTGGTGGTCGGAAGCTGTGGTTCTGGCAGGGCCAGGGCATGCGTCGTCAATGAGACGATATGGATGCCGTACTGCGCTTCAACGGGTCGCGGCAAGCCTCGCACGCGGTCCAACTTCTCCACCGATTTAACGGGGTTTCGAGCCAGATCGACCAGGATTTCATCCTTGAGAAAAGCACGCGGCGGCACATCGCTCTCCCGAGCGGCGGTGTCGCGCCAGATTGTCAGCGCCCGCAGCACGGCCAGATTCCGCGGCGGCAAACTGCCGGCCCCGCGCACGCGAAGGTATTGCTGCTCGGGGTTAAACGTGAATAGTTTCGGATCGCATTGGGCCGCACATTCTTCCGCGGCCCATTGGGTGTGGCCCAGTGCATCCAACTTCTCACCGATGCGCTCGCGGGCCAGCAGAAGATACCGGACATCATCCGCGGCATAGCGGAGCTGCATGGCCGAGAGGGGCCGCTGATCCCAGTGCGTGAAGGTCAGGCCTTTGCCAATCTTCACGCCGGCCGTCTCGATCACCAGTTTGGAAAGTGAAAGGGGATAGGGGAGCCCGATAAACCCGGCGGCGATTTGCGTGTCGAAGATGTTGGCGGTGCGCGGCCCAAGTGGCGCACGATCGGTTCGAGATCCTGCTGCCCGGCATGCACGATCTTTTCAATCGTCGGGTCGGCGATCAGCTCCCAGAAGGGATTCAAGTCCAAATCGGCCAGCGGATCGACAAGGGCAATGCGGTCGGGCGACGCGACCTGAATCAGGCAGAGCTTGGGAACATAAGTCAGCTCACCGATGAATTCGCTGTCATAGCCAAAGCGTCCAACGGATCGAAGGTGATCGATCAGCTCTCGAAGCTCATCGTCGGTGATAACCAACGAAGCCGGGCCCTGCGGCACTGACGGATGATCCAATGTCTTGCCACTGACAGGTCCCACTTCCTCGGCATGGGCTGATTCATGGCTCCGCGAGCGATGAGCCGAGCGATAGGAAACAAAGCGGCGGGGGGCTTTATTCGCGGGGTCTGGTGAGCCCATGCTCCAATGCTCCGTAGTATGGGGACAGGTCGGTACGGACCGATCCATCTTACAGTAGAAGCGGGAATTGCAAATCTCGGACCTGGTGAGGTTCCACCGGTTCCAATTTCCGGGGGGTCAGGATCCAAGGACGCGCCTTTCCTACCGCAATCCCTGGCGCAGGGTATAAATACGTGTTAGTACCTGAAAATGGCTCAACTCGGCTTCTTTTCCAGCCGATAGAAAGACACCGATTCATGGGTAGAAATTTCTTGCAGTGGGATAATTCGCTTGTAAGATGCTAGGCCGTTATTTATAGGGCCAACGCGTTCCCCCGGCCCGGCGGTACAGGTTGGAAGGAGACCATCGTGAAGAATATTGAATATGCGGTCGAACGTCTGCTCGATACCGGCTGGTGTCCCGGCGATGAAGAGCTGGAGCGTCTTTCGGACGGCCGGTCGTATCCTTCCGTACTTGCCGTGCAACAGCACTTCGCCCGCCACGGGCTCGAACTCTCCATCAAGCACAACATGGTTTTCGGCTGCTATCGTGCCGCCTGGGCCCCGGCCGGTGAGGGCGTTTCGGTCGGCCAGTCCGACGATTCACATGGCACCGTCATCGGTTCCTGCGAGCGGGAAGCCGCCGTTTACGCGCTGGCCCAACTCCGCACGGCGCAATCGGAACGAATGCTTGAAGCGGTTTCCTAAACGACTCTGATCGTCATCGGATGAACGCCACTTCGCAGCTTGCCCTTCGCAGGCGCTGTGAACGGTTTCCAATCGGCGAAGGGCAAGCTGGTAGCCCGGTTGTCGAGTCGGCATACGCGACGCGCAAGAAAGGCACCCGCAACTCTCGTCGCGGGGACCTTGAATCAAACACTCAATTATCGAATCAATCCGGATTGCTCCGAACTCATGCGACGTGCCGCCGGTTCCAGAAGCTGGCTCCATCGTCGCTCGCCGCGGACTTTCCAGCCGCCCTTGTGATACGCGTAGCCAACGATCAGCGGGACCGCCAGTGTGGCTTCGCTGAAGACCATCTGCTCGTACACGGTATCGACCTTGCCCCAACTTGATGCTTCCTTGAGCGTGCTGCTGGAGAGTGCGCCGTCGCGCACATCGGCAACCGTCACCTGCACGGCGTATTTGTGCATCGCCGCCTCGGAGTCGGTCAGGACCTCGGCCGCGACGACGATGTCCTGCGTGAAGTTCTTCGGCACGCCGCCGCCGATCATGAAGATGCCGGTGTCCTTGGTCTTGAGCTTGAGTTGGGTCAGCTCGTAAAAATCCTTGCCGCTGTCGATGCTGACGTGCGGCTGGCCCGCCGCCAGCTTCGCGTGCATGTGGGCGACGATGCCGAACCCGGCCGAGCAATCGCTGAATGCCGGGACGAAGATCGGGACTTCCTTCTTGTATGCTTCCCAGAGGATGCAGTCGGGGCACTTGGGGCCGCCGGTGCGTTCGAGGTATGCGCCGAACTCGCGGAGCAATTCGCGCGAGCTGTAGGGCGCGGCTCAAGGTCGTCGAAGATTTTCTGGGTGGTTTCGTCGCAGACGCGCAGCTCTTCTTCGTCGATGAAGGTGTCGTAGATGCGGTCGATCATGAGATCGCGAAGCTCGCCGTCGCGGGTGCCGCTCTTGAATTCGTCGGCCGCGAGGTAATGGCGATAGCCCAGGGCCTCGAAGAAATCCTGATCGACGATGTTGGCGCCGGTCGAGACGATTGCATCCACCATATTGTTGCGGATCATGTCGACGAAGACCTTCTTTAGCCCGGCACTGATGAGCGAGCCGGCCAGGCACAGGACGATGCCGCAATCTTTGTCGCGGAGCATGCGGTCGTAAATGTCGGCGGCGCGGTGCAGATCGCGGGCGGTGAACGCCATATGCTGCATCGCATCGACGAGCGGCACCACGTTCTGCTTCGTGATGTCGATGTGCTGGATCGTGTCCTTGAGATATTCCTTCTTCTTCGGGTTGGTTGCCATGAGGCACCTCCTATTAATTTAATGCCGCGATTAACGGCTCGCTGCCAAACAATGACTGCAAAACGAGAAAGCCACCGCGGCACGCTACGGTGTGCTCCCGAGAAGCTCGGGGCACCCGCCATTGCGGGCCGGGGTGGCTTTTTCACTGCGTTCGATTGACGGAGATTATTGTTGCATGATCGGGACGGACGTCAAGATCGTGCAGAATAATAAATCACAAAAAGATGTGGAATGCATCAGAGCTTACTCGTTGCTTAACATCCTGGGGAGGCGGCGGGCACCTTTGACGATCCCACGCTGAAGCATACGCTGTGGGATATGGACGAACAGGCGAAAGCGCGGCTGCGGCTCTACCTGCGGAGCGAGCGGGCCATGGGGCTTAATTCCGTGCCGGCGATAACCGATGAGATCGTCACAGCGGAGGTTGCAGACACGAGTTCGCAGGCGACCGATACACTAAACGAGCCGGAGCAATCGAGGGTTGCCATGAAATCCGCTGCGAAGATAAATTCTCCCGCACTGTTCGGTGGTGATGAGAAGGACGCGTCGGTTACGGAAGTTCTAGTGCAGGTATCTGCCTCGACTGTATTGGATGGGCCGCTGTTAACCAGGGAAGAAAAACGGCTCACACTGCTGGCGATGAATGAGAATGAAGTCAGCGGCTGCACCAAGTGCCGACTCTGCGAGACGCGAACTCACACCGTCTTTGGCGAGGGCGACGTCGATGCAAAAATCTTTTTCATCGGCGAAGGCCCGGGCGAAACCGAAGATCAAACCGGTCGGCCGTTTGTTGGGCGGGCAGGGGAACTGCTCAACAAGATGATCGCAGGGATGGGGTTAAAGCGCGAGCAGGTATTCATCGCCAACATTGTGAAATGTCGGCCGCCGAACAATCGCGTGCCCGCGCCCGATGAAGTGGCGACATGCACGCCCTATCTCACGCGACAACTTGGAGATCATTCGCCCGCGCGATCGTCACGCTCGGCCTGCCGGCGACACAGTACATGCTTGAAACCAAGCTGTCGATGGGCCGGATGCGCGGCAATGGCACAATTGGCGCGGCATCAAACTCATGCCGACCTACCATCCCGCCTACGTGTTGCGCAACCCGACCTTCGAGACACGAGCGGCAGTATGGAGCGATCTCAAACAAGTATTGGCGCGAGCTCGGACTTGCCGGTGCCGAAAAAAATATTTGAATTATTTGTGGTCCTTAGTCCCTTGTCCTATGTCCTTTGTTACTCGCATTTGCGAATCGAAATTTCTGTGACTCGTCGCAACAAAAACTAAGAACAACGGACAAATGACAAGGGACGATTCTCGCAGCGACGCTTATTTTCTCGCGGCAAACGCACGTCGATGTCGTCGAAAAAAAATTCATTTGTGATCGAGTCGTGCGAAGGCTACAGTGCCCGACCATGCGCCGGAAGGAAGGGAGCCTCTCGTAAGTTTTCCTTTGGCACGATTGACGGACCGGGACGGGAAGAAACGAACCAACGGAGTCGTCTGAACATTTCGACGGCTGATTCGCCATGCTAACGACCCAATCCCCAACGTCGCGCGAGGTCATTCGTCGCGCGACACGAACCCACCGCTTTGGACCCCGCAGCGTGGCAACGTATTCTTACGCAGGTCCGCATCCAGCACCCCGGACTTAACCGAGTCTGGTTCGACGAGATGGTTCCGCGGCAACTGACCCCCGGCGTGATTCAGGTGACGGTAGCCACTCCGGCGCAACTCAACTTCTGTCAGGGTCAGTGTCAGCAGCCGTTCACGGCGGCGGCGCAGGCGGTGACCGGGCCGGCTCATGGCAGTGAGCTTTCATTGCGAGAACCTGCCGCGCGGCGGGGTCTTCAATGAAGGAGATCACCCGCTCCCGTTGAATCCGGATTACACGTTCGAGAACTTTGTCACCGGGCCATGCAACCGGCTTTCGCACGCGGCGTCGGTGGCCGTCGCGGATCAGCCGGGCCAGGCCTACAACCCGCTGTTCATCCACGGCGGCGTCGGTCTCGGCAAAACGCATTTGTTGCAAGCGGTCTCACAGAAGGTGTTGGAGCAAAATAACGACGCACGCATTCTGTATTTCTCGTGCGATTCATTCATTAACCAGTTCATCCTCGCCGTCGAGAACCGGCGAGATGCATCAGTTTCGCCATCGTTATCGGCTTGTCGATCTTCTGGTGATCGATGACATTCACTTTCTGGCCGGGCACGATCGCACGCAGGAAGAGTTTTTCCACACCTTCAACACACTTTATCAACAACATAAGCAGATCATTCTGTCGGCCGACTGCTCGCCCAGCGAAATCCCCGAGTTAGAGGAGCGGCTCATCAGCCGATTCAATTGGGGCTTGGTCGCGCGGATCGAAAAGCCTTGCTACGAGACTCGGATCGCCATCCTGCACAAAAAGGCCCGCATGCGCGGCTTGACTTTGCCGGAGGACGTGGTGTGCTACGTTGCCGGTCGGGTCGAGAACAATACCCGCGAACTTGAAGGGGCGATCACCAAGATCCAGGGCATGGCGATGTTGCAGGAGGGCCGGATCGATTTGGACTTGGCCAAGTCGGCCCTGGGCGAAATTGCCATCGCCGAGCAACGGCGAATCACAATTCAGCAGATCTACGAAGCGGTGACTAAGTACTACAACGTCCGCCTGAGCGACTTGCAGAGCAAGAAGCGTCACAAGAGCATCGCTTTTCCGAGGCAGGTTTGCATGTTCCTGGCCCGGCGGCACACCCGCTATAGCCTCGAAGAAATCGGCGGATACTTCGGCGGCCGCGACCATACGACGGTACTGCATGCGGTGCGCACGGTGGATGGGGACGTGAAGAGCGATAAGAGCATCGCTGAGCAGTTGACCTATCTTGAGACGCAGTTGACGGCGTAAGCTTGCCCGGATCGCACTAGCGGCATTAATGCCTTCGATCTGCGAGTTTCGTATATTTCGACTACTTCTTTTGTTTCGGTTGTCCGATATAATGGAACAGGGCGAACCGGAGCTGGTCGATGTCTACACAAACATTGCGTGAACCTGTCGCGCCTACCAAAGCAGAGTCCCAACTGGCGAGTGAGTCGAGCCGACGGCTGGCACGATACGCCCAGCACGATCTGAAAATCCAAATCGCCGGCAAACAGGGCGAGTCGATCACCCTTCCGGCATCGGCCGTGCGCCTGTTGGTGCGATTGCTGTCGGAAATGGCCGCTGGCAATGCCGTGACGCTCGTTCCCATCCATGCCGAACTGACGACACAGCAGGCCGCCGAGGCGTTTGGTGTGTCCAGGCCGTTTCTGGTGAAGCTGTTGGACGAAGGTGAGATTCCATCCCGTAAAGTAGGCACACACCGCCGCGTGCTGTTCAGTGATTTGATGGCGTACAGGCAGAAAAATGACCAACAGCGGCTCAAGGCTCTGGACGAATTGGCCGCGCAGGCCCAGGAACTCAAAATGGGCTATTGAACAAGGGCCGAATCCATGCCCAGTTTCACGGCCCTTTACGATGCTTGTGTGCTGTACCCTGCACCTGCTGCGCGACTTGCTGATGCACTTGGCAATGACGGATCTTTGCGCGTGGACGGACCTGATCCACGACGAATGGTTACGCAGCGTTTTGGCGACCGGCCCGACCTGAAGTGCGACCAACTTGAGCGGACGCGACAATCGATGAACGCCCACGTCTTGGATTGCCTCGTCACCGGGTATGAGGATTTCATCGACGGATTGGTGCTGCCCGATCCCAATGACCGTCATGTTTTAGCTTCCGCCATCCGCGCCGCGAACGTAATCGTGACATACAATTTGGATGACTTTCCAAGGCAGGTTCTCGATCCCTTTGGGATCGAACCACAACATCCGGACATTTTCGTGGTTCACCTGCTGGACCTTGATAGTCCGCTGTCTGCGCCGCCGTGCGACGTCATCGCCAAAGCTTGAAGAATCCCCCGAAGTCGGTGGACGGGTTCCTGGCGTCCCTCGTGCAACAGCAACTCTCGCAGACCGTCACCCGGTTGGAGAAATTCGCGGCGACTCTGTAACTGGCGATGCCTGATTGGCCGGAGGTGAATCGGAGAACTGCGAAAGGTCTTTGATTGGAACCCTCGTGGCGACGGCGAAGAACAAAGCTCGCGAGAAGCGAATCGAGATGGAAATCATCGTCGATTGCTATGGACCCGATGAGCAGGCGATGGGATGGTACTATTACCTGGAGGAAAAGCTTCACGTTCCCTTCACTGCCCATGCGCTATCAAGCGATCGATTTCTCCGCTGAGAATTGGCGACGAAGTGGAGGTCATCGGGATGCCGCCCGATTCGGAATGCGAACATGAGATGTTCGTCATGATCCGCTGGGAAAAGGATGGGCTGGCAGTGCCCTTGGCACAATTGAAAGTCGGTAGAGACGCAGATGACGCCACGAGGCAGGCGATAGGTGACTGGTTGTATTGGGTGAAACAAGGATATCGGTTCTGAAGATCAGGAAGCACGGCGTCGAAACCTGCAATATTGAAGGATTGGAAATAGAAGCAGTTCACATATGGCCGGCCCAAAGAATGAAAAGCGTAAAACCGTTGCCAAGGGTCAAACCCCGGCATTGCCGGCTGGCGTGAAGGTCGTTCCCGCGCCAAAAGTGCCGTGCGCCGAAGACTGCTGTCTGGTTCTGAAATATCGACGAGCGGCGGTTGTCGCACGATGCACACTCAACCCGCCGGACGCTGACCTTCCATAAATCCATTTCGATAGTGCGGCTTCTCACAACGCCACCCGAAACATAACGGTAACAACGGCAGGGCGTGCCGTCGTCGTATTTTCCGTCAGCCTGCGAGCGCGAATGTTCCGCTTCCGTGGCCGGCCGGGCTGGTGCGTCGCTTGACCCCTTTGGAGGAAACACATGTCATTTTTGCGGTTATGCGGTGCGGGCCTTGGCTTGGCCCTGGCGTTTGGAGTCGGTATGACTCCCGCCCGTGCGATGGACAAGATTCCGGACAACGTCAAGATCAACGGCTTTGCCGTCGGATGTCAGGCTTGGAGCTTCAACAAATTCACTGTGAAGGAAGCGATCGAGCTGACGCACAAGGCGGGCGGAAAGATCATCGAGTTCTTCCCCGGCCAGAAACTTAGTCCGGATGACCCCAAGCCGTTCAACCACGGTGCCACCGACGAGACGATCGCGCAGGTCAAGCAGTGGTGTAAGGACAACGACATTCTTCCGGTCAACTATGGCGTAGTTAATGCCAAAGGCCGAGGAATGGGAGCAGATTTTCTCCTTCGCCAAGAAGATGGATCTGTACGGCGTCACCAGCGAGCCGGCCGCCAAGGACATGGACACCATCGAGCAGATGGTCAAGAAGTACGACATTCACTTCTGCATTCACGATCATCCCAAGCGGGCTAACAAGCCCGACTACAAGTTTTGGGACCCGAATTACGTCCTGTCTCTTGTGAAGGACCGCGACCCGCGCATGGGCTCGTGTGCCGATACCGGCCACTGGCAAACCTCGGGCGTTGATCCGGTCGAGGCTCTGAAGATCCTCAAGGGCCGGGTGATGAGCAGCCACTTGAAGGACCGCGACAAGCGGGGCGAAAAGCACGAAGATGTCGCCTGGGGCAGCGGCGTAGGGGATGTCAAAGGCGTCCTTGCCGAACTCAAGGCCCAGGGCTTCGAAGGCAACATCGACATCGAATTCGAAAGCCACATGGAGAAGGACCCGGCAACCAACGCCCCCAAGTCCTTCCCGGCCATCGAGCAATCGTTCGCTTGGTTCAAGCGCAGGGCGGAACCGCCAGCGCAAGTAACGGACGTCTAGTATTCTTCGCGTAGCGGCGTGACCGCAGGTCCGCTTCTTCCGAACATTGGGCGAACGTCATAAGTTCCAACAAGAAAGCACGGAGCCCGAAGACAGCTCCGTGCTTTTTTTGCGTCAAGAGGTTCCACACAAACTGCCATTCGACGGTACAAGAGAGTGACCACGTCACGACACGATCTTGACTCTGACAATTGAAAGGCAACCCATGACCCATGCTGATCCAATCCAATCACGACCCGTCACCCGGCGCGATGTTTTAATCAAGGGCGGAGCTCTCGTCGGCGCGAGCCTGCTGACGCGAGCTTCGCTCTCCAGTGCGACCGACGCTTCATCGCCCTCAAAACAAGTCCGTGTAGGCGTGATAGGCGTTTCGCGCACGACCAACGGCGGCAATGGCCGTGGCAGTCAGCTCGCGGTCACACTCGCGACGCTGCCCGGCGTCGAAGTCGCCTATGTCTGCGATGTCGATTCGCACCACCTGGACAAGGCAGTGGAAGCGGTCTCGAAAAAGCAGTCGAAGCCACCAACCGGCGTTGGTGACTTCCGAAAGATTTTGGATGACAAGTCGATTGATGCGATTGCCATTGCCACACCCGATCACTGGCATACGCCCGCCGCCATCCTCGGGTGTCAAGCCGGAAAGCATGTCTACGTCGAGAAGCCGTGTTGTCAGAACCCGCGGGAAGGGGAGTGGCTTCTTGCCGCGGCACGGAAGTACGATCGGCATGTGCAGCACGGCACCCAGCGCCGCAGTTGGCCCGGCGTCATGGAAGGCATCCAAAAATTGAATGAAGGCGCCATTGGCCGGGTCATGCTGGCCAAGTGCTGGTACTTCAACAATCGGCCCAACATCGGCCACGGCAAAGAAACCGCGCCTCCCTCCAATCTTGATTGGGCCATGTGGCAGGGTCCTGCCCGGCCCGTCCGTACCCGACAACGTCGCCCCCTACAACTGGCACTGGTTCTGGCACTGGGGTACCGGTGAACTCGGCAACAATGGCGTCCACATGCTCGACGTCGCACGCTGGGGCCTCGGCGTCGATACGCCGATCCGCGTCACCTCCGCCGGCGGAAAGTACCGCTACGACGACGACCAGGAAACGCCCGATACAAACAACATCAGCCTCGATTTCGGCGACAAAACCATTACCTGGGAAAACCGCAGTTGGGCCGGCATAACGTGCGCGACCCCGAATACGACGTCGCCTTCTACGGTGAAAATGGGTCGCTTGAGATCCGCGCCGGCGGCTACAGCATCTACGACCTCAAGGGAAAAGAGGTCTCCAAAGGAAAGGGCGAGGCCGGTGACGCGGTCCATCTCCAGAACTTTGTCTCCGCGATCCGCGGCGAAAGAAAGCTCAATGCCGAGATTGAAAAGGGCGTGCGAAGCGCGACGCTCTGCCACCTCGGCAACATCGCCTATCGAACGGGCCACACGCTGCATCTCGATCCCAAGACGAGGCAGATTCTGAACGACACCGAAGCGACGGGCCTCTGGGGCCGGGAATATCAGAAAGAATGGGATGCTCCGACAGGCCCGGCGACGCCGAGACCTTGCACGACACGTTGGGGTATTTGGCGAGCGCCACCGTCTGCTCGACCGCTGCCGCAAGCCCGATGGATTTGCGGATGTCAGCCGACAGGTCCATGTGGTCGATGATCATGGTGAGCCCGGGATGCCGCTCGGCGACACGTCCGAGCGCAGGCGCCTGGGTCGGCGCGAACAGCATCACGGGCAGGCCGGCCTTCTCGGCGGCCGGCCAGAACCAGTCCGCCGTGCCGTCGGCGAGCCAGGGCTGCTGCCTGCCGAGGAACGTCAGGCGGATGCCGAGCATGCCGGGCTGCTCGCGCCATTTCGGCAGCAGCGCCGCCGAGCCCGGTTTCTCGAGCGGAATGCGCCCCATGACGTGAAAGCGCTGCGGATAACGGCGCGCCGCCTCGAGACCGTAGTCGTTGCGGTCGCCCGGCCAGGACGGCGGCACGACGACGACGCGGTCGACGCCCGCCTCGTCCATCAGCGGCACCAGCTTCTCGATGGTGAAGGGCTCGGGCAGCTGTGGCTTCATGCCCGGCACCCATTTCCAGTCCGGCGTCTCCGCCTTCCATAAGTGCACCTGCGCGTCCACGATCATGCGCTTGCGCGCCGGGCCGCCGGTCTGCGCCTGCGCTTGCTGCGTCGCCAGCGCGACGCCGGCGCCGAGCGTGCTGTTGAGAAAGCCGCGACGTGACAGCATGAAGTCCCCCTTGGTTGTCGCGCCGTTCGACGCGTTGATCCTGCATTCTGCCGTGACGGGCACGCGCCCACAACGCCGATCCGGCACGCGGCAGGTACGCGACTTGCGCGCCTTGACCACGCTGCGCCCCGCGCTCACGATGACCGCAATGACGGTGCGCCCAGCGCCGGTGCGGGAGGAAATGATGCGACGCGTCTTCATCGCCCTGCTGGTTCTCTGCGTCGGCATCCGCGCCGGGCTGGCCGCCGAGCCGAAAGCCGATCCGGCCGATGCTTATCTCACGCGCGCCAAGGCGGCCGCCGCATTCGACTTCACCGGCACGCTGGTGCGCGTGTGCGTCGCGCCGCAGACCGCGCCTGGCGCCGACGTCGCGCCCGGGCCGGCGCCGGCGCGCGACACCTGGTACACCGACCCCGCAAAAGTGTTCGACAATCTCTATTTCGTCGGCACCAAGATCCATTCCGCGTGGGCGCTCACCACGCGCCAGGGCATCATCCTGATCGACACGCTCTACGACTACGCCTCCGACGAGGCGATCGTCCGCGGCCTGAAGAAGCTCGGCCTCGATCCCGCATCGATTAGATACGTCATCGTCAGCCACGGCCATCTCGACCACGTGGGCGGTGCCAAGCTGCTGCAGGATCGCTTTCATCCCCATCTGGTCATGGGCGGCCCCGACTGGGAGATGATCGAGCAGTCGGTGCATCGATTTCCCAACGGCAAGCCCAGGCGCGACATCGTGGCGACCGACGGGCAGAAGATCACGCTCGGCGACGCCAGCGTCACCATCGTGACGACGCCCGGCCACACGCCCGGCACGCTGTCGCTGATCTTCCAGGTGAAGGACCACGGCAAGCCGCTCACCGTCGCGTATTCGGGCGGGACCGCGTTCAACTTCGTCAACGACGTGCCGCACTTCGACACCTACATCGCGTCGCAGCGCAAGTTCGCCAAGGCCGCCGCCGATGCGGGCGCCACCATCCTGATGTCGAACCACTCCGAGTTCGACAACGCGGTCACGAAGATCAAGATGATGGCCGCGCGCAAGCCGGGCGAGCCGCACCCCTTCGCGATCGGCGCCGAGGCGGTCGCCCGCTATTTCAAGGTGACCGAGGAGTGCGCCCAGCTCGCCCGCTGGAAGCTGCAACAGGCGGCGAAGTGATCCAGCCACTCAACTCCCTGTCGTCGCCTCATCCTTCCCCTGACTCAGCACGATCCGCCCGCGCACGCGACGGTCGCGGACGTCGGCGAGCGCGGTGACGAAATCCGTGATCGGCACCACCGTGGTCGGCGCCGGCTTGATCAGGCCGGCCTCGTAGAGGCCGAAGATTTCCTTGAAGCATGCGGCCATCTGGCCCGGCATGCGCTTGCGATAGTCGGAGACCTGTAGCCCGCTCACCTCGATGTTCTTCACCAGCAGGTAGTTCGCCTGAATAGTCGGGATGCGGCCGGCCGCGAAGCCGATCACCACCAGGCGGCCGCGCCAGGCGAGCGCGCGGATCGCGGCATTGAAGATGTCGGCGCCGAGCGGATCGAGGATGATGTCGACGCCGCGGTTGGCGGTCACCTCGTACACCTGGGCGCGCAGGTTGTCGTAGAGATTGGGGCGCGAGAGGTCGATCACGGTGTCGGCGCCGGCGGCGCGCGCGATGTCGGCCTTGTCCCAGCTCGACACGCCGGCGAGCACTTTTGCGCCCATCGCCTTGGCGAGCTGTACGGCCGCGAGGCCGACGCCGCCGGTCGCGCCCAGCACCAGCACGGTGTCGCCGAGATGGTAGCGCGCGCGGTCGCGCAGCGCGAACCACGAGGTGTCGTAGACCAGCGCCATCGCGGCCGCGTCGACGAAGGACATCTTGGCGGGCAGCACGTAGCACTGCGATTCCGGCACCGCGACGAATTCGCCATAACCGCCCTGCTCCGCCATGGCGAGCACGCGGTCGCCGACCTTGAGCTCCTTCACGGCCGATCCGACCTCGACGACGACGCCGGCCGGCAGCTTGCCGGGCACGAACGGCAGCTCGGGCAGGAACTGATACTGGCCGCCGATGACCAGGAGGTCGACGAAGTTCGCGGCGGTGGCGTGCGCCTCGAGCAGGACGTCGTGGCCCCCCGGCACGGGCTTCGCGAACTCGCCGTACTCGGCCTCCTCGACCGGGCCGAACTCGCGCACGATCACGGCGCGCATGGTCTGCCCTTCGCTCATGCGCGCGCCGCCTTGCCGGCTGCGCGCACCGACTGCGGCACCGCGCGGCCCTGCGCGATCGCCTCGACGATGTCGCGCTTGCGGATCTTGCCGCTCGGCGTGAGCGGGATGTGGTCGAGGTCGAGGAAGTATTCCGGCATGTCGTATTTCGAGAGCCCCATGGCGTCGAGATGCGCCAGCATCTCGGACGCCGCGACCTGCGCGCCGGCGCGCCGCATCACGGCGAGACAGACCTTCTCGCCGAGGCGCGCGTCGGCGACCGGCACGGCGGCAACGCGCTCGACCGCCGGATGGCGCATCGCCAGGTCCTCGATGCGCGCCGGATAGATGTTGTGGCCGCCGCGGATGATCACGTCCTTCTTGCGCCCGGTGACGCGGAGATAGCCGTGCGCGTCCATCCAGCCAAGATCGCCGGTCAGGAACCAGCCATGCGCGTTGAACGCGGCTTCGGTCGCGGCCTGGTCATCGAAATAGCCGAGCATCAGGCTCGCGCCGCGCCCGCCGATCTGGCCGACCTCGCCGGTCGGCGCCTCGGTGTCGGGATCGTCGCGCCGCCAGATCTTGAGCTCATAGCCCGGGCACGCCTTGCCGCTGGTCTCGACGATGCGCGCCGCATCGTCGGTCGGCAGCGTGTATTGATGCGAGCAGGTCTCCGTCATGCCGTAGCCGCTCTGCGGCATGACGCCATGGGCGATGAGCTGCGCCACCACCTCGCGCGGCGCCGCCGCGCCCGAGATGCGGAAGCCCTTGAGCCGGCCGATGCCAAAATTGTCTTCATCTCGCTTGCGCTCGCGCAGTTCGCGCAGCAGATCGATCGCGTGGGTCGGCACGCCGACCAGGAAGCTCGTGCCGGTCGCGATCACGCGGTCGATCAGGCTCGCGCCGCGCGGCAGGTCGTGGATCACCAGCTCGCCGCCCGCCGCCAGCGCCATCACCATGGCGCCGAAGCCGAGGTTGTGGCTGAGCGGGCTCAGCGAATAGACGACCGCGTCCGCATCGATGCTCCAGTCCGCCGCGATCGCGCGCGCATTGGCGAGCAGCGTGTTGTCGCTGTGCATCACGCCCTTCGGCTCGCCGGTCGTGCCGGACGTGAAGGCAAGGTAGACGATCTGGTTGGGGTCGGACCTTACACCAACTCCGTCATGCCCGCGAAGGCGGGCATCCACGTCTTGCGTCACGGACAAAGGCGTGGATGGCCGGGACATAGGCGAGCGAAGCGACGCCGTTCTTCGAACGGCTACGCCCGGCCATGACGGCGGAAAGTCATTCGCAAGCTCAAGCCGATACACATGCTTCAGCGTCTCGATCCCGCCGAGCTCGACGAAGATGTCGCGCCGGTCCGCGTCGGCGCCGTAGCCCGCCTGCCCGATGAAGGCCGCGGCGCGCGTCCGGCGCAGCAGCGCCAGGATTTCGCCGATCGTGTGGTCGCGATGCAGGGAGGGGCAGCACACATAGCCGTTGCGCGAGCAGGCGAGCAGCGCGATCACGCCCTCGATCCGGCTCGGCAGCCAGACGGCGACGCGCTCGCCCGGCCCGACGCCGCGCGCCGCGAGGTCGGCCGCCAGCGCGTCGGCGGCCGCCGCGAGCGCCGCATATCCGACGCGCCGGAAGCGGTCGCGCAACGCAGGCTTGTCCGGTGCACGCCGCGCATGGTCGCGCACCAGCGAATAGATCGTGTCGTCGCGCCAGTGTCCGGCGGCGTAGTACCGCTTGATCAGCTCGGCGCTGAGCAGCGTCAGGATGGTATTGGTCATCGGCGAGGCGACCATACAGGTGAAGGCACGCAACCTTCAAGGCGACCGCGGGCTCGTGTCCCAAACGCCTCGAGTTGCGCTGCGCCCGGGACACGAGGCATAACATTCGGCGCACGACTTTCCCCCATTTCCGCCCAAGGCCTCCCATGAGCACCCTCGACACGCTGCTGGACGAACTCGTCACCGCCAACCGCATCCTCGCGCGCGAGGAGGTGGTCGACTCTTTCGGCCACATCAGCGCACGCCATCCCGACCGGCCCGACCGCTTCTTTCTGTCGCGCGCGCGGGCGCCCGACTGCATCGAGCGCGAGGACCTGATGGAGTTTACCCTCGAGGGCGAGCCCATCGATGGGCGCGGCCGCAGGCCCTACCTCGAACGCTTCATCCACGGCGCGATCTATGAGCTCAAGCCCGACGTGCACACGGTCGTGCACAACCACTCGCCGAGCGTCATCCCGTTCGGCGTCACCGGGACGAAGATCAGGCCGCTGCTGCACACCTGCGCCTGCATGGGCCACGACGTGCCGATCTGGGACTCGGGCGACAAGTTCGGCGACACCAACATGCTGGTGTCGAACATCGCGATGGGCCGCGACCTCGCCCGCCGCGTCGGCGCCGGCCGCAGCGCGCTCCTGCGCGGCCACGGCTGCGTGGTGAGCGGCCGCACCATCCGCGAGGTCGTCTACATCGCGGTCTACCTCGAGCTCAACGCGCGCCTGCAGATGCAGGCGATGAGCATGGGCAACATCAAGTTCCTGACCTCCGGCGAGGTCGACCAGATCCTCAGCACCACCGGCAGCCTCGCGTTCGACCGCGCCTGGGAGAACTGGTGCCGGCGCGCCGGGCGCGAGCCCGGGGCGATGACCGGTGTATGAGATTTCCTTCCAGTCCGTCCCGCATTTCCTTCTGAGCAGGGCAAAAACGCGAGACGTTACAATAATGTAACGTCTCGAACCGCCTCCGTTCCGCCGCCGACCAATAGGGCAAGCCGCTCGCCGGCGCGAAAACGGAGGACGCCATGAAACGCACCGCCCTGATCATTGCGGCATTGCTCGGCACCGTGGCGAGCGTGCCCGCGACCGCGCGCAGCGCGCATGTGAGCCGCTGCATCGCCGAGCAGCGCGCGGCACTCGCGCCGCTCGACCGGTATGGCGGCCACGTGCCGTCCTTCGCGCCGGCGATCATGCAGCAGATCATGAACCCGTTGATCGACCGGATGCGCGTGCACTGCTTCCCGCGCTACTACGGCCCGCCCCTGGATCAGTGAAAAGCGGCCGCCGGGACCTGTGAGCTCAATGAGCCTTAGATCGACGCCGCCCGATTTCCTTCCCGGACCGCGAGGGCGTCAACGTCGGCAAACACCTTGCCGATCATCACCAGCACGGGTCCGGGCGGAAGCTCGGCAAGGCGCGCGGGCAGATCGCGGATCGGCGCCGTGACCACCGCCTCGCCGGGCCGCGTCGCTTTGACGATCGCGACCGCGGGCGTCGCCGGATCGAGGCCGTTGGCGATGCCGACGCTGGCGAGCTCGGCCAGCGTGCGCGCCGGCATGTAGACGACGGTGGTCGCGGTCGGGTCGGCGATGCTGTTCCAGTCGATGTCGCGCGGCAGCTTGCCGTCGGATCCGTGGCCGGTGACGTATTGCAGGCGGCGCGCGGCGGAGCGGTGCGTGAGCGAGACGCCGAGCCGGCTCGCGGCGCCCTGCGCGGCCGTGATGCCGGGCACCACCTCGACGGCGAGACCGGCGTCCCGGCAGGCCGCGAGCTCCTCGCCGCCGCGGCCGAAAATCATCGGGTCGCCGCCCTTGAGGCGCACCACGCGCTTGCCGGAACGCGCGAGCGTGATCATCAGGCGGTTGATCTCGTCCTGCTTGCAGGCCGGCCCGTAGCCGGCCTTGCCGACCAGCATGCGCTTCGCCTCGCGGCGCGCGAAGTCGAGCACGCCGGGCGAGACGAGCTGGTCGAACAGGATCACATCGGCCGACTGCAGCGCGCGCACGGCGCGCAGCGTCAGCAGCTCGGGATCGCCCGGCCCGGCGCCGACGAGCGTGACCGAGCCGTGATCGACCGCGTCGCCCTCGCGCCGCGCCGCGCCGATCAACGCGTCGAAGTCCTCGCTCTCGGGCGCGCGGCCCGGATTGGCGACCGCGTGCCCGGTGAACAGCTGCCAGAAGCGCCGGCGTCCGCCGAACGACAGGCCCGACGACTTGACGGCCGCGCGCCAGCGCCGCGCCGCGTCCGCCCAGCGCGCAAAGCCGAGCGGGATCATGGCCTCGATCTTGGCGCGGATCGCCTGGGCGAAGACCGGGGCCGCGCCGTCGGTCGAGATGCCGACGACCAATGGAGAACGATTGACGATGGTGCCGAACGAGAAGTCGCTCACCGCGGGCCGATCGACGACATTCACCGGCACGCCCGCGCCGCGCGCGCGTGCCGCGAATTGCGCCGCCGGCGCCTCATCCTCGAATGCGCCGACCGCGAGCGCGGCGCCGGCGAAATCCGCTTCCTCGATCGCGCGCCGATGCAGCGCCACATCGGCCGCCTGCGCGGCCGCCAGCACCTCGTCCGACGGCTCGGGCGCATACACGTCCACATGCGCGCCGGCGGCGGAGAGCAACTCGATCTTCCACGCCGCAGCCGCACTGCCGCCGGCGACGACGGCGCGCTTGCCGGCCAGCGCAAAGAACACCGGCAGCCGCGCCAGCGCTTCCATGCGCGGCGAGCGGATTTCAGACGGCGACGCGCTCATGTGTCGTTCCCTGCACGATCCGTCGCAATTCCGGCAGGCACGAACCGCAGTTCGTGCCGGCCCGCAGCGCCTCGCCGATCTCTTCCACGTTCGCGGCGGCACCCGACGTGAGCGCGCCGCGGATGGCGTTGAGCCCGACCCCGAAGCACGAGCAGATCATCGGCCCCGGATCGGCGACCCCGTCGGCCGACTTGGCCGACAGCACCATCCGCCGTTGCGGTGCCGCCAGCGCGGCGGCGGCGAACATCTCCCGGACGGCGTCCCACTGCGGCGCCGCCGCGGCCGGACCGACGAACAGGCACCCTTCGAGCCGTCCGCCCGCGAACGCCGCGAGCCGATAGAGGCCGCGCGGCACATCGATATATTCGGCAAACTCGATCGATTCAACGCCTTCGCCGAGCAGGGCCCGCGCCGCCCGCTGCCAGGCGCTCACCGGCTCGTTGGTGGCGAGCAGATAGCCCGCCCCGCCCGCGACGGCAACGCGCGCCCACCAGGTCGACGGCGACAGCGTCACCGGACGGCGCGCCAGCACGAACCCGCGCGACGTGAACGCGACCGGCGCGATCGCGGCCGGCGTCGCCTTGGACTCGGGCTGGCCGGAATGCGGATCGGTCACGGGCGCGACGAGATCGTCGATGCGCCCCGACGAGGCCGTCATGGCGCTCCAGTGGATCGGCGCGAACAGCGAGGCTACCTGCTGGCCGGCGCTGACCACCACCTTGAGCACCACCTCGCCGTGGCGCGTGCTCACGCGTGCGAATCCGCCGTCGACGACGCCAAAGGCGGTCGCGTCGGCGGGCGCGATCTCGACGAAAGGCTCGGGGCAGTGCAGCGCGAGGCGCGGGCTCGCGCCGCTGCGCGTCATGGTGTGCCACTGGTCGCGCACGCGGCCGGTGTTGAGGCGGAACGGAAATGCCTCCGACAGCGGCTCGCGCAGCGCCGGCGTCTCGGGCGCGACGAAGCGCGCCTTGCGGTCCAGTGTGAAGAAGCCGCCCTCGGCGAAGAAGCGGCGCTGGCGGCGCTTCTCCTGGGCGCGAACCGGCCATTGCGTCGGCTCGAGCGTTTCGTAGGCGGGGTCGGCGATCTCGGCGAGGCCGCCGATGTCGAAATCGCGCCGGCCCTTGTTCTCGAATGCGGACAGTGCCGCATGCTCGCGGAAGACGTTGGCCACGACGCGGTACGCGAACGCGGATGCGTGCCCCATGCGGCGCGCCACCTGGCTCACGATCCACCAGTCGGGCTTGGCTTCGCCGGGCGCCGGCAGGAAGGCCCGCTGGCGGGTGATGCGCCGCTCCGAATTGGTGACGGTGCCGTCCTTCTCGCCCCACGCGGCCGCCGGCAGCAGCACGTGCGCGCCGGCCGCGACCGTGTCGTTCGCCAGCATGTTGTCGGAGACGACGAAGAGGTCGAGCTTGGCGAGCGCGTCGCGTACCGCGCCGGCGCGCGGCAGCGACACGGCCGGATTGGTCGCCATCACCCACAGCGCCTTGATGCGGCCGGCCGCGATCGCCTCGAACATCTGCACGGCCTTGAGGCCCTCGTGCGTCGCCATGTTCGACGCCTTCCAGAAGCGGCGCACGCGGTCGATCTCGGCGGGCGAGAAGCCCATGTGCGCGGCGAGCTGGTTGGCGAGGCCGCCGACCTCACGCCCGCCCATCGCATTGGGCTGGCCGGTGAGCGAGAATGGCCCCATGCCGGGCTTGCCGATGCGGCCGGTCGCGAGGTGGCAGTTGAGGATGGCGTTGACCTTGTCGGTGCCCTGCGCCGACTGGTTGACGCCCTGCGAGTAGCACGTGACGGTGCGCGGGGTGGCGCGAAACCAGCCGAAGAACGACACCACGTCGGCGCGCGCGAGCCCGGTCGCCCGCGCGGTCGCGTCCGCATCCGGCGCGATCGCCCGCGCGCGTATGACCGCTTCGGCAAAGCCGGTGGTGTGATCCTGAATGAAGGCGTCGTCGAGCGCGCCGGTCTCGGCGAGATGGGCGAGCAGGCCGCTGAACAGCGCCGTGTCGGTGCCGGGCGCGATGGGGAGAAGAGATCCGCCTCCTCGGCGGTCGCGGTGCGGCGCGGGTCGATGACGACGAGGCGCGCGCCGCGCTCGCGCTTGTTCGCCGCCATGCGGCGAAACAGTACCGGATGGCACCAGGCCGCGTTCGACCCAGCCAGCACGATGAGGTCGGCCTCGTCGAGATCGGCGTAGACACCAGGCACCGTGTCGGCGCCGAAGGCGCGGCGATGGCCGGCAACCGACGAGGCCATGCACAGGCGCGAGTTGGTGTCGACATTGGCGGAGCCGATGAAGCCCTTCATCAGCTTGTTGGCGACGTAATAGTCCTCGGTGAGGAGCTGGCCCGACAGATAGAACGCGACCGCATCCGGCCCGTGCTGCCTGATGACCCGGCGGAAGCCGGTCGCGACCGTCTCGATCGCGGTCGGCCAGTCGACCCGCGCGAGCGCGCCGTCGCGCCGCACCATCGGGTGCAGCAACCGGCCGTCGAGCCCGATCGTCTCACCGAGCGCCGCCCCCTTCGAGCACAACGCACCGAAATTCGCCGGATGCATCGGATCGCCGACGATCGCAACCCCGCCGCGCTCGCCCGGCGTCGCCACCACGCCGCACCCGACCCCGCAGTACGGACACGCGGTCCGCACGCTCGCCGGCTGATGGGCGTGGGCGTTCATGTGAGGCGCCGAGGTTCCCCTCCCCCCGCGCGCACGCAAGTCGGGCTTGCCCGATTTGCGCGCATAATCCTGCCGATCTCGGGTAGACCCGAGATCGGTGCGCGTGGCGGGGAGGGGTTAGGGGTGGGGGGCAGCCACAAGCAGTGAGCAAGCTTTGGAAGACATCGCGGGCGCGGAGCGAGCGTAGTCCCCCCCACCCCGTCCGTAGCAGCTTGCGCTGCGACGGCCGACCCTCCCCGCCAACGGGCGGGAGGGTAACGGCGGCGACGCAGCGCCCTGCCCGCCCATCAATACACGTCCTGCTGATACCGCCCTTTGCGCTTGAGCTCGGCGACGAACGCCACCGCCTCGTCGGTGGTGCGCGCGCCATGCTGGGCGACGATATCGACCAGCGCACGCTCAACGTCCTTGGCCATGCGCAGGGCGTCGCCGCACACGTAGAAATGCGCGCCGTCGGCGAGCCAGGCCCACAGGTCGCGGCCGGACTGGCGCATGCGGTCCTGCACGTAGAACTTCGCGTCGGTGTCGCGCGACCAGGCGAGCGAGAGGCGCGAGAGCACGCCCTTCTGCTTCAGGCCGGCGAACTCGTCGGCGTAGAAGAAATCGTAGTCGGAGCGCTGATGACCGAAGAACAGCCAGTTACGGCCGGGCGCCTTGGTCGCCATGCGCTCGTGCAGGAAGGCGCGGAACGGCGCGACGCCGGTGCCGGGCCCGACCATGATGACCGGCACCGACGCATCGGCCGGCAGGCCGAAGGCGTGCGCCTTCTGCACATAGACCTTGAGCTTCTGGCCCTCGCGCGCGCGCTCGGCGAGGAATGTCGAGGCGACGCCGAGCCGACGCCGCCGGCCGACCTCATAGCGAACCGCATCGACGGTGAGCGAGATGCGCTTCGGATCGACCTTGGGCGAGGACGCGATCGAGTAGAGCCGCGGCTGCAGCGGCTCGAGCGACTCGATAAAGGCTTCCGGATCGGGCCGCACGCCGGGAAACTTCTCGATCGCGGCGAGCACGTCGAGGCTCGCGGCGTCGCGGTCCGGATCCTCGCCGCCCGCGAGCGCCTTCGCCTTGAGGCGGCGGTCGCCGCCCGTGAGGTAGGAGAAGAGCTGGAAGAGCATGTCGGGGGCGGGCGCGAGCGACACGCCGTCGATCAGCACGTCGCGCAGCGGACGACCGCCGATGGGAAACTCCGCCGGCACGCCAAGCGTCTGGATCACCGCATTGACCAGCGCCGGATCGTTGGTCGGCGCGATGCCGAAGGCGTCGCCCACCGTGTAGTCGAGCCCGGTGCCGGAGAGATCGATATCGATATGCCAGGTCTCCTTGTTCGAGCCCGGCTTGTTGAGCCGCGTGCGCTTGCAGAAGACCGCCTCGACCGGATTGTCGCGCGAGCGGCCGACGGCAGTCTGCGGCGCCACCGCCGGGGCGGGATCCGGCGCGCGCGCTTCCGCCGGGACCGGCGCCGGCGCCACGGCGGCGAACTCCTCGTTGAGCTTCTTGAGCATGCGCAGCGTCTCCTTGCCGCCGGGCACGCACAGGTTCAGCCGCTCCTCCTTCTTCAGGAACAGCGCGTTGGAATAGTCCTCGCAGCTGTAGCCGCACTGGCCGCAATCCTGCTGGCCCATCGCGGCCATCATGCGCCGGCGCAGCGGGCGACCCTCGGCGAGCTGCATGCGCTCGGGCAGCGCGATGGTCTGGTCGTGCCAGGGCGCCGCGCCGTCGTCGCCGTCGTCGAGCGCGCCCTTCGGCGCCGCTGCGACGCCCGCCATCAGCTTCGCGCCCTCCTCGGGCGAGAGCGCCGTCACGCCGCCGTCGAGGCCGAGATAGCCGGCGAAGAAGCCGTTGAGCCAGGCACGCTGCTCGGGCGTGAACGGCGCCGTCTCGGGCAGCAGCGACGGAACCGGCGGCGGCAGGGTCTTGCTCATGCGGCGGCCTCCGCGTCGAACATGTCCTTGAGCGCCGCGACCTCGTAGCGGCGCGCGAAAGCGAAGAACGTCTCGTCGGGCGCGGCGCGATGCTTGAGGTAGGCATGCAGCATGCGCTCGACCGTCACCGGCACATGCTCGGCCTTGACGTCGCGATAGACCTCGCGCGCGAGCCCGGCGTCGGGCCCGAACCCACCGCCGACCAGCAAGTGATAGCCCTCGACCGTGTCGCCCTCGTCGGACACCTGCACCTTGCAGGCGAGGAGCCCGATATCGCCGACATAGTGCTGCGCGCACGAATGGTGGCAGCCGGTGAGATGGATGTTGAGCGGCTGATCGAGCGCGACGCGCGCCTCGCACCAGCGCGCAATCGCCTCGGCATGGCCCTTGGTGTCGGAGGCCGCGAACTTGCAGCCGACATTGCCGGTGCAGGCGACGAGGCCGGCGCGGATCGAGGTCGCCTGGGTGGTGAGGCCGCGCGCCTCGATCGCGGCTTGCGCGAGCGCGACCTTGTCGTCGGCGACGCCGGAGACGAGCAGGTTCTGCCACACGGTCAGGCGGATGTCGCCGTCGCCGAGATCGGCCGCGATCCTGGCGAGCCCGCGCATCTGCGTGCCGGTGAGCTTCCCGACCGGCAGCACGACGCCGATCCAGTTCAGCCCCGCCTGCTTCTGCGCATGCACGCCGATGTGGGCGCTGCGGTCGTACGGCGGCCGCGCCTTCGTCGCGGCCGCCGGCACCCGCGCGAGCTTGCGGCCGAGCTTCTCCTCGACCAGCGCCATGAACTTGTCGATGCCGAAAGCATCGAGCACGTATTTGAGCCGAGCCTTGGTGCGGTCGGTGCGGTCGCCATGATCGATGAATACGCGCACCACCGCGTCGGCGACCTGCGTCGCCTCGGCGGGCTTCACCACCACGCCGGTCTCGCTCGCGAAATCGCGATGGCCCGTGATGCCGCCGAGGCCGAGCCGGAACCAGATGCCGGGCTCGACGCCGTGGCCGTCGGCAACGTCGACCGCCGCGAACGCGATGTCGTTGGTGTCCTCCAGCACGGGAATCGTGCCGGCGCCGTCGAATGCCACGTTGAACTTGCGCGGCAGGCCGTAGAGGCCACGCTCGTTGAGAATGTGGAAGTGCCACTCGCGCGCATATGGCCGGGTGTCGATCAGCTCGCGCGGATCGACGCCGGCCGTCGGCGTGCCGGTGACGTTGCGGATATTGTCGGCGCCCGAGCCGCGCGAGCACAGGCCGAGGTCCTGGATCGCCTCGACCATGGCGACCGCATTCTTCGGCTCGATCTCGCGGATCTGCAGGTTGGCGCGCGTCGTCACGTGCGAGTAGCCGCCGCCATAGCGCTCGGCGAGATCGGCGAGGCCGGCGAGCTGCCAATGCTTGAGGATGCCGTTCGGCATGCGCAGCCGGCACATGTAGGAGCTCTGCGCCGGCGCCACGTAGAACAGGCCGAAGAAGCGCCAGCGGAAATTGTCCGCCGGCTTGGGTGCTTCGTTCTTGTCGGCCTGCGCCTTGAGCCGCTCGTAGCCGTCGAACGGATGCTCCTCGCGCTTGAACCTCTCCTGGTCGGCGAGCTTCTTGCCTTCCTTGAGCACGCGATCCTGCGCCTTGAACGCGGCCGCGTCCGGGCCGGTCGGCTCCGCTTCCGACTCGACGCCGGCCGGCGCGCCGGCGCGCGCCGCGCGCCCGGCGAGGACGCCGGACGCGAAGCCCTCGAGGTAGCGTTTCTGCTCGGCGGTGAACTCGCCGCCGCCTGGGGTTTGGACCGTCATCGCGTCGTGACCGCCGCGACCCTACTCGGCCGGCACGTGCGCGGCCACGAAGGCCGCCATGCAGTCGCACACGGGCCGATGGGTCGCCTAGAGCGCAAGCCCGGCTTCACGTAGTCCATGTTCTTGCTCCGCGGCTCCCGATCGCTGCCATCCGGCGCAGCATGGTGGGGGCCTAAACGACGAACGCCGCCAGTCCAGCCCTCGCGGTGAGGTCCGACTCAGCGGCGTTGCTGCGAATGGCCCTTCGGGGGCGGAAGGCACGCGATCCGCTCTGACCACTTGCCGCCCTTTACTATTCAAGGAGCGTGCCAAGGCGGCGAAAACAGAAAACGACATCCGATCAGGGCCTTAGCACGCCAACTAGCGCTGCCTGTTAATCATTCGGTCAGAATTGCTGCCTCTTCTCGCAGCACGCAGCCTAGGATCTATGCTGCACCGCAACCAGACCGCCGTACAGTCATGCCGCCGCGGGCAACGCAAGCGCGCGCCCGAAGGCGAGATCATCGCGGAAGCCGGCGATCGATTGGCCCGAGCGGATCAGGTCGAGGTACCAGGGGCCGTCGCCGGTGTCGCCGTAGAGCACGGCGCCGACCAGGCGATCCTGCGCGATCACGAGCCGGCGATAGACGCCGAGCCCCGGATCATGCAGCACGATCGGCTCCGTGCCTGGCGCCCCGATGAAGTCACCGGCAGAAAAAACGTCGACGCCGGAGACCTTGAGATTGGTGGCGAGGATCGAGCCAGGGTAGCGCGCCTCGTCGCCCGAAAGCCGGCGCGCCAGCACGGCGGCCTGCTCGTAAGCCGGCTCGACCAGGCCGTAGCACACCCCGCGATGCTCGGCGCACTCACCGATCGCGAACACGCCGCGCGCGCTGGTCTCGAGCCCATCGTCGACCACGATGCCGCTATTGACGTAAAGACCCGCCGCCGCCGCAAGCGCCGCATTGGGGCGAACGCCGATCGCCATCACGACCAGATCGGCCGGGATGGCGCGACCGTCCGTGAGCTCGACAGCCTCGGCGCGCTGAGTTCCGACGATGCTTTCGGTCTCGGCGCGAAGCAGCACGGTCACGCCGCGTGCCGCGACCGCTCCACGCAGCATCTCGGCTGCCGTGTCGTCGAGCTGCCGCTCCATCAGGCGATCCATCAGATGCACGAGCGTGACGCGGGCGCCGGACTTGGCGAGCCCGTAGGCGGCCTCGAGGCCGAGCAGGCCGCCACCGATGACGACGACGCGCGCATTCGGTCCGGCCTGCGCCCGCATGGCATCAACGTCGCCGATGTTGCGGAACGTCGTCACGCCGGGCAGCTCCATGCCCGGCATGTGGAGCCGGATCGGGCGCGAGCCGATCGCGAGCACGGCCTTGGAGAACTTGAGCTGCGTGCCGCCCGCGAGCGTGATGGTGCGCGCCGCGACATCGATCGCGGTCGCGGGCGATCCGTAGCGCACCGTCACGCCGCGGTCGCGCCACCAGCGCGCGGGCTTCAGCTCGACATCGGCCGGCGCGACCTCGTCGGCGAGCAGCGAGGACAGCAGCACACGGTTGTAGGCGAGCCGCGGCTCCTCGCCGACGACCGCGATGGCATAGCGGCCGAGCGCGCGCTTGGCCATCTCGTCGACCAGCCGCGCCGATGCCATGCCGTTGCCGATGATGACGAGAGGTTCGCTCATGTCGCGCTCTCCGAAAGACCGTTACTCTGCCGCGGCGGGCCGGCCATAGGCCTCGCCGATCATGAAGCCGGACAGGGTCGCATAGGCCGCGGCCCAGGCGGCGGCGAGCTCCTGCGTCCACTGCGCGCCAAGGCCGCGCTCGAGCGTCCACAGCAGGGCCGCACCGACCGGCGCGTAGTGGCCGGGCGTCACGCCGTAGGCGACGTGTCGCTTGGCGAGCGCACTCGCCGCCGGCAGGATCGCGTCGAGATCGCCGAGGCCGTTCACTACGACCGCGAGCGTCGCCATCAGCTTGCGGCCCTGCTCCGTCATGTCGCCCTTGAACAGCGGCTTCACCTCGGGCGCGATCTCGAACAACCGGCCGTAGAACAGTGCGGCCGCCTGTTGCGAGATCGGCGCAACCTTGGTGAAGTTCTCCTCCTGGGTCGGGGTCATCTCAACCTCCGTAGGCTGTTGATCGGGCGGCCTTCAGGCCGACCCGTGTCGTGGCCGCGCGTCGTCGAGCTTCTCGACCAAGCCGCGCGGCCACTGTGCCGCTTCGTTTCACACGCGGGCTTCAGCGAGATGCGCTGTGGCTGGAGAAAGGAAGCTCCTGCGCAGGTAGAACCACCACGTAAGCGCGAGGCAGGTCGCGTAGAACGCGAGGTAGATCGCGAGCGCCAAGTGCGGACCCCCGGTCACGGCGATTGATGCGCCGAAGCCGCGCGGGATCAAGTAGCCGCCGCAGGCTCCGATGGCGCTGATGAAGCCCAACGCGGCGGCGCTCTCGATCCGGGCGGCCTTCACGGCCGCCGTGCGTCCGGCCTCGCCCACGCCCTTCGCCTCACGCAGCATTTCCTCGCGGAAGATCGACGGGATCATCCGGAAGGTCGAGCCGTTGCCGACACCGGTCGTGATGAACAGCACGAGGAAGCTCACTAGAAAGCCCGTGAAGTCCTTGATGTTGACGAAGTACATGACGCCGACCGTTGCGGCGCCCATGACGATGAAATTCCAGAAAGTCACGATCGCACCACCGACCTTGTCGGCGAACCAGCCGCCGATCGGACGCGACAGCGAACCCACGAGCGGGCCGAGGAAGGCGATGCCGACCGTGATGGCGGGGAACTGGGTCTTGATCAGCAGTGGGAAGGCCGCCGAGTAGCCGATAAACGAGCCGAATGTCCCGATATAGATGTAGGACATGATCCAGGTGTGCTTGCGCCCGACGATCGCAAGCTGATCCTTGAAGGTCGAGCGCGCCGACGTGAGATTGTTCATGAACAGCGCCGAGCCGATGACCGCAACAACGAGCGGCAGCAGCCACATCAGGCCGGCGTTCTGCAGGTAGAGGCCGCCCGGGCCGGGCGTCAGCTGGTAGAGATTGACGATGCCGAGCCCCAGCAGGATCGGCGTGAGCAGCTGCACGCTGCTCACCCCGATATTGCCGCCGGCGGCGTTCAGGCCGAGCGCCCAGCCCTTCATGCGGTCCGGGTAGAAGAAGGAGATGTTGGCCATGCTGGACGCAAAATTGCCGCCGCCGAGACCGGCCGTGGCCGCCACGCAAAGCATCAGCGAGAAGGGCGTATCAGGCTTCGTCACGAAGTAGGCGAGCGCGAGTGTCGGGATGAAAAGCATCGACGCGCTGAAGATCGTCCAGTTGCGGCCGCCGAAGATCGGCACCGCGAAGGTATAGGGGAAGCGCATGATCGAGCCGATGAGGCCGGGCAGCGCCACGAGCTGGAAGAGCTGGTCGGTCGTGTAGTGGAAGCCGGCCTGCGGCAGCTTGGTCGCGACGATGCTCCAGATCAGCCAGATCGAGAAGCCGAGATGCTCGGCAATGATCGACCAGATCAGATTGCGCGTGGCGATCGCCTTGCCCTTCAGTTTCCAGAACGTCTCGTCTTCCGGATTCCAGTCGTCAATCCAGCGCGTCGTCCCACTCATCGAAGCAGTCCTTTCCCAAAGGGCTCAGCTCGCATCGGAGCTTGGCCGCGTGTTGACCTTGCAAAGCGCGCGCGACCCCGGCGCTTCTCCCTGGCCAAAAGCAAAAGCCGCTCTCCGAGGCGCTTCACGCGTCCCCCTCAGAGCAGCGGCGTTGCTTGTGGCCCGTCATTGGACCTGCGGAAAGCTTGCGACCGTCCGCGAACCTTGCTCTATCAAGCTCCGTGCCAAACGCGGAAGATCGGCAAAATCGTTTGATAGATCAAAAAGATAAGGCGGAGGCGCGCAACTCTTAACAAGGTCTTACGGACGCGCCGATTTGCCCATTGTGCTTCCAACCTGCGCGGCGATTGTGCAGCGCAAAAATTAGGCGGCAGCGCTCAACGTTTGATGGTCCAGGCGGCGAGATGGGCGGCCACGTCGTTCGCGTCGAACGATGGTCCGGCGAAAGCTCCGATGTGATCGGCGGGCGCGCCGGCGAAGCGCGCAGTCCCGTCGGCGAGCGCCGCATCATAGAGATCCGGGCGAAACACCGCCTTGGCGGCCGCGAGCAGCTCGGGCGCGAGCGGCGCCTGGCCCCAGCGCACCATCTGCGCGTAGAGCCAGGCGGCCTGCGCCGGTTCTGGGCGCGCCGCGTCCTCGCGGCCGACCAGGAGATAGCGCTCGCTCGTGCGCACCGTCCCATCCGGCGCCACCTTGAGGCGGCCATCGAAGGTGCGGCGAATCACGTCCGGCGCGCTGCCGACGCGATTGGGCGCCGCCAGCAGCGCGGCGAGCTCGTCGCGGTTGGCAACGTCCTCGATGAAGGCAGCGGCACGGCGATGCGCGCGCACGAGGCGCATCAGCGTGTCGGGGTTCTCCTCGGCCCACGAGGCGCGCACGCCGAGCACCTTCTCGGCGGCGCGGGCGAGGATGTCGGAGACGAAATGCAGGATGAAGCCGATGCCGAGATCGACCGCGACCGAATTCCAGGGCGCGCCGACGCAGAAGCCGTCGACGTGCTTGTTGGCGAGGCTCTCGACCATATAGGGCGGCGGCAGCACCACGAGGCGCACATCCTCGTCCGGGTCGACGCCGGCCGCCGCCATCCAGAAGCGCAGGTGATAGTTGTGCGTCGAGAACGGAAACGTCATGCCGAAGGTGAGCGGCTCTTCGCCGCGCGCCCTACGGCTCGCCACCACGCGGGCGAGCGCTAACGCCGACACCATTGGATCGCGGATGTCGCCGTCGGCCGCGGCCGCGATCGCGGCCTGGAGGGCCGGGGATACCGTGATGGCATTGCCGTTCACGCCGAGGCAGAGGGGCGCGAGAATCGGCACCTTGATGTGGCCGAGGCCGAGGTCGACGCGATCGCGACCGGCGCAATCAGATGCGCGGCATCGAAGATGCCGATGTTGAGCTTGTCGCGGATGTTCGACCACGAGACCTCGCGCACGAGCTGAACGTCGAGCCCTTCCTGCGCCGCAAAACCCTTGTCGACCGCGACGAGCAGCACGGCCGCGTCGGCGAGCGGGATGAACCCGATGCGCAGCTTCTCGCCGTTCATTTGAACAGCTCCGCGGCGGTGATCACCGATTGCGCCACCTCGGCGATCTTCTTGTTCTCGTTCATCGCCGTTTTGCGCAGCAGCGAATAGGCGGCTTCCTCGCTCGGATTCTTCGCGGTCATCAGGATTCCCTTGGCGCGGTCGATCACCTTGCGCTCCTCGAGCGCGCTGCGCGTGCGGTCGAGCTCGTCCTGCAGACGCGCGAACGCATTGAAGCGCGAGATGCAGAGGTCGAGGATGTTCTTCACGCGCTCCTTGCGCAGGCTGCCGACGATGTAGGCCGACACGCCGGCATCGACCGCGGCCTCGATCGAGGCCTTGTCGCTCTGGTCGACGAACATGGCGACCGGCCGCTTCACGGCGCGGCTCACCTGGAACATCTGCTCGAGGACGTCGCGGCTCGGGTTTTCGAGGTCGATCAGGATGACGTTGGGATCGATCGCGTAGACGCGCGCGAGCAGGCGCGTGGTGTCCTCGATGCGCACGACCTGCACGTGGCCGGCCTCGCGCAACCCGTCCTCGAGGATCGCGGCGCGAATCGGATTCTCGTCGACGATCACGATCTTGAGCGAGGCGTCCATGGGGAGTCATGGTCTTCAAGGCCCGTGCCAGCGCGGCAACAGGCGATATTCATCAGTGAATTCAGAATGATGACAGGCTAAGGACTGATCTGCCGAAAATCAGGTCATTCGCGTGGTTGGCTGAAAGCTGAGCAGCGCCGCCCAGCGATCGTGCAGACCTTGCGTCAAGGTTCCGCCGCGCGCCGTCAGGCCACGCCTTCGGCGCGGTAGAAACCGAGCCGCCGCATCACCGGCTCGTCGGTGACGCGCAGCAGGATCGCGTCGTCGGAGGGCTCGTGGAAATGCGGCCGCCACGCCGGCGCCGCCATCACGTCGCCCCGGCTCCATTCGAAGCGTTCGCCGTCGATGGTGGTCGTCCCGCTGCCGCGCACCACCGCGAAGATGTTGTTGGCGGTGGTGCGATGGGTGGCGCTGCGCCGGCCGGGCGCGAGCCGCATCACGTAGAGCGCCGTGGTGTCGAGCGCCGGCGCGCCGAGCTCGACTTGCGTGCCGAACGGCCCGGTCGGATCGGCCGGCGCCGCATCGAGGCGCGCCAGCGTATCCCTCAGCGTAAAGACGAAGGGCGAGTCGGTGGTCGGCGGCGGCGGCGCGGCTTCAAACGCCGCGTGCTCCTCGTCCTCGGTATGCTCGAAGAACATCGGCTCGAGCAGCTGCACCAGCGGCGCGTCGAGGAAGTCGAGCCAGTACGCGCAGGCCTTGCTGTCGTTGCCGTGGCCGTGCGTCGACCAGTTGGGCGTGAGGAGCACGTCGCCCGGCTCCATCGCGATGTTGACGCCGTCGACCTCGGTGTAGGTGCCGGGCTCGGCGTCGAGGATCAGCCGCAGCGCGTTCGGCGTATGGCGATGCGCGCGCGCCCACTCGCCCGGCATGATCATCTGGTAGGCCGCGACCAGCGTGCGGGTGGTGCCGTAGGTGTTGCCTTCCGCCGGGTTCACCAGGATGAGATTGCGCCGCTCGGCGAGCGCCGTGTTGATCAGCCGCCCGGCCGCGTCGAGCGCGCCGCGCGCCTGCTCGTAGCGCCAGTGCGCCGGCACGAGCGTCTTGCGCGGCGCCGCCCACAGCGACGGCGTCGGCTTCGCCCAGCCCGGCCCCATGCGGACCTTGTCGAGCTTGCCGTACAGCTCGTCGAGCGTGCCGCTCTGGGCAAGGTCCTCGCGCGTGATGGTCATCGGGGTTCTCTGCGTCTCATCCCTTTGCGCCATCATAGGGCGCGCCCCGAATGCAGTCGATCACCGCCAGCGGATCATCGGGCGCGCGGTCGCCGCGCCAGGCGACATGGCCATCCGGCCGCACCAGCACGAGTTTGCGTTGGTAGAGTTGCGCGGCCTCCGCGTGGTCGAGCGCGGTGAACGTCACCGGCACGCCGCGCGTGCGCGCCGCGGCCATCAGCTTGTCGGCCTCGGACGCGTCGGCGTCGAAGCCGAGCAGCGCAAATCCCCGACCGAACAGATCGAGCGTCGACTTGCGCGGCGCGAGCCACGCATGCGGGGCGCGGCTGCCGGGGCGCGTCGTCGGCAGGTAGCGATTGGGCTCGTCTGGCAGCGCCGGCGTGCCGTCCGGCCAGCAGATCGGCGAGCGCTCGTAGCGGTATCCCAGATGAACGCCGAGCGTGAACCATTCGTGCCGCATGATCGCGGCGAACTCGGCGCCGAGCTTTTGCCGGAACGCGTCGCCCGCCGGCGTGGACTCGAGCAGCAGCGGCCCCGGCCGCGGCGAGGTCATGCGGCGGAAGTTGGCCGCCGCTTCGCGCACGTTGCGATGGCCGACCGGGCGACGCTCGGCATCGTAGGAAGCCAGCAGACGATCGCCGCCCCAGCCGTGCAGCACGGCGGCGAGCTTCCACGACAGGTCGACAGCGTCCTGGATACCGGTGTTCATGCCGAAGGCGCCGGTCGGCGAGAGCATGTGCGCCGAGTCGCCGGCGAGAAAGACCCGTCCCTCGCCATAGCGCTCCGCCACCAGCTCGCGCCGCACCCACGGCATGACGGTGAGGATTTCGTAGTCGAACGTCGCATCCGACGGCGCGACGGATCAGTCGATGAATATCGTCGGTCGAGTACTCGCGCGGCTCGTTGCCGCCAATGATGGAGAAACGCCACTGGTCGGTGCCGTTGATCGCGACGATTGTCGACCAAGTGCCTTCGGGACCGAGAATGATGAAGCGATAGGCGCGGCCCTTGTCGTGCAGCGACACGAGGTTCGGACAGCGGAAGATCACGTTGGTCGTGTAGGTCAGCGCCGCGGTGCCGACCATGGGTATGCCGAGCGCCTCGCGCACCAGGCTGCGGCCGCCATCGCAGCCGACCAGATACCGGGCGCGGATACGCTCGCGCGTACCGCTCTCGACATTCTCGATCTCGGCCGTCACGCCATCGGCGTCCTGGGCGAACGACACAAGCTGCGCGCGATAGCGCAGCCTGACGCTCTGCTGTGCCGACGCGAAGTCGCGCAGGATCGGATCGAACATGTTCTGCGGGCAGCGCTCGCGCCGCTGCGGGCTTTCGGGCGGCGGCTTCGCGGCCTCGAGCGTCGCCATGCGCTCGCGCCCGAGCTCGTAGCCTGCCAGGCTCGTCACATACACATTGTCCTGCGGCAGATCGCGCGGATAGGGCGAGGCCTCGACCGCGGCGACCAAGCCCCAGCGCCGGCAGAACTCCATGGTGCGGATGCCGACGAGATCCATGCGCGGCTGGTAGATCGAGCCGTCCGACTGCTCGACCAGCAGACAGTCGACGCCGCGCCAGCCGAGATCGCCGGCGAGCGCGAGGCCGACGGGGCCGCCGCCGACGATGAGGATGGGAGTCTTGGTCAGCTCCACCATAAGTCGCCGTCATTGCGAGCGAAGCGAAGCAATCGCGCTTCGCTTGCTCATGCGTTTGCGGATCGAGATTGCTTCGGCGCGCTGCGCGCGCCTCGCAATGACGTGTTATTTCGGCCGCTTCATCTCGCTCGACGAATTGACCACGGCGTGCACGCTGCGGGCGAAATCGACCGCGCTCGGCACATCCATGGTCATGGCGCGGCGCATGTATTCCTTGACGCCTTCGGTCGCGATCGCGGGCGCCTTCAGCATGAACTTGCACAGGGCATCGACCGTCTCGTCGAGCTTGGCGGCAGGCACGACCTCGCTGACGATGCCGTGGCTCAGCGCCCGCTCGGGGCCGACCGTCGCGCACGACCACGTCATATAGCCGAGGCCCTTGCGCGTCATGCGGTCGATCATGGCGGAGAGCACCATGGTCGGCAGGATGTAGTGCTCCATCTCGGGGATCTGGAAGGTCGCGGCCTCGCTCGCGATGGTGATGTCGCATAACGCCGCGATCGCGCAACCGAAGCCGAGCGCCTTGCCTTGCACCACGCCGATGACGGGCAGCGGACAGTTGCGGATCGCCGCATAGGCGTTGAAGATCACGTCGTTCGCCCGCTTGCGCACCATCGCCTCCGGCATCACGGCCGGCTGCTGGCCCATGGTGGCGCGGCCGATGCAGAATTCCTTGCCGGCGCCGCGCAGCACGACGAGGCGCGATTTCTCGTGCGCCGTATCGAGCAGGCGCTTGAGCTCGGTCGCCATGTAGTCGGTCGCACCGTTGCCGTGGTCGGGACGGTTGAAAGTGACGCGCAGGGTCGGCCCGTCCTGCTGGGACAAGATTTCATCGGACACGCTGTCATTCTCCATATGTTTGATCGTAGCCTGGATTGAGCGTAGCGAAATCCGGGCGCGGAGTGTCCCGCATTTCGCTACGCTCAATGCGGGCGTCTACTACGCCGCCGCGCGGTCTGCTCGGCCGCGATCTGCGCGCGCGCCTTGGTGCACCAGAGGTCCCAGGTGCGCCGCCAGGTGCCGGCGGAGGCCTGGCGGCCGCTTGTGGCCGCGACTTCCTTGTCGTCGAGATAGACGATCTTGCCGCCCGGGCCGGCGATCAGCATGGCCTGCATCTGCAGCTTGGCGGAGAGCTCGAGATAGACGCTGCGCACCACCGCAATCATCAGGCTGTCGCCGACCACCACCGAGCCGTGGCCGCGCATCAACGCGGCCGGTTTCGGCCCCAGCACCTTGGCGAGCGAGGCGCCGAGAAGGGGCGTCTTGATGATGAGGTCGCCGCTCTCCTGGAAGTCGCGGATCTCGAAGGTCGGGATGCCCTCGCCGATGAAGGCGCCGGTGTTGAACAGCGGCTTGAGCGGCACGGTGGTGACGCCGAACGGGATGACCGAGGGCGAATGGTTGTGCACCACCGAGCGCACCTCGGGCCGCGTCTTGTAGATTTCCCCGTGGATGTAGCGCTCGAGATAGAGCGCGGCGCCCGGATCGTGGACCACGTTGCTGTCGAGGTCGAACTCGAAAATGTCGTCAACGGTGACCATCTCGGGCGCCGTGGCGCGCGCCAGCAGGTAGCGATGCGGATCGTGCTCCGCGCGCACGCTCACATGGCCATAGGCGTCGACGACGCCGTGGGCGGCTAGGATGCGATAGGCGAGGACGAGGTCTTCGATCTGGCTCATGGTTTGCGCATTCCAGCCGGGCCGGCGCGCCGCCGCAACCCCCCATGCGGGCATCGCGCGATTGACGCCCGCGAAGACCTCAAGCTAGTGGTCTGTGCGATCAATGGAAACAGACAGGGAAACGCCGCCATGAAGCTCGCGAGCTACCGCCTCGACGGCGAGGACACCTATGGCGCGGTGGTCGGCAACGGCGTCGTCACCCTCGGCGGCCGCAAGGCGCGCTATCCGGCCCTGCGAGATGCGCTTGCCGCCGATGCGATCGGCGAACTGCGCGCTGCAGCGGCCGGCAAGACGCCCGACCACCAGCTCGCGCAGATCGCCTTCCTGCCTTTGATTCCCAACCCGGAAAAAATCCTCTGCGTCGGCATCAACTACCGCGACCATGCCGCCGAGACCGGCCGCGACACCCTGTCGAACCCGCAGATGTTCCTGCGGCTGGTCAACACGCTGGTCGGGCACGACGGCGAGATGATCCGTCCGAAGGTCTCGACCAACTTCGATTTCGAGGGCGAGCTCGCGGTGATCATCGGCAAGGGTGGCCGCCACATCAAGGAGGGCGATGCGCTCGCCCATGTGGCCGGCTACACCTGTTTCGTCGACGGCAGCGTGCGCGACTGGCAGAAGCACTCGGTCACCTCCGGCAAGAACTTCATCGGGACCGGACCGCTCGGGCCGTGGATGGTGACGAGCGACGAGATTCCCGACCCGAGCAGGCTCACTTTGATGACGCGCCTCAACGGCGTCGAGATGCAGCGCTCCGGCACCGACATGTTGATCTACTCGGTGCCGCGCATCATCTCCTACGTGTCCGGCTTCACGCCGCTCGCGCCCGGCGACGTGATCGCCACCGGCACGCCCGCCGGCGTCGGGCATCGGCGCAACCCGCCGCTGTGGATGAAGGCGGGCGACACGCTCGAGGTGGAGATCACCGGCATCGGCACGCTACGAAGCAAGATTGTGGACGAGAAGTAGCTCGCGTCATTGCGAGGCGCGCGTAGCGCGCCGAAGCAATCTCGATCCACGAGCCCATGCACGAGCGGAACGAGATTGCTTCGCTTCGCTCGCAATGACGAAAGGCGCTATTTCAAATACCTGTCGAAGAACGCAATCGAGCCTTTCACTATAACGACGCGGTCCACGATGAGCGCAAGCGGCCTTCCCATCGACACGGTCTTTGCGGCGCTTGCGGCGCAGCTCGGCGATCGCGCGAGCCGCGCGGCAGCCGTGCTCATGGCGCATGGCGCGAGCGAGAGCTATCACGCGGCGCACCCGCCCGACATCGTGGTCTTTCCGCAGTCGACCGCGGAGGTCGTGGCGATCGTCACGACCTGCGCGGCGCATGGCGCGCCGATCGTGCCCTACGGCGCCGGCACCTCGCTCGAAGGCAATGCGTCGGCGATCCGCGGCGGCGTCTGCATCGACTTCGCGCAGATGAACAAGCTGCTCGCGCTCAATGCCGAGGATCTCGACTGCCGCGTGCAGCCGGGCATCACACGCAAGCGGCTCAATGCGGAGCTGCGCGACAGCGGTCTCTTTTTCCCGATCGATCCCGGCGCCGACGCCTCGATCGGCGGCATAACGTCGACGCGCGGGTCGGGCACCATGGCGGTGCGCTACGGCACCATGCGCGACAACGTCATGGCGCTCGAGGTGGTGCTCGCCGACGGCCGCGTCATCCGCACCAGCCGACGCGCGCGCAAATCGGCGGCCGGCTACGACCTCACGCGCCTGATCGTCGGCGCCGAGGGGACGCTCGGCGTAGTCCAGCG
>CAVPGG010000255.1:0-4628 GCA_963703755.1 uncultured Pseudomonadota bacterium
GGTCTGACACCCTTTTCTCCGTGGGAGACTTGGACGGCAATGCGCGCGGACGTCCCGGAACAGCCCGCTGCCGTCCTTGCGTGAACCGCGATTGCGAGCGCGGCGACTAAGGAGCAAAACCCGAAAGGTCGCGCGATGGTCTGGCGCTTCGCTCTCCTGATCCTGCTGACGCTCGGTTCGTGGCCGACGCTCCCGGCCACGGCGGCCGAGAGGGAACCGTCGTTCACCGAGGCGAGACTGCGCGAGCTCCTGGCGCGCAATCCGCAGACCGGACTGCCGGTCGACTCCGTCGCCGAGCTGGTGCCGCTGCTGCCCGCCGAGCTGCGGCGGAATTTCACCCTCGTCTACGACAGCCGCAGCCCGTTCAAGACGTCGATCACGCCACAGCAGCCGCGCGTGATCCTGTTCACCGACGACACGCGCCTGGTGCTGACCTTCATCGGCGACGACCGGCAGCCCGGAGCCGACCTGCTCGAGACGATGTCGTTCGATGCCGAGCAGGCGAAGTTCGTGCTGCACGCGTACCTGCTGCCGGCCGCCGAGCGGCGCGCCTGGCGCCCGTCGGCCGCGGATGCCAAATGCGCGCGCTGCCACGGCGACGATCCGCGGCCGATCAACGATGCTTATCCGCTCTGGCCGGGCTTTTACGGCTCGGTGCTCGATACCTTCCCGAACGACCGGATCGGCCGCAAGGAGCGCAAGCTCTATGATGCATTCGCGGCCACGACGGCCAAGACCGGCGTCTACAAGGACCTGATCTATCCGGTCGACACGCCGGTGAGCCCGTTTCTCGATCCGCGCCTGTTCAAGGACGACACCGTCGAGCTCGACCCGGCGCTGGGCCGGTTCCTCCCGAATGCCCGCCTCGGCATGGCGTTGACCGAGCTCAATCGCCAGCGCATCTACCGCAAGCTCGCGGCGGGGCCCGACTTCGCCGTCAACGAGAAGCGGATGCTCGCCTTGCTGCTCGAGTGCCGGCCGAGCGACCGGCCGAGCCAGCAGGAGATGCGCGCGGTCCGGCATGCGCTCGAGCGCGAGAACGCGGCGCGCCTCAAGCGCCTCGGCATCGTGCGCGGCGATCCGCACAAGGACCGCAACGACATGCAGGAGCTCATGTTCGTGCGCGAGCTCGCCGAGATCGATGCGGTTGCCAGGATGGCGGGCGTCGACCGGTCGGACTGGTCGATGGCGCGCGAGCCCGCCTCGCTCGCGTTCTTCGACGGCATCCTCGACGGCGAGGTAAACGGCAAGAGCTACTATCTCAAGCAAGACCTGATCTTCGAGATGCTCTCGCATCTGCGCGCGCGCGAGCCGGCTTTCGACAAGTATTTCCATGCCGACAACGTCTTCGTCGACTTCGGCTATCCGTTCGGCAACCGCGTCGATCTCGCGACGGCCGCCGGGAGCTGTGACCTGCTCACCGCGCCCGGTCCTGAGGCCGGTCGACCGATCGAGCGACATGGGACCAAGCCGCAGCCCGCGCCGGGGACGCCGCGCGCCGCGGCGTCTCGCACCTGAACTTGGCTCCAAGTCTTTGAGACGCCAAGACGGCAGCTTGACTGCTTTTGACGGCCGGGCCAGGCATTGGTCGCCTTTCCTCTCGCAGGCGATACCATCGGCCCGCGCTTTTTGGTCCGTACTTTGAGCGGACGCCTCGGGTGATGCCTGTAAACGCCCTGTAAACGGCGGGTAAACGGGGAAAAGCGCGCGAACGATCCGATTGGGCGGGGCGACAACCGAGCAGATGCGAATGGTCGCATCCCCGAACCCAACGGAGACTTCTCATGTACCGCTCATGCATCCTTGCTGTCGCGGCCGTCGCCGTCGTCGGAAGCTCGTGCCTCGTCTCGATCGACGCCTTCGCGCGCGGTAGCTATGGCGGAGTTCGCGTCGTCCACGCGCCCCCGACCCACACCGCCAACCTCGGTCATTCAACGTCCGCCCGCCCCTGGACGCGCCCCACGATGGCGCACGGCGGCTTCCAATGTCTGGAGAAGAACGCCCAGGTCAATCACGCCGGGACGACGACCTGCCAGGACTTCAGCTATTGGGGTGACGGCAGCGCGCAGCCATGCAAGATGGGTAGCAGCGCGAATACAAGCTCCGCCTTCTGCTGGACCTGCGTCGCTCCCACCGAGGCGCAATGGCAGGCGATTTGCGTTCAGTCGTTCGACGAGATCCAGCCGACCGGAACTCGGCTGTTGGCCCTGGCCCGAAGCTGCGCCGGTCACCTCGACGGCCTGACCTCTTTCCGCGAGTTCTGCGCCGGTCCGGTGTCAGAGCGCTGGATCCAAAATGTCCAGCAGCAGGCCTGCACCCGTGCCCAGCGCGCCGGGGCGTCGTAACGACGGCTAGCCGGCACTGCGCGGCGCGCACCGCGAACATCAAGAACCCCGGTTCCGTCGGGGTTCTTTTTGTTTGATCCTGCAAGCTCGCCCGCCGCTGATGGCGGCACACCGCTCACTTCGGCAGGTCTTGCCAGGAACGATATTGCAGCGGCACGATTTCGCGGCCGTTGCGGTCGACGGCTCCCCACATGCCGCCTTCCATAGGCTCGTGCTCGCCATCGCGTTTCGGCGCGCAGCCGCTGCAGACCACCGCCCTGCCGTGCTCGAAAGGAAACCCCCAGTCATAGCGCGGCGGTATCACCACCCGCAGCTTGCGGTCGATATAGCCGATCTTGCGATCGACTTGCGTTCTTGCCCGCTCCTCGACGAAAGCGTCCGGCCCGTTGTCGTAGTTGACGACCGGCACCATGTGGCCGTCGCGCCCGACATAGTAGAAGCTTTTGAAACCCTCGATCCAGACGGCCGCAATTCCGTGCTCGTCGAACGACAGAGCGCGCAGGTGCTCCGGCTTGACCCGTCGCTGCCCCGAAGCATCAACGCGCGTGCACGGGGTGAAATCGTTCCATCCGTTCGAGGCAGGCACACAATCAGCCGCCGCCGCCGCGCCCGCCGGGGCCACAACCAGCAATGCGATCGATAGAAGGACAAGCCGGATCATTCTTCGCCTCCTTTTTCTCGCGTCAGCGAGGCATTCCGCGCCGCGCGCTTCGCCCGTCGGAGGAATTGCTGAACCACGGCCGAAGCGTCGCCTCGGCGCGACACGACATTGAGCGGCGAGCCGAGCCCCGCGTTCCGCTTGAAGCGAACATAGACGACCCCGTCGATGTTCAGTCGCCGCATCGACGCCGGAACGACCGCAACGCCGAGCCCGGCGGCGACGAGGTTGAGCCGCGGCAGGGTGTTGGAGGCGACCGGACTGACCCGGGGCCGGAAGCCCGCTTTCTCGCATGCGGCGACCAGTGCGTGGCGTTATTCAATCCGCCGTGCCTCCCAGATCACCGCCGCCGCAAGAACTGTGCGAACACCTTTAGCGTCGTCTCGGAGACGTGATGTTCGATCCCCTCGGCATCGGCTTCCGCGACTTCTGCAGGCACGCCGAGGGCCAGCAGCACGTCCACCACCAATCGATGGCGCGCGCGCACTCGCGCAGCGAGCGCCTTCCGGCTTCGGTCAGGAACACGCCGCGATAGGGGCTGTGCCGTTGCCATGCCTTCCCGTTTCAACCGCGCGATCGCCTTGATAGCCGTCGCATGGGAGACTCCGAGCCGGCGGGCGATGTCGGTCGGGCGCGCCTCGCCGACCGTGGCGAATAAGTCGGCGATGAGCTCGACATAATCCTCCAATAGGGCTGTCGATTGGGCTGATCGCGTCTTGCCGAAGCGCCGCGCTTGCGTGAGTTCGCTGGGAAGCTCCCATGCCGGCTCAGCGCGTTTCTTCATGACCCCGCTGCTCGGATTGATCGTCATTTCAGCGAACCATGCCCTGTGCCGCGATGCGTTTCAATGGCCGCCCGCGGATAAGCCCTGCCTACCTGATCAGGTTCTAGACACACTCTCATGCCTGTGTTGACAATTTATCACTACGCTCCCTAATGTAGCAATGGCTACATTAGGGCGGCTGGTCAATATGGAACTGAGAGTTACCGATTTGGCTCCTCAGGGCGGATCGCTTTCCGACCGCACGCTTTCCGTGGCTCGCGACGTGCTGGCAGGCAACGGACGCGGATGGTGGAGGTACTCTGCGTTCGTCGGTCCGGCCGTCGTCGTCTCGGTCGCTTACATCGACCCGGGCAACTTCGCGACCAATATCCAGGCGGGCGCAAAATACGGCTACGGGCTGCTCTGGGTGGTGCTGCTCGCGAACTTGATCGCGATGCTGTTTCAGGGCTTGTCCGCCAAGCTGGGCATCGTCACCGGACACAACCTTGCCGAGATGTGCCGCGAGCACTTTCCCCGCTGGCTCGTTTGGGCCATGTGGGTCGTCAGCGAGATCGCCGCCATGGCCACCGATCTTGCCGAGTTTCTCGGCGGCGCCATCGGGCTCTCTCTCCTTCTCGGCATCCCTCTGCTCGCCGGCATGGTCGTGACGGGCATCATCGTCTACGCGAGTTCCAACTGCACGCGCGGCTCGCCCACGGTTTTTTCCTGGACACTCGCCATTTCCCTATCGACTGAGTACTGCACTATTTTTTTTTATCAGCCATCGGCACAGGCGCCCACTCGAGCGCCTGTGGGGTAGTCAATTTATAGGCTAAGCCCAACACAGGGTCCGGCAAAGTCA
>CAVPGG010000256.1:0-3061 GCA_963703755.1 uncultured Pseudomonadota bacterium
GCACTTGCTCTTGGTCGCCATCGCGATCTCCTCACCACCGCCTGCGCGCACTCTTCAATGCGCGGGAAGCTGCGAAACCCGGACGTTCGCGCCGCGGCTAGACACCCAAATCAGCCGGGCAGTGTCGCCAAAAGCGCTGAAACGCGCGTTAACCCAGTTCGTCCCAGCCTGCTCGTCTGCTACCGCGGCCGGTTTGCGGGCCGTGGCCGTCTTCCCGAGAACCCCGAAATTCCCCTGCCATTCCATGCCGCTAGGCACAAGTCCTAGAGGTTTCGCGTCTGCCGCCCCGACATGACGCCAAACCCCTCGATCGAGGCTTCCGTTCCGTCAATCGCTGAAAGGCGGCCTTGCACATCGCGCAGCCATGCGAAGTTCTGCTCGCTCGGGTCGTCGCCCAAGGCCCGCTCGGCATCCTTGAGTTCCCTATTTAGCGTCCGGGTCCTGCGATGCAAGGTGACGACGTGGGCCCACCACTGGCGCACATCGTCGGGCGCGGCGCCGGCGCGCGCCGGCCAGTCGGCCGCGTGCGTAAGCGCGCGCTCGATGCGCTCCAGCAGCGCGCCGTGCTCGCGGCTCGCGATCCGCGCGCGCAGATCCTGGTTCGAATTTCCTTGCTGCTCGGCGCCCGCATGCACATGCGCGGCATCAAGGATGGCGCGGCGCAGCAGATCGGCGTCGGGATTGAGGAACTCGATCTCGGCGACCTCCTCGGCATGGGTATCGAGCAGCCAGGGATGGTTGACCAAGGCGAGCAGGATCAGCGCCTCGCGCGCCGGCAGCGCGCTGCGCGAGCCGCGCACGATCGAGGAGGCGGCAAGGCGCGGGCTCAAGGGAGCAAGACTGATGGGCTCGGCTTCCGCGAGGTGGCCGCGCCCGCCACGCCCCTTGCCGGGTGAACGTCCGCGCTCGGGGTAGCGGCCCTGCGACGCGAATCCGCCCGCACCGCCGGGGCGGCCGGACCGCGGCGGCGGCGCGAACAGGGTGCGCAGGCGCGTCTCCAGGTCCTGGCGATAATACTTGCGCACGGCCTCGTGGCCGATCGCGGCGGTCACGGCGTTGATGCGAGCTTCCAGACCGGCGCGCCGCTCGGGCGTATCGAAACGTCCGGTCGCGGTCTCACGCATCCACAATATCTCGGCGAGCGGCCGCGCGCCGGCGAGCACGTCGGCGACTGCGCCCTTGCCGCCGGAGCGGACGAGATCGTCCGGGTCCTGGCCGTCGGGCAGGCTGGCGAACAGCAGGCTCTTGCCGGGATGGAGCCGCGGCAGCGCGAGATCGAGCGCGCGGAAGGCGGCGCGCTGGCCGGCCGAGTCGCCGTCGAAGCAGAGGATCGGCTCGTCGGCCATCTTCCACAAAAGCCCGAGCTGGTCTTCCGTGAGTGCGGTGCCGAGCGGCGCGACGGTCGCCGTGAAGCCTGCGGTGACCATGGCGATCACGTCGACATAGCCTTCGACCGCGACCACGGGCGCGCCCTGGTGCGCGGCGGCGCGCGCGGCCGCGCCGTTGTAGAGCGTCGCGCCCTTGTGGAAGAGCGGCGTCTCGGGCGAGTTGAGGTATTTCGCCGGCGCATCCTTGTCGAGCGCGCGGCCGCCGAAGGCGATCAGCCGGCCGGAGAGATCGGCGATGGGAAAGATCACACGGTCGCGGAAGCGGTCGTAGGGCACCGGGATATCGTCGCCCGCGACCAGGAGGCCCGCCTCGATCATATCCTCGGGCGAGATGCCCTGGGCGCCGAGATGCTCCTTGAGCGCGAAGCGCTCGGGCGGCGCATAGCCCATGCGGAACTTGAGCTGGGTCGCCGGGTCGAGGCCGCGATCCGCCAGATACCCGCGCGCCTTGGCGCCGACGCGCGACGCGAGCGTCGCCTCGAAGAACTTCGCGGCGATCTCGACGATGTCGTGCAACGTGCGGCGGCGGTGCTCCTGCGCCTCCGCCTCCTCGGTCATCTTCGGCACGCCGAGCCCGGCCAGGCCGGCGAGCCGCTCGACCGCCTCCGGGAAGGTCACGCCTTCGGTGTCCATGACGAAGCCGAAGATGTCGCCGTGCTTGCCAGACGAGAAGTCGTGGTAAAAGCCCTTCTGGTCGTTGACGAAGAACGACGGCGTGCGCTCCTTGTTGAAGGGCGAGAGGCCCTTCCACTCGCGCCCGGACTTCTTGAGCTTCACGCGCCGGCCGACGACATCCGAGACCGGAAGCCGGGCGCGCAGCTCGTCGAGGAATTGCGGCGGGAAGCGCATTGCTCGCATGGATCCGGTGATTCGCTACTCGCTCCAGGTTAGCGCGGTTCGCTCGGCAAAGGACGCTCGTGCGCGCGGCAGCCGGGACGCCGGGGATTTCTCCCAGTTATCCACAGGCGGCCCAATGCCTTCCTACCTTGTGTGACGGTACTCGATCTTGCTTCATTATTTACTTAATTAAGCCAATGCTTTCAGCATCCCGCGATGGACTCCCTTGCCGCCCTCGCCGACCCGACCCGGCGCCGCATCGTCGAGCTGCTGGCGCAGCGCGAGCTCGCCGCCGGCGAGATCGCCAACCGCTTCACGCTGACCGCGCCCGCCATCTCGCAGCACCTCCGCGCGCTGCGCCATGCCGGGCTGGTGCGTGTGCGCGCCGATGGACAGCGGCGCATCTACGAGCTCGATCCCGACGGCTTTGCCGACCTGGAGAAATGGCTCGGCCAGATCCGCCAGTCCTGGCGCGGCCGCCTCACCACGCAGGAGCGGCGCCTTATCAAGCGCAGCGAGGGGAAAGCAAGCCCGGGCGACGGCGGCAAGCCGTAACAACCGCGGAACCCGGCGAAAAAAGCGGTGGGCACCCGCGCGACCTTGGGCTAGACAGGCGGCCCTTCATGCGATCGACGGCCAAGGAGCATGTGATGCGAATTTCTCGACGCGACTGCTTATTGCCGGCCCTGTGCGCGGCGCTCGCGGCGGCCGGCATGCTGACGACGGGCGCAACCCGCGCGACCGCGCAAAACCCCGGGAGAACCATGACGACAGCATCGGGACTGAAGATCATCGACAGCAAGATCGGCGCCGGCGCGACGCCGAAGCGCGGCCAG
>CAVPGG010000257.1:0-20069 GCA_963703755.1 uncultured Pseudomonadota bacterium
TCGCCTGCGCCAGCAGCGCAATCCGCGTCGGCTCGCTCGGAAGCCGTGCCGATGCGACCGTCCCGGTGAGAACTCGGCACGCTTTCGCTTACATGCAGACGGCTGCGTCCTTGTCCCGGCGCGGCGTCGCCCCGGCGCCGCGCCCAGGCGCCGGAATGCGCGACCTGGTGCGCCCCGGCCCAAGCAGATCGTGATCGAGGCTGACGATCGCCTCGCACTGGTCGAGTCGGAAATGCGGCACGACGGCTTTGCCGAACGCGACCCTCATTGCCTCGTCCAGCCGTGCGGAGCCGACCGGCGGCAGGTGCGTCCAGCGCATTTTTGGAAATTGCGCGCTCAGCTCGCCAAGCTGTCGCTGCAGCGTTGGGGACGTCGAGCTGCCGATCAGCATCCGCAATCCCTCGCCACCGCGCTCGCGCCAGCGCGCGCGCAAATCGACGAGCTCGCCGGCAAACACGCTCCAGGTGGAAATCACGCCGTCGCGCAGGGGCACTTTCGAGCGTTCCGGATCATAGAGGTCGAAAATCGCCGACTGCGTGAACGCATCGCTCTTGCCGCGCGTCACCGGATGATCAGGATTGCCATCAAGCTTCGTCGGGCGGGCCGAATAGGTGGTGGCAATGACGGGTTGCACATAGCCGTCGAAGAGCACACCGGTCGCGTAAGCGCGGGCAACGCCGGGCACGAGGTTCTCGGGTTGATTGACATAAGGCAGCGCCTGGTCCGATTTCGTCTCGCCACAGGCGCCCAACCCGCCGAGCAGCAGCGACGCGCCCATCAGCTTGAGAAATTGACGGCGGCCGGGATCGTCGAACATCGTGGCGACTTCCGGAAATTCTGCCTTCAGCCGCGCACGAAAGCCCTCTTCATCCACCAACTCCTCCAGGCTGGACCAGAACTTCCGGCTGCCGGCAGCGGTCGCCGCACGGGCGCGCGCAAGATCGAATTGGGTTGCCGGCGATTTCATCGGTGACACACGAAGCAATAAGTCAGCTGCCTGACCCGGATACCGTATTGCGCGAGCAACTTGTGGCCGAGCGCCTCACGATCGCCGCCCGGCTGCCACCCCATGTCGGTGATCTTGTCCTGCGGCCGCAGATGCGGCGCCGGATCCCGATGACAATCGAGGCAGAACTCCATCGTCAGCGCCTTGGCCCGGTAGGTCAGCGGCATGGTGTCGACACGTCCGTGACACTCGACGCATCCGACCCCTTTGGCGATGTGAATGTCATGGCGGAAGTAGACGTACTCCGGCAGAACCGCGACTCAATTCCAGATCAATGATTTGTTTTCCGCCAGGCTCTCGCGCACCGGGGCGAGCATCGGCGCGCCCGTCCAGATCTGCGAGTGGCACGTCATGCATGTGTGAGTCGGCGGAAGGCCGGCGCGCGGACCATCGGCGACCGACGTATGGCAATAACGGCAATCGATGCCGAGCTCGCCGGCATGATGACGGTGGCTGAACGGCACCGGCTGCGCCGGCGGATGGATACGCGCGCCCGTCACCCAGTCCGATCGGGCGAGTCCGATCGGCAACACAATGGCGCCGCTCGCCAGCAGTGCCGCACCAATGAGAAAGATGCGCAGCCAGGTATCGGCGGCGGGCGAAAAAATCTGGCCCATTGCAACGCACGACCCTTTGAAGACCCATATTCCCAACTGAATCCGACCGGTGCGGTTCCGGCCCGCCGCGAGAGGTCGCACCGTGGGCCGGCCAGCGGAACTTCTGTCCCTCGGACCGGTTGAGCAACCGGGGTCGATTTCCGGTTCGCGCCTGGTGGGCACGATGTACGACGTATCGCGCCCACATGATTTCGAAAGATCGGACGCCGATCCACGTTTGATCAGTGCACTCGCGCTTGGCGTGGGCGCCTTCCTGCTCGCCACGCCGTTTGTGCTGCATGCCCTTTACCCGGACGCCAGGCATCTCGGCCGCATCCCGGACGGGATGCCGCAACCGCCGCCGCCCCGGCTGCAGGTCGCGCCGCAAACCGATCTCGATCGCCTGCATGCGCGGGAAGAGCGGCAACTACACGGCTTGGATTGGGTCGACCGCGACCGGCAGATCGCCCGCATTCCGATCGACGAAGCGATGAAGGCTATCGCGGCGCGCAGCCTTGCCGGCTGGACTTTCTCGTCCGCGCCTTCGGCCAGCCAAAAGGCACCCTGAGCGGCGCATGGACAACTGGCTAAAGCATGCAAATCCGCTCATGCCATCAACCGAAACTACGCATGCGGCCTCCGTCGATCTGCTCTTTGCCGGGCTTCTGGCCGCATCCCTGCTGGTTCTCCTCCTGCTGTTCTTCTTGTTGCTGCGTTTCGCAATTCATTATCGTGCGAACAACACCAAGGCCGACCGCGATCATCGGATCAAGAAGAGCTGGAAGCTGGAAACGGCTTGGACGGCAGCGACACTCATTGCCTTCCTGGCGCTGTTCGTCTGGGGCGCGCGCCTCTATCTCGATCTCTATGACGTGCCGCGCGACGCCGAGACGATTTACGTCGTCGGCAAGCAGTGGATGTGGCAGGTCCAACATCCGGCCGGACAGCGCGAGATCAACGAGCTTCACGTCGCCGCGAATCATACGGTGCGGCTGATCATGTCGTCGCAGGACGTCATTCATTCCTTCTTCGTTCCGGCGTTTCGCGTCAAGCACGACGTGCTGCCCGGCACATCCGAGGAAATCTGGTTCAAACCACAAAAGCCCGGAGTCTTTCACCTGTTCTGCGCCGAATACTGCGGGACGGACCATTCACGCATGATCGGACGCATCGTGGTGATGCCGGCGCCGGAATTCGAGCAATGGCTGAGACGCCAGGATGTGGACGGCACGCTTGCCGCGCAAGGCGAGCGCCTGTTTCGCCAATACGGCTGCGGCGGCTGCCACCGCAACGGCGCCACGGTGCGCGCACCCCCGCTGGAGGGGTTGTACGGCAAGCGCGTGCCGCTTTCCGACGGAACCACGCAAATCGCCGACGAGCGTTATCTGCGCGACTTGATTCTGCGGCCTGGCACGCAGATCGTGGCCGGCTACGAACCGCTGATGCCGTCCTTCGCGGGCAAGATCGCCGAGGACGAGCTCATCAAGATCATTGCCTACCTGAAATCGCTCGGCGGCGAAGCGGACAAGCCATGAGCCAAGCGCGCAACTACCTCACCGAGGACAACAGCATCCGGTCGTGGCTGTTCACCACCGATCACAAGCGCGTCGCCATTCTCTATTTCGCGGCCATCACGTGCTTCTTCTTCATCGGAGGCGCCGCCGCAGCCCTGATCCGCCTCGAGCTGCTCACACCGCAGGGCAATCTCGTGACCTCCGACACCTACAACCGGCTGTTCACCATGCACGGGATCATCATGGTGTGGTTCTTTCTGATCCCCTCGATTCCCGCGACGCTGGGAAACTTCGTGGTGCCGCTGATGATCGGCGCGCGCGACCTCGCCTTTCCGCGCCTCAATCTCACCAGCTGGTACCTGTTCGTCGCCGGCGGTCTGACCACGCTGTACGCGATATTGGCCGGCGGCGTCGACACCGGTTGGACGTTCTATGCGCCGTTCTCCACGGTCTATTCCAACAGCCACGTGGCCCTGGCGGTGACAGGCGTGTTCATCGCCGGATTCTCCTCGATCCTCACCGGGCTGAATTTCATCGTCACCATCCACCGTCTGCGGGCGCCCGGCCTCACCTGGTACCGGCTGCCGCTGTTCCTCTGGTCGCTCTATGCGACGGCGGTCATTCTCGTCCTGGCCACGCCGGTGCTGGCGATGACGCTCCTGCTGGTCGCGCTCGACCGGATCGTTGGCATCGGCATCTTCGATCCGGCGCGCGGCGGCGATCCGATCCTGTTCCAGCACCTGTTCTGGTTCTACTCGCATCCCGCGGTCTACATCATGATCCTGCCGGGCATGGGTGTCGTCAGCGAGCTCGTCTCTTGCTATTCGCGCAAGACGATCTTCGGCTACAAGTTCGTGGCGTGGTCCGCCATCGCGATTGCCGGCGTCGGTTTCTTTGTTTGGGGCCACCACATGTTCGTGAGCGGACAATCGCCATTCGCCGGCCTCATCTTCTCGTTCATGAGCTTCGTGGTCGCCGTGCCGTCTGCGATCAAGGTGTTCAACTGGACCGCGACGATGCACAAGGGCTGGGTGAGCTATGACGCGCCGATGCTCTATGCCCTCGCATTCATCGGGCTGTTCACGATCGGCGGCCTGACCGGGCTTTTTCTCGCCTGTCTCGCCTACGACGTGTACGTGACCGACACGTACTTCGTGGTCGCGCATTTCCATTACATCATGGTCGGCGGCATGGTCACCGCCTACTTCGGCGGCCTGCACTATTGGTGGCCGAAGATCACCGGCCGGTTGTACCCGGAATATTGGGCGCGCGCCGCCGCGATCCTGATCTTCCTGGGGTTCAACATGACGTTCTTTCCGCAATTCATCCTCGGCGTTCTCGGCATGCCGCGTCGCTACCATGTCTATCCGCCGGAATTTCAGGTCTGGCATGTGATGTCGTCGACCGGGGCTTCGATCCTCGCGGTCGCCTACGCGCTGCCGCTCTTCTACCTCGGATGGTCGCTGTTCTTCGGACAGCGCGCCCCGGCAAACCCATGGCAGGCCACCGGCCTGGAATGGCAGACGCCGTCGCCGCCACCCACCCATAATTTCGAAACCGTACCGGTCGTGAAGCGCAAGCCTTACGACTTCACCCTCGAGGGAAGGGCACGGGCGCAAGATGTCTGAGGCGCTACCTGCGTTCCAGTTCGTCGACCTGCGCCAACAGCACGAGGTGGCGCGGCTCGGCATGTGGGTGTTCCTGGCGACCGAAGTGCTGTTCTTCGGCGAACTCATTCTGGCCTATTGCGTCTATCGCAGCGCCTACCCGGGCGACTTCGCGCAAGCCGCGCGGCACACCGAGATCGTCATCGGTACCGCGAACACCGCCATCCTGCTGACCAGCAGCTTCCTGGTGGCATGGGCCGTCGCGGCCGCGCGTCTGCGCGAAGGCCGCCTTGCGGCGTGGCTGCTGTGGACGGCCGCGCTGCTTGGTCTGATTTTTCTCGCCCTCAAGGGCGTCGAATACACGAAGGAATATCATGAGCGCCTGCTTCCCGGTCTCGATTTCAGCTTTGCCGGGCCGCGAGCGCACGCCGTGCACCTGTTTTTCTCGTTCTACATCGTCGCGACCGGACTGCATGGCGTGCATGTCGCGGTCGGAATCGTCGTGCTTGCGGCGATCGGACGTCGCGCGCATCAACGTGCATATTCGGAGGCATACCATTCGCCGCTCACGGTCGCAGGGCTCTACTGGCATTTCGTCGATCTGGTCTGGATCTTTCTGTTCGCCCTCATCTATCTGCCGGGGAGAAGCGGATGACACGGACACGGCGTCCGCCCCGCAGCCTGGTGCTGTCATGGATCGCCCTGATGGCGCTGCTCGCCGCGACCGTATTCATCGCCTATTTGCCGCTCGGTATTGCCAACACGATGATTGCGGTGACGATCGCGATCCTCAAAGCCGCAGTCGTGGCCGCCGTTTTCATGGAATTGAGGGAGCGCCACCCGCTGACGCTGGCGTTCGCCGGAGCCGGACTCTTCTGGCTCGGCATCCTGTTTTGGCTGGCGTTTGCCGACTACCTTACGCGGCCGAACTTCCCACCGGCCGTGCATTGGGACTCGTGACCCCCACGTGACCGGTCATCCGCATCATCCGGGCGAGCCGACGCCGCCTCGCGATGCACCTTGGCGTAACTTCGCTCGCCTATGTCCCGGGCATCCACGTCTCGCCGCGCGCCAGGAAGGCGTGGATGCCCGCATCCGCGGGCAGGACGGAGAAAATGGAAACCGCGTCAGCTCCGCCGCGAATAGACCAGCTGCGGCTTGCCGCGCGCGCGGGCGAGCAGCATGCGCGTTTCCGTGCCCGTGTCATGCGAAGCCGAGATGGCATCGGGCCGGGCGCTCAATCTTTTCGCTGCGCCAGGTCGTGTCGCGCTTTGCTCACGTCGTCCGCCGTCACCGGTGGCGCCGAATTGCCCCAGGCATTGCGCACATAGGTGAGCACGTTCGCGACCTGCTGGTCGTCGAGGATCCAGCCGAAGGCCGGCATGGCGGGCGCGGTCGGGGCCTTGTCGGTGCCGATGCTGCGGGCGCCGCGCAGCACGACGCGCATGAGCGAGGCGGGACCTTCCTGGCGCACCGACGACGCGCCGGCGAGCGCCGGGAGGAGGCCCGGCGTGCCTTTGCCGTTCGGCCCGTGGCAGCCCGAGCATTCATCGCGGTAGATATTGCCGCCGCGCCGCAGGCTCGCAGTGTCTGCGGACGCCGGCCGGCTGTGCGACTGGCCGGGCAGGTCCTTGAGGTAGACCGCGATCGCCTGCAGGTCAGCGTCGGTCATCCGCGAGGTCGACAGCCGCACCACGTCGCCCATCGGGCCGCTCGCCGCGCTTGTGCGGTTGTGGCCAGTCTTGAGATATTCGGCGATGTCGTCGGTCGACCAGGTGCCGAGGCCGATGTGGTCGTCATTAGTGATGTTGGACGCGAACCAGCCCTGCAGCGCGTAGCCCTGCAGCCGCGCGCGCTTGTCGCCGCCGAGCGCATTCTTCGGCGTGTGACACGCCCCGCAGTGGCCGAGCCCTTCGACCAGATAGGCGCCACGATTCCACTGCTCGCTCTTGCCCGCGACCGGGTGGAAGGGGCCCTGCGTGAAGAACAGCGCATTCCAGCCCGAGAGCAAGGCGCGGATGTTGAACGGGAACGAGAGCTGGTTCGACTTCACCGCGTGGCGCACGGCCGGCACGGTCTTGAGATAGGCGCGGATCGCCAGCGCATCGTCGCGCGAGAGCTTGGTGTAATAGAGGTATGGCATCGCCGGGTAGAGATGCGTGCCGTTGCGGCCCCTCCCTTTGGTCAACGCATTGACGAACTCGTCGTCGCTCCAGGCGCCGATGCCGGTGTCGGCATCCGGCGTGATGTTGGGAGCGAGCAACGTGCCGAACGGCGTCTCGATCGGCAGGCCGCCGGCAAAGTCGTGGCCGCTGCCAGGCAACGTGTGGCAGCCCGCGCAGTCGCCCGCGATCGCGATATAGCGCCCGCGCTCGATCTGCTTGTAGTCCTGCGTGTCGATGCCCGCCGCCAGCGCGGCGCCGGCCGCGACCGTCGCCAGCAGGGCGATCGTGATCGGGCGGCGGCTAGGCATGGACGAGCGGCCCCGGGTTCTTGAGATACTGCGAGCGGATCGCGTCCGCCGCCCAGTAGGCGAGCGCGCCGACCGTGCCGGTCGGGTTGTAGCCGGCGTTCTGCGGGAAGGCGGTCGCGCCCATCACGAACAGGTTGGGCACGTCCCAGCTCTGCAGATAGCGGTTGAGCGCGCTCGATTTCGGGTCGCTGCCCATGATGGCGCCGCCGCACAGATGCGAGGTCTGGTACTTGGTGACGTCGTAGGGACCCTTGCGGAGCTGCTTGACCACCTGCTTCGCCCCCATCCGCTGGATGATCTCGGCGAACTTGTCGGTGAGCCAAGCGCTCATCTTCAATTCGTTGTCGTGGAAATCCATGGTCAGCCGCACCAGCGGACGGCCGAAGCGGTCCTTGTAGGTCGGGTCGAGATCGAGATAGTTGGTCTTGTAGCTGTACATCGAGGCGTGGACGCCGGACGTCGCGGTGACGGTGCTGAGATAGCTGTCGCGTTGCGCCTGCTTCCACTTAGGGCCCCAGTTCGGCGTGCCGGGCGGCACCGGCGACGTCTCGATCGGGCGGCCGTTGGTCTGCACTTGGCCGAGGTATCCGCCGCCGACGAAGCCGAGCGGCCCGTGATCGAAGTTGTCGCCGTTGAACTCGTCGATGCACATGCCGATCGCGCCCGACGCGACGAACGGGTTGAAGTTGAACTTGTCCTTGTCGAAGAAGCCGATCGCGCCCGACATGGTCTGGTGGGTGAAGTTGCGGCCGATCTGGCCCTCGCCGGTCTGCGGATCGTACGGCGTGCCGACGCCCGACAGGAGCAGAAGCTGCACGTTGAAGAGCTGGAAGCCGCACAGGAGAACGAGGTCGGCCGTCTGCTCCCATTCCTCGCCGGAGGTATCGACGAAGGTGATGCCGGTCGCGCGCTTGCGCGTCGAGTCGAGATTGATGCGGGTGACCTCGCTTTGCGTGCGCGCCTCGAAGGTGGGCTTGCGCACCAGCGCCGGCAGGATCGTGGTCTGCGGGCTCGCCTTCGAGTAGTTGGCGCAGCCGAACCATTCGCAGTAGCCGCAATAGGTGCACTGGCCCAGCTTGACGCCGAGCGGGTTGGTGTAGGCCTGCGAGAGGTTGCCGGAGGGCTGCGGAAACGGCTTATAGCCGAGCTCGCGCGCCGCCTTGGCGTACAGCGTGTGGCTGAACGGCTGCTTCTGCGCTGGCGTCGGATAGGGCCGCGAGCGCGGGCCTTCGAACGGATTTCCGCCATCCTGAATGGTGCCCTTGAGATTGCCGGCGGTGCCCGACGTACCGCACAGGTATTCGAACTTGCTGTAGTGCGGCTCGATATCGTCCCAGGTGATGCCCCAGTCCTGGATCGTCATGTCGTCGGGCAGGAATTTCTCGCCGTAGCGCTGCACGAGATGCGAGCGCAGGACGAAGTCGGACGGCAGAAAGCGCCAGGTCTCGGCATTCCAGTGAACGCCGGCGCCGCCGACGCCGTTGCCGAGCATGAACGCGCCCCAGTGGCGCACCGGCAGCGCGGTCTCGCTCGTATTGTTGCGGAACGTCACCGACATCTGCGCCGGGCGCAGGAAGAGCTCATGCTGGATACGGTAGCGCAGCTCGTCCTGAGCGTAGGAGACGAGAAAATCGGTGGCGGTGTCGCGCCACGGGCCGCGCTCGAGCGCGATCACGTCGAGGCCGGCGTCAGCGAGCTCGTAGGCGAGGATCGAGCCGGTCCAGCCCAATCCGACGATCGCCACATCCTTGTGCGGGAGCTTGCGCGCCATCTCGTATCAATCCATGCAGTTCATTGCGACCAGTCCGGATGGCTGCTGATGCCGACCGGCGGCAGCGTGACGCGCTCGTTATGGCGGTCGACCCAGTCTCTGTAGTCGTAGTGGGTGCCTGGAAAGCCGATCATCTTCCACGACGCCATGTCCTTGTTGCCGCCGTAGACCGGATCGGCGAAGAAGCCGGCCTGGGTGTCGGTGAGCAGCAGCTTGAAGAATTTGTCGACGCCTTCGAGCTTGATCTTGTCATGCTCGAGATCGCCGATGACCGCGTCCTTGTCGGCGTCCGAGAGCTGCGCGAACGGCGCGTGGTGCGCCGCGCGGCAATGGCGGTCGAGGGTGGCGAGCGCCTTGCGGTATTTCTGCGCCGGCGTGTCGGGCGACTGCTCGCCCTGCTGCGGCGTGCCTTTCTGGAACGGCCCGCTCATGTAGCGGCCTTCGTAGCGGCCCTGCGGCCCGGCGAGCTGGCGGTCGATATAGACGGCGCAGCCCAGATCCTTGCCGCCCGGCGTGAGATCGTCCGCCGGGATCAGGCGATCGACCAGGGCTTCGATCGCCGCCGCCTCGTCGGCGGTGAAGAACTTCCACGGCCCAGGCCGCACGATGGCGGGCGGGTCGGCGACGCCCGAGCGCCAGGGGAGGCCGCCTTTGACGATCGCGGCGCGCGCGAGCTGCGGAGCGATGATCAGCGCTACGGCGGTCGAGGTCATAAACGCGCGGCGGGTCTGCGACGACACGGCAATCTCATGGCGGGCGAGACGGAATGCGCGGGACCAACGCGCGCGCGATAGGTCTGTTCCTCGGTGCGGCGATCCGCTCGCAAGTCGAAAGTCGGACAGAGGAAATGATGGATCGCCGCAGGTGTCGGGCGCGTGGCACGCGTTCCGCGTGGGCCGAGGTCAAGTGAAGCGTTTGGTACGCCGCCGCCGTCCCGCTGAACGAAACTCGTCAGGGTTCGCCATGAATCCTTCTCCATTCGTCTGGCGACACTGCGCATCACTGGCAGAAACCCAATCGCTTGGGAATATGCCGCGCGTCGTCGGCGGCCATATTCATGCTATCAGTGAACGGCAGAACGAGGAGACGATCACGGTGACTGCGGCGGACCACAAGGCGACGCGCGGCAGGCCGCAACTCAAGCCGCAGCCCGCGCGCGGGCGGCTGCGGATCGGCGACGACTGGAACGCGATCACCATCATCGCCCTGTCGCAGAGCAGCCCGCTCAAGGCCATCGCCGAGCTGGTCGAGAACAGCATCGACGCCAAGGCCCGCAACGTGACCGTGACGCGCGGGCGCGAGCATGGGCGGCACTTTCTCGCCATCCGCGACGACGGCGAGGGCGTGCCGCGCGACGCGGAGGGGCGGCCCGATTTCCGCTACGTGGCGACCCACATCTGCAACTCGATCAAGCGGCACGTGAAGGCGGGCGGGAGCAGCGGTTTGCAGGGCGAGTTCGGCATCGGCCTGTTGAGCTTCTGGACGGTGGGCGACGAGCTGACCATGACGTCGACCGCCGATGATGGCCGCGCCTACCAGATGACGATGCGCAAGGGCGATCCGAGCTACGCGGTCACGCCCCGGCGCACGCTGTTCGAGGAGCGCGGCACGGAGGTGCGCATCGCGCCGCTGCTCGACGGCATACGCTCGCTGTCGGGCGAGAAGATCCAGTGGTACCTCGCGGCCGAGCTGCGCGACCGCATCCGCGCGACCGGCGTGCGCATCGGCGTCATCGACCGGCTGGCGCGCAAGCAGTATGCGGTCGAGCCGCGTCAGTACGAGGGCCGGCTCCTGCATCAGTTGCCGGCCGTGCGCACGCCGCTCGGCAACGTCTACGTGGAGCTTTATCTCAACGCGCCGGCCGAGGCGAACCGCGTCGCGCTCTACCGGCACGGGACGCGGGTGGTCGAGGACCTCGCCTTGCTCGACGATTTCGCCCATCCGCCCTGGGCGATGCGCTACCTGCAGGGCCACGTCGACGCGCCGTTCATCAATCTCACGCCCGGCACGCGCAGCGGCTTCATCCATGACGCCGCCTATGCGGCCCTGCGCGAGGCGCTGAGCCCCCTCGGCCAACGCCTGGTCGAGCTGATCGACGCGCAGCGGCGCGCCGAGGAAGAGCAGGCGAGCCGCGAGCAGTTGCGCGCGATCCAGCGCGCCTTTCGCGAGGCGCTGCTCGCGCTGCCGGCGGAGGAATACGACTGGTTCGACATTCACGCCCGCGCGTTCCGCCCGACCGCCCGCAGCGACGCCGCCGAGGCCGCCGACAAAGCGGGTGCGCCGGCCGACGAGCTCCCGGTCGGCACGCCGGGCGCGCCCGAGCCGGCGCTCGGCGAGGAGCCGCAACGGCAATTCTTCGACTTCGCCGGCCCGCTGTTCAGCGTCGCGGTCGCGCCAGCCTCCTCGGTGGTGCGCATCGGCGACGTGCGCGAGCTGCGCGCCCTGCCGCGCGACCGCGCGCGCCGCCGCGTCGAGCACGATCTGGCGTTCGGCTGGGAGATCGTCGAGGGACCGGGCGCGCTCGAAGGCGCGCACGATCAGGCGGCACGCTATCGCGCGCCGCCGGAGCCGGGGTTGGCCCGCATCCGGGCGACGGTGCGCCAGAACGACGTCGTCTGCAGCGGCGAGGCGTTGGTCACGGTGACGCACGAGCTCTTGGCCCAACTCGGCCACGCGACCACCGCGACCCAGGGACTTCCCGGCTACACGTTCGAGCGCGCGCCGGGCGAGTCGTGGCGCTCGCGGCTCGATCCGGGCCGCAACGTCATCGTGGTGAACAACGGCCACCGCGATTTCGTGTTCGCCTCGCGCAGCAAGTCGCTCAAGCTGCGCTACCTCGTGCGCCTCTACGCCAAGGAGCTCATCATCCGCAACTTCGTCGGGCTGCCGGCGGAGCAGCTGCTGGAACGGATGGTGGAGCTGTCGCTGCGGACGGAGGAGAATTTGTGAGGGGGGGCTCGCCTGGGTAACGGATTCCTCCCTCCCACCCCGCGGTTGTCGCGCACCAAATATTCACGCATATGGCATAAAGTTGACGACATGATGCGGGCGCTTTCCCGCTCGACACATCCTGCATGCCGCTGCCCGTCGACAAGATCGAACAGCTTGCTCCAGACCAGGCCGCGCTGAACGCGGGCCTCAAGGTCGCCAAGCCGGCATCGTGGCCGACGCTCGGTCGCGACGCCGTGCAGGGCCTCGTCTGGGGCGAGTGCCAGGGCTCCGGCTCGTCGCCTTATCGGGTGTGCGTCAACATCGAGGACCACGGCTACAAGTGCAGCTGTCCGAGCCGGAAATTCCCCTGCAAGCACACGCTCGGTCTCATGCTGATGCACGCGCACGGGACGGCCGACTTCGCCAGCGCAGCGCCGCCCGCCTGGGTGAGCGAGTGGCTGTCGCGGCGCCGGCCAGGCGCGCGATCCGCCAAGCCACAGGCCGAGGTCGCGGGCGCGTCGCTCGCCGCCGCGGTCGCGCCCGACGCGCCGCCCGCCGCGACCGACGAGAAAACCGAGGCACGCCTCGCCGCGCAGCGCGAACGCGCGAAGGCGCAGCGAGAGCAGGCCGTTCTCGCCGGGCTCGATGAGCTCGACCGCTGGATCGGCGACCAGCTCGACCGCGGGCTCGCGGCCTTTCCGGCGCAGGCGCAGGCGCAATGCCGGTTGGCCGCGAAGCGGCTGGTCGACGCCAAGGCCGGCGGCCTCTCGACCCGGCTCGATGCGCTGCCGACCGAATTGCTCACGCTGCCCGAGGCGCTGCGACCCGACTTCCTGATCGAGACGTTCGGCGGGCTGCACCTGCTGAACGAGGCGTATCGCCGGCAGGAGCGCCTGCCATCCGCCCTGCGCGCGGACGTGCGGCGCCTCGTCGGCTGGACGCTCGACCGCCAGACGCTCCTGGACACCGCCGATGCGGCGCGCGCGAGCGGCGCCTGGACCGTTCTCGCCACGCACGTCGAAGTACAGCCCGACAAGTTGCGGCGCATCGAGACTTGGCTGATGCAAGCCCGCCCGCCGGAGCGTCTCGCCGTGCTGATCGACTACGTGCCGGTGGCGGCCGGCCAGGCGAGCGCGACCATGACGGCCGGGGAGTGCTTCGAGGCCGAGCTCGTCTTCTTCCCGTCGGCGACGCCGCTGCGCGCCGTGGTCGCGTCGCGCGGGACGAACCGCACGCCGCCGCTGTGGCCCGCCGGCACGCATGCGCTGGGCGATGCGCTCGCGTCCTACGACGCGCTGCTGGCGCGACAGCCGTGGCTCGGCGCATGGCCGCTCGCCATCGCGGCGGCGCGCGTCGTCCGCGCCGCCGACGGGGCGCTGTGGCTGATGTCGCATGGCGACGGAATTCCTCTCTCCCCACGCCAATCCGAGGAGGCGCTGGCGCTCGCCGACAGCGACATGCGCAACGTCGTCGGCCTGTGGGATGGCCGCTTCTTCACCCTGATGACCGCCGCCACGCCGCTCGGCCGCTGGCTGCGAGGGTAGGTCCGCATGCGGAATCTGAGCGCCGACGATGCCGCCGGATTGAAGCAAGCGCTGGTGACGGGGAGCGCCCGGTCCGACGCCGGCCGCGCCGACGGCGCACTGCTCGCCAAGCTCGCCCTGGCGGCGCAGCGAAGCCGGCTCGTCCGTCGGCAACCGCCGGCGCTCGCCGACGGCGAGCGGCTCTTCCCTGCTGACGCACGGCCCGTGCTAGGCGACGCCGCGCGCGCACTGGCGATCCAGTTGTTCGCCGGCCCGAACAGCCGCGTCGATGATGCGCTGGCGCTCGAGACGGCGCGCGCGCTGAAGCGCTCCGGCCTGCGCCTGCATCCCTTCGACCTCAGCCGGCTCGAGGCCTATGTGGCGCGCCACGTCGATGCGCTTGGAGCATTCGAGCGCGCCTGGCTTCGCCTCGTGCGTCCCGCCAAGGACAAGGCCCCCTACCTCGATGCACCGACGGCCGTGAACGAGGATACGTTCGCGGATGCGAGCCCGGCCGCCAAGCTCGCTTTCCTCAAACAGTGCCGGGCCGACGATCCCGCGCGGGCGCGCCGCATCATCGAGGTCGCGGCGCCGAACGAGCCGGCGCAGGCGCGTGCCGAGATGGTGGCGCTGCTCGCGACCGGGCTCACGTCCGACGACCAGCCGTTCCTCGAGTCGCTCGCCGGCGACCGCGCACGCACCGTCAAGGAGGTTGCGGAATCGCTGCTGTCGCGCCTGCCCGGACATCCCGCCTACGCCAAACGCCTCGGCGAGGCGATCGCAATTCTCGAGGTCAAGGCGAGCGGCCTGCTGCGCCGCAAGCAGACGATCGCATTGAAGCTCGGCCGCGAGCTCAAGCCGGAGCAGATCGAGCAATTCGTAGCCGCCGCCCTCGATGGGCTGCGGCTTGGCGACCTCGCGGCCGGACTCGGCATGCCGATCGAACGCTTTGTCGAGGCGGCGTTCGACAATGCCACCCTCGCGCGCCAGCTCCTCGCCGCCGCGATGGAGCAGCACCGGCTCGATCTTGCGCGGCAGCTAAGCGATGCGCTCGATGAAGCCGACGACCTGACCTTGTTCTTCACGCTCGCGCGCGTCCTCCCCACGATGGCGTCGGGCGATCGCGCCGCCGCCGTCCGATCGCTGGTGAGGCCGCAGCGATGGAAGACATTCCCGGCGGCGCCGTGGCAGCACCTTCATGCCGGGCTTGAAGGCCCGTTGCCGACGCAGACCGCCGAGGACATCCTTCGCTCCAGCGCGTGGCGCGCCATGATCGACGGCCTCGCCGCGAGCGACGACAAGGTCGCGGCCGAGGTCATCGCGACCGTCGCGGCGCTGGTGCCGGCGAGCCTCTCGTCGCGCTTCCTCGCCGAGATCGCTCCGCTTCCCATCCCGATCAAGCGCCGCGCTAGCGCCTACCACGCGCTGCTCGGCGCACTCGCGACCGCCACTCCCGTCTCCCCATCAACCTGAGGGACGATCCATGCCGCCTGCCGCCAAATCGAATGCCGCCAAGGAGCAGCTTCGGCTCACCGCCGAGGAGAGCTTCGGGCACGAGCTCGACGCCCTCGCCAAGGCCGACGACCGGCCGCGTCCCGAATCCTGGAAGCTTTCGCCGCGGGCCGTCGTCACTTACGTCATGGGCGGCAAGCTCAAGGACGGCACCGTCATCGCCCCCAAATACGTCGGCAAGCGCGCGTTGATCGAGACCGCGGTCGCGACGCTTGCGACCGATCGCGCGCTGCTTCTGCTCGGCGTCCCCGGAACGGCCAAATCCTGGGTCTCCGAGCACTTGGCGGCGGCGATCTCCGGCGACTCGCAGCGCCTCATTCAATGCACCGCCGGCACCGACGAGACGCAAGTCCGCTACGGCTGGAACTACGCCTTGCTGCTCGCCAAAGGCCCCTCGCGCGACGCGCTCGTCGCGACCCCGCTCATGCGCGCAATGGAAGAAGGCACGATGCTGCGCCTCGAGGAGCTCACTCGCATGGGCTCCGACGTGCAGGACGCACTGATCACCGTGCTGTCCGAGAAGATGCTGCCGATCCCCGAGCTCAACGCCGTCGTCCATGCGCGGCGCGGCTTCAACGTGATCGCGACCGCCAACAGCCGCGACAAGGGCGTGAACGAGCTGTCGGCGGCGCTGCGGCGCCGGTTCAACGTGGTGGTGCTGCCGTTGCCGAACGACCTCGACGAGGAGACCGCGATCGTCATCAAGCGGGTCGGCGAGATCGGCGCCGGCCTGCGCCTGCCGGAGATCGCGCCGGCCGACAAGGAGATCGCCCGCATCGTCACCATCTTCCGCGAGCTGCGCGACGGGCAGACGCTCAACGGCAAGCTCAAGCTCAAGTCGCCGTCCGCGACGCTGTCGACCGCGGAGGCAATTGCCGTTGCAGTGAGCGCCTGGTCGGAGGCCGCGCATTTCGGCGGCGGCAGCATCGACGCGGGAAGCCTTAGCGGCAACATCGTCGGCGCCGTGGTCAAGGACCCGGTGCAGGACGTGGTGGTGCTGCAGGAATATCTCGAGACCGTGGTGCGCGAGCGGGCGGGCTGGCGCGACCTCTATGATGCCATCAAGCAGGTGCTGTGAGTTGGCCCAGCCCTCGCAACTTCATCTGCTCGGCGTACGTCACCACGGGCCGGGGTCGGCCGCGAGCGTGTGCCGCGCGCTCGACGCAATCGACCCGGCCGTCGTCCTGGTCGAGGGCCCGCCCGATGCTGAGCCGGTGCTGCGCTTCGCGGCCGCCGCCGGCATGCGGCCGCCGGTCGCGCTCCTCGTGCATGCCGAGAACGATCCCGCGCTGTCGAGCTTCTATCCGTTCGCCGAACACTCGCCGGAATGGCAGGCCATCCACTGGGCGTTGACGCGCGGTCGTCGCCTGCGCTGCATCGATCTGCCGATGGAGCATCGCCTGGCATTGCAGGCGGAGGAGCGTGCCGCCCGGCAGCAAGCGCCGGAGCCGCCGGAGCACGACGTCGAGACGCCGCCCGAGGACGCCGGTGCGCCCGCGCGCTCGCGATATGCGCGCGATCCGCTCGGCATGCTGGCGGCGGCCGCCGGCGAGAGCGACGGCGAGACGTGGTGGAACGCGCTGGTCGAGCAGGGCAGCCACGGCGTCGACGTGTTCGCGGCGATCGAAGCCGCGATGACGGAAGTGCGCGCCGCCGTCGAGGCGGATGTCGCGGCACCGCCCGCCGATGCGCTGCTCGAGGAGCGGCGTGAGGCGTCCATGCGGCTCGCGATCCACGACGCGCGCAAGGACGCCGCCGGCGCGATTGCGGTCGTCTGCGGCGCCTGGCACGTGCCGGCGCTACGGCGCGACGTGGCGCTGGCGGCCGATCGCAAGACGCTCAAAGGCCTGCCCAGGATCAAGACCACGGCGACCTGGGTGCCGTGGACCGAGACCCAACTCGCCTTCGCGTCCGGTTACGGCGCCGGCGTCGTGTCGCCCGGCTGGTACCGGCATCTGTGGCGCTACGTATCGGACGGCGCGCGCCGGCACGACCTCGGCGCCATGACGGCGCGCTGGCAGGCGGGCGTCGCCGACCTGCTGCGCCGCGAGGGGCTGCCGGCCGCAACCGCATCGGTGATCGAGGCGACGCGGCTCGCGACGAGCCTTGCGGCGCTGCGCGGCTTTTCGGCGCCGGGACTTGCCGAGATGCAGGATGCCTCGCTCGCGGCGCTCTGCCACGGCGAGCCCGCGCTGCTGCAGATCATCGAGGCGCGACTGGTGATCGGCGACCGCATCGGCGAGATCGACGAGAGCGTGCCGCAGATGCCGCTGCTCGCCGACCTGACGCGCTGGCAGAAGCGGCTGCGCCTCAAGCCGCAGGCCCTTGACGAAGCCCTGTCGCTCGACCTGCGCAGCGACGGCGGATTGCAGCGGTCGATCCTGCTGCATCGGCTGAACCTGATCGAGGTGCCGTGGGGCCGGCGCGGCGACGCGGGCACGAGCCGCGGCACCTTCCGCGAGAACTGGATCCTGGCCTGGGCCCCGGAACTGAGCGTAAAGCTCGCCGAGGCGCTGCGCTGGGGCACCACGATCGAGCAGGCGGCGGCGGGCGCCGCGTCCGACAAGGCCGCGGGCGCGACGAGCGTGGTCGCGCTCGCCGTGCTGGTGGAGAGCTGCCTCAATGCCGACGTGCCCGATGCGGCCGAGCGTTGCATTACGAGGTTGCAGGAGCTCGCCGTCAATGCGGGCGACATCACCGGATTGATGCGGGCCGCGGTGCCGCTTGCCAACGTGTTGCGTTACGGCACCGCGCGCAAGCTTCCCCGGGAGGCGCTCGGCCTGCTGGTGTCGAGCATCGTCGCCGAGGTCTGCATCGGGCTCGCGCATGCGTGCCGCCAGCTCGACGATGCGGCGGCCGCCGAGACCCGCCAGGCCGCCGGCGCCTTCGATCACGCGGTCGGCCTGCTCGAGGAGACGCGCTACCGCGAGGCCTGGCACACGGCCCTCGGTAAGCTCCTCGACGACGACCAGGTCGCCCCGATGCTGCGCGGCTTTGCGGCCCGTCGGCTCTACGAGCAATCCGCGATCGATCCGGAACGCACCGCCGCCGTGCTGTCGCGCGCGCTGTCGCCGTCGGTCCCGCCGAACGAGGCGGGCGGCTGGCTCGAGGGATTCCTCGGCGGCGCCGCGCAGATCCTGCTGCACGATCGCGCCCTGTTCGCCATGGTCGATCGCTGGCTGCAAGGGATCGCCGAGGACGATTTCATCAACCTGCTGCCGGCGATCCGCCGCGCGGTCGCCGGGTTCGACGCGGCCGAGCGGCGCCGGCTGCTCGATCAGGTGAAGCGCGAGCCCGGCGCGATAAGCGACGACCGTTCATCTACCGACGATGCCCGCATCGAGGCTTCGTTTGCGGCGGCGTTGCCGCTGCTGCACATCATCCTGGGGCTCGACCGCGATGACGCCTGAGGCAGCGGAACGCTGGCGACGCTGGCGCCTGGCCCTCGGCGGCGAAGAGGACGCCGGCGACGCCGCCGCGCTCGGCGAGCAGGGCCTGCGGATCGACCGGGCGCTGACCGCGCTTTACGGCAACGGCAGCGAGGAAACGCCAAAGCGGCGCGGCGGCCTCGGCGCTTCGGCGCCGCGGGTCGCGCGCTGGCTCGGCGACATCCGCGAGTTCTTCCCGACGCCGGTCGTGCAGGTGATCCAGAAGGATGCGTTCGAGCGCCTCGGCATCAAGAAAATGCTGCTCGAGCCCGACTTCCTGTCGGGGCTGGCCGCCGACGTCGATCTCGTCGCCGACCTCATGAGCCTCGGCGCCGTGATGCCGGCGCGCTCCAAGGAGACGGCACGCGTGGTGGTCGGCAAGGTGGTTGCCGAGCTGATGGCCAAGCTCGAGCAGAAGACCACGCAGGCGATCCGCGGCGCGTTGAGGCGCCAGCAGCGCACGCGCCGCCCGCGCCCCGCCGACATCGACTGGCCGCGCACCATCCGCGCCAATCTGAAAAACTATCAGCCCGAGCTCAAGACGGTCGTGCCCGAGCAATTGATCGGCTTCCGCCGGCGCGCACGCCGCACCAACCTCGACGAGGTGATCCTATGCGTCGACCAGTCCGGCTCGATGGCGGCGTCGGTGGTCTATTCGTCGATCTTCGCGGCCGTCATGGCGTCGATCCCGGCGCTGACGACCCGGTTCGTCGCCTTCGACACGTCGATCGTCGATCTCACCGAAATGCTGGCCGATCCCGTCGAGGTCCTGTTCGGGGTTCAGCTCGGCGGCGGCACCGACATCAACCGCGCCCTCGCCTACTGCCAGGGCCTGGTGCGCCAACCCGCGGCGACACACCTCGTGCTGATCAGCGACCTGTTCGAAGGCGGCGACCGCGACGCGATGCTCGCGCGCGCCGCCGAGATCATCACCAGCGGCGTGAACGTGATCGCGCTGCTCGCCCTGAGCGACAGCGGCACGCCCGCCTACGACAAGGCGGCGGCGCAGCGTCTCGCCGCCCTCGGCGCGCCGGTCTTCGCCTGCACGCCCGACAAGTTCCCCGACCTCATGGCCGCGGCGCTGCGCAAGGACGACATCCACGCCTGGGCTGCGGGCGAGGACATCGCGCTGGTCCGGGCATGAGCGAAACGCCGGCCGGCCCGCTACTTCCACCGCGCCGTGTCGACGATGCGGGTCGAGGTCGCCCGCCCGCGTTTCACCTCGAACGAGAACGGCCACGGCGCATAGGCCCGTAGATCGGTGTCCCGCTGATCGCTCTTGGCCATGAGCTTCCTCGCAATTCTTGCCGAACCGTCGTGCTATTTCAGGACGACGGATTCCGCGTGAGGGGATTCCCGGATTTCGCTTCGCTCATCCGGGCTACGTTCTGAAGCGCGGCATAAAACGTCATCAGCAACAACTCGCGGAGGCGCCCCCTCACCCCGACCCTCTCCCCGCACGCGGGGAGAGGGAGCGCGGGCGCCGTACCTCACATCTTGTACGACGGATCCCGCCGATCGAGCATGCGCTTGAGCGCCGGCCACTCGATCGTGCCTTGCGGCAGGGTGCGGCCCTTGGCGTCAGGCGTCGGCGACGACGCCAGCTGGGCGTTGGTGCGCGCGATCACATCCGGCGGCAGGTGCACGAGCCTGGCGTTGCCCGCCGATGTGCAGGCCATGGCGCGCAGCTGCGTACTGGCGCCACCAG
>CAVPGG010000258.1:0-44589 GCA_963703755.1 uncultured Pseudomonadota bacterium
TAATCTCGGTGACTTCCAGCTCCAGCAGTTCGGCGGACCGACGGACGTGCTGATCCGCATCGCGCGGCAGCCGGGCGGCGAGGCGGAGCAGCAGGTGGTGGAGACCAAGGTGCGCCAGGCGCTCGGCGATGGCTACGTGTATCAGCGCTTCGAGTTGGTCGGCGCCCGCGTGTCGGGCGAGCTGCTCTACAAGGGCATCCTCGGCATGTTCGCGGCGATCGGCGCGATTCTCTGTTACCTCTGGTTCCGCTTCGAGTGGCAGTTCGCGCTCGGCGCCATGATCGCGAACGTGCACGACATCGTGCTCACCCTCGGCTTCATGTCGATCACGCAGGTCGACTTCGACCTCACCAGCATCGCGGCGCTGCTCACCATCCTCGGCTACTCGCTCAACGATACGGTCGTGATCTACGACCGCATCCGCGAGATGCTGCGGCGCTACAAGAAGATGCCGATGCCCGAGCTGCTCAACGTGTCGATCAACGCGACGCTGTCGCGCTCGATCATCACCCACGTGACGGTCGCGATGTCGCTGCTCGCGCTGCTCCTGTTCGGCGGCCAGGCGATCCACAGCTTCACCGCCACCATGATGTTCGGCGTGGTGCTGGTCGGCACCTACACGTCGGTGTTCATCGCGTCGCCGATCCTGATCTACCTCGGCGTCGGCACCAACCGGGCGCAGGCGGGCGGCGACGACCCGCCGCAAGAGGAGCCGGAGCCCGCCAAGCCGGCGAGCAAGTCTCCCGCAAGGCCGCCCGCGCGCGCGCGGCGCTGATCCCGCGGTGGAGCGCGATAGCCCGCATCTGCCGCGCGCCGCCGAGATCGACGCCTATGGCAAGGGCGGCTTCCGCTTTGCCGGCATGTCGCATCGCGGGTCGCTTCTGTGCCTGCCCGACGGCATCTGGTCGTCGCCGGTAACGCGACCGCAGGACATCACCGAGGCGACGCTTGCGCCGGTCTTCGCGAGCGCGTCGCCGATCGATCACTGCCTGGTCGGAACCGGACGCGACATCTGGCCGCTGCCGCGCGACCTCGCGGCGCGCTTTGCCGCGCGGAGCATTGCGGTCGAGGCCATGACGACGGGCTCGGCGGTCATGACCTACAACATCCTGCTCGGCGAGCGCCGGCGCGTCGCCGCGCTGCTGATCGCGGTCGACTGAACGGCGACGCGTCATGCAGGACGCCTACCGCCATTGCGCGTCGCTGGTGCGGGAGGCGGACCGCGACCGCTTCATCGTCAGCCTGTTCGCGCCCGCCGCGCGGCGGCCGCACCTGCATGCGCTCTACGCCTTCGATCTTGAGCTCCTGCGGGTCAGGCACGTGGTGCGCGAGGCGCTGGCAGGCGAGATCCGCCTGCAGTGGTGGCGCGACGCGCTCGCGGGCCGGGTGCCCGAGCAAGTGGCCGCGCATCCGGTTGCGGCCGCGTTCATCGACACGATCGGGCAATGCGCATTGCCGGCCGAGCCGATCGACCGGCTGATCGATGCGCGGGCGCTTGATCTCTACGACGATCCGCCCTCGGCTCTCGATGAGCTTGAAGCGTACGGACGACAGACGGCATCGACCATCTTCGACCTCGCGGCGCGCATTCTCGATCGCGATGCAAGTGTCGCCAACGTCGCCGCTCCGGCTGGCGTTGCGGCGATTCTCGCAGCCGCATTGCAAGACCCGGTGCATCGCGAGCCGTCATCGATCGCGCCCGCGGATCTCGCCGGCAGAACGCGTGCGGCGCTCGAACAGGTCCGCCGGAATTGGCGCGCGGTCTCGTCGGCAGCGCGGCCCGCCTTTCTTCAGCTCGCATTGGTCGAGCCGCTCCTTGCCCGCCGTGAACGCAAGGGGAGCACGTTGAAGCAGGTCGAGTTGCCTGCCTGGCGCCGCCAATGGCTCCTGTGGCGCGCCGCGCGCCGCGGAACGATCTGAAGGCGCCTTACTCCGCAGCGGCGGCGCGAGCGCCGCCCATCCAGGCGGCGAGATCGTCAAGCGCGCGGGCCGTGAGCGCGCGTTTCTTGGCGACCGACTTGGCCGGCCCACGCAGGCGCTCGCCGTCGGGGCCGCGGGTCGGCGCTTGCGCGAGCGGCGGAAACAGGCCGAAATTAACGTTCATCGGCTGGAACGAGCGCGGGCCTGCGTCGATCGTCTCGATATGGCCGCCCGTGATGTGCGCGAGCAGCGCGCCGTGCGCCGTCGTCGCAGGCGGAGCGACGATCGGCTCGCCGCGCTGCTCGGCGGCCGCGAAGCGCCCGGCCATCAGGCCGACGGCCGCCGACTCGACATAGCCCTCGCAGCCCGTGATCTGTCCGGCGAAGCGCAGGCGCGGCGCCGCCTTGAGACGCAGCGTCGCGTCGAGCAGCTTCGGCGAGTTGAGAAACGTGTTGCGATGCAGCCCGCCGAGGCGGGCGAACTCCGCGTTCTGCAGGCCCGGAATGGTGCGGAAGACGCGCGTCTGCTCGCCGTGCTTGAGCTTGGTCTGGAACCCGACCATGTTGTAGAGCGTGCCGAGCCGATTGTCCTGGCGCAGCTGCACGACCGCATAAGGCTTCTCGGTCGGCGCATTTGGGTTGGTGAGGCCGACCGGCTTCATCGGTCCGTATCGCAATGTTTCGCGGCCGCGCTCCGCCATGACCTCGATCGGCAGGCAGCCGTCGAAATAAGGTGTGCCCTCCCATTCCTGGAGGCTCGTCTTGTCGCCGGCAATGAGCGCGTCGACGAACGCCTCGTATTGCGCGCGGTCGAGCGGGCAGTTGATGTAGTCGGCGCCGTCGCCGCCGGGGCCGGCCTTGTCGTAGCGCGACTGGAACCAGGCGGTGCCGAGGTCGATGCTGTCGCGATGCACGATCGGCGCGATCGCGTCGAAGAAGGCGAGCGCATCCTCGCGGGTCGCGGCGCGGATCGCCTCGGCGAGCGCCGGCGAGGTGAGCGGGCCGGTCGCCACGATGACGCTGTCCCATTCGTCGGGCGGCAGGGCCGCGATCTCCTCGCGCCGGATCTCGATCGCCGGATGGCGTGTGAGCGCCGCGGTCACGGCGGCCGAGAAGCCGTCGCGGTCGACCGCGAGCGCGCCGCCGGCCGGCACCTGGTTGGCGTCGCCGGCCCGCATCACCAGCGAGCCGAGCCGGCGCATCTCCTCGTGCAGCAGGCCGATCGCATTGGTCGCGCTGTCGTCGGAGCGGAACGAGTTCGAGCACACGAGCTCGGCGAGGCCATCGGTCTTGTGCGCGGCCGTGCGGCAGGTCGGGCGCATTTCGTGCAGCACGACCAGAATACCGCTGCTGGCGATCTGCCACGCCGCCTCCGCGCCCGCGAGGCCGCCGCCGATGACATGGATGGGCCGCATGGCTGCGGTGGTCGGGCAAATCGTGGTATAAGTCAACGGGTCGGGGCGTTGCGGAGGGGAAGCGCGATGCGCGTTGCATTGGCGTTGCTGCTGGCCGGCTCGCTGGCGAGCGTGCCGGCGCGAGCAGGGGAGATCAGCCCGGCGGTCACGGCCGCGTTTCAGGGTTGGGGGCTGCCGGTGCCGAGCGCCGCCGGTCTGGTGTTCTGTCACGGCTACAATTGCAACTTCCGCACCGAGGTCGGCCTGTCCGGCGCCGACCGCGTCAGGCTCGCCGCCCTGATGGCGCCGGGGCGCGCCTCCGCGGAAGCGGAGCGGCGCGCCATCGCGCAGACCGAAGCCTGGTTCGAGAAGCGTGTCGCGCCGCAGACCGGCACCGCCCACGCCAAGGCGCGCGCGAGCACCGGCTGGGGCGTCGGCGGCGATCCCAGCCAGTTCGACTGCATCGACACCACCGTCAACACGACGAGCTTGCTGGTGACGCTCGATCGTATGGGACTGCTGCGCTACCACACCGTATCGACGCCGATCTCGCGGCTGCTCGCGGGCGGCCCGCATTTCACGGCGACCATGCAGGACAAGAAGACCGGACAGCGCTGGACCGTCGACCCGTGGACGCATGACAACGGCCAGTTGCCCGACGTGTGGACCATCGAGCGCTGGAGCGCCGGCGGGTGAGGTCGGCCGCGCGGCTGTCCACTCACAGGAACGAGCGCAGCATCAGGTGCGCGCCGAGCAGCAATAGCCCGAGCAGGAACCACAGGCGAAAAGTCGCGGGCTTGAGGCGGGCGCGCACCGCGGTGCCGAGCAGCATGCCGCCGATCGAGGCCGCGAGCGCCAGCAGTGAGGCGCCGGCCGCCGGCCACTGGAGCTGGCCGGCGTCGGCGAGTGCCACCGCCAGCGCGATCGTCGACAGCGTGAACGAGAGGCCGAGCGCCTGCACGAGCGCGTCCGCGTCGAGCCGCAGCGCCTGCAGATAGGGGACCGCCGGGATGACGAAGACGCCGGTGAGCGCCGTGACGGCGCCGGTCGCGGCCCCGACGATCGGTCCGAGCCAGGACTCGTGCCGCGCCGGCACCTCGAGACGAAGCGGCGCGAGCCCGATGATCGCATACAGCACGATCGCGGCGCCGAGCGCCGTCAACGTCGCCGGGTTGCTCACGGCGCCGAACCAGCGCGCCGTCACGATGGTTGCGATCACGCTCGCGACCAGCAGCGGCCACAGCCGGCGGAGCAGGCCAGCCAGCGCCGGGCCGACCGCAAGCTGCCAAACATTGGTCACGAATGACGGCAGGATCAGGATCACGGCGGCCTCGGCGGGCCGCATCAGCAAGGTCAACAGCCCGATTGCGACCGTCGGCAGCCCCATGCCGATGGTGCCTTTCACGAAACCGGCAAGAACGAAGACGAGCGTCAATTCGACCAGGAAGGCGAGATGGCTGGACATGAAATCGACTGTGGCCTGCCGCGCCTGGCGCGACAATTCCGCATGCGCCGAGCCTCCCTTCGGCGCCCGCGAAGGCCGGCCGCTTGCTGGCGCTGCCAGTGCGCCGGAGCTACTCTGAACGCCCATGAACGAATCCGTCACCGATACCCTGCCGGCCATCGCGGTGATCGACGTGCGTGAGGGCGGCCCGGTGCGCCATGCGCTCGATCGTGCCGCCGGCGCGCGAGCGCTGCGCGACGATTGCGTCGCGTGGTTTCCGGCGATGGCGGGACCGCTCATCCCGTGGATGGATCGCCTCGCCCGGCGCTGGCTGGTGCGCTCACGCTCGCCCTACATTGCCGACATCGAGGCGATCGCGGCCGGGCTGAAGTTCCCGGGCATCTGGCTGCTCAACGGCTCGTATGAATGGGGCTGCACGGCGCTCGCGCGCGAGGAGGCCGGCCGGCCCTGGCTCGCCCGCACGCTCGACTGGCCGTTTCCGGGCCTCGGCCGGCACGCCGAGGTGGCGCACATGCGCGGGCCCGCCGGGGAGTACTTCAGCGTCACCTGGCCGGGCTATGTGGGGGTGCTGACCGGCATGGCGCCGGGCCGGTTCGCGGTCGCGATCAACCAGGCGCCGCTGTGGCGGCGCACCCGCCATCCGTGGCTGCGCTTTTTCGACGTGGCCGCGAACGCCGTGAATACGTGGCGGCGCGTGCGGGAGATCCCACCCGATCAGCTGCTGCGCACCGTGTTCGAGGAATGCGCGAGCTTCGCACAAGCCCGCCAGCGGTTGGAGACGACGCCGATCGCGCGGCCCGTGATCTATACGCTTGCCGGCACGCAGCCGGGCGAATGCTGCGTGATCGAGCGCACCGAAGCAGGCTTCGCGACGCGCGCGCACGCGACCAGCGCGGCGAACGACTGGCTCCAGCGCAGTGCCGGATGGGAGGGACGGGTCGGCGCCGACGTGGTGATGACGTGCAGCCCGGCCGCGGCCGCCGCCGCCAGCGTGCGTCGGCGCGAGGCGCTTGCGGCGTGGAACGGGTCGTTCGGCCGCGGCAGCTTTGCCTGGGTGACCGAGCCGGTGCTCAACCGCTTCACGCGGCTTGCGGTCGAGATGTGCGCCGCCGACGGGGTGCTGCGCGTCGCCGGCTACGAACGCGCGAGCGACGCACCGGCAGCGCGCCGCGCCACGCTGGTCACGACGATCGCCGCGCCGTCCGCGGCGTGACCGCGCTCAGCGTGTCTGCATCGCCGTCGGCGGACAGCGGTAGAGCACCGATTTGTAGGTGTTGTCCTGGTCGACGAAATCGATGTTTCTGTCGCTGCGCACCGTGAAGCGGACATCGCCGAGCAGGATGTTGCCGCCCGGCCCGTCGCAGGACATCTGCGCCGCGAGCGTGTTGCCGTCATGCTCCTTCTTGACGAACTTGCACGTGCCGAAGCTCGAGCGAACGTCGGTTTCGGTGATGCGCACGACCTTGCCGGCCGGGTCGGTTCCGTCGCCCTTGCAGGCCGCATTCTGCACATAAATGCCGGCGATCGAGAAATCGTCGGCGAGAACCGGACCGGACATGAACGCGGCAGCGACCGCGGCCGCCGCGACCCCACGCATGCCGAGACGCATGGCCTCTTCCCCGTGTCTTCCGCCCCACGCGCGAGCGGGATCACGCGGAGGGTAAAAACTCCCGCGTGCCAACGCAAGAGATGCGACCGGCTGACCCGATGTCGCAGCGCGCCTGCCTCCTGACGCGGCAGCAATTCGGCGGGGAAGCCGCGTCAGTCCACGACGACGACTGCGCGATAAAGATGCCAGGTCGCGTGCCCGAGCACCGGGATCACGACCGCGAGGCCGAACAGCAGGGGAACCGAGCCGAGCACGAGCGCTCCCGCCACGATCAGGCCCCACAGCGCCATGACGGTCGGATTGGCGGCGACGGCACGGCACGACGTTGTCACGGCGGTCACCAGCCCGACCTCGCGGTCGAGCAGCAGCGGGAACGAGACCACGCTCACGGTGAGCACGAGCAGCGCAAACAGGAAGCCGACGCCATTGCCGACGATGACCAGCATGTGGCCCGCGGGCGTGACGGCGAGGTCGTGCAGGAAGCCGGCAATCGATGCGGGCGCCGCGCTGCCGAACAGCGCGAGATAGAGGCGCTGCGCCACCGCCAGCCAGACCAGGAACACCACCATCAGGCTCAATCCGAGCACCGCCACGGCGCCAATCGCCGGCGACTGGAACACGTCGACCACGACGTGCGAGGCGGTGCAGTCGAGGCCCTGCTCGCGCCGGCGCGACAGCTCGTAGAGGCCAATTCCGGCGAACGGACCGACCAGGGCGAAACCGGCGACGATCGGAAAGATCAGCGGCATGAGCGCGCCGCCAAGCGCCGCCTGCACCACGATGAGGCCGACGATCGGATAAATGATGCTCAGGAAGATCGCATGGCTCGGCATGGCCAGGAAATCGTCGATCCCCTTGGCCAGCGCGGCCTGGAGGTCGGCGGTGTCGATCTTGCGTACGCGCGGAAACGCGCCGAACCCGGCGTCGGTGAGTGCGTGAGCCATGTCGTCCCGCCTGATGTCGGTTGGTGGCGAAACCGCATGGCCCGCGGTTGGTTCCGACGGCGTTTTCGCGTGGTTGACGCCGGGTTAACGCAACCTACGCGGCCGGCGCCGCGTGCGCGTTTTCGCCGACCGCGAGCGCGACCATGATCTTGCTCACCAGTTCGCGCGCCGAGGCGGCGGAGAGTTCCACGGCGACGCGCTCACGTGCGCCGTCGGCCTCGCAGACGAAATCGATTGCCAGCGCGTGGTCGAGCGGCGCGTGGTAGGGGTGGTCGAAATAGACGTTGGCGGTGTCGATGCGCATCCAACCGCTCGCACCCTTGGCGCTGCCGCAGACGCGGGCTTTCTCGACGATATAAGAACACATCAGGGTTTCTCCTCGAGGCGAGATCGGTCAGGCGGCGATCGTCTTGCGGTAGAAGGCGAAGACCTTGGCCCAGCCATCCGCCGCCTGCTCGGGGCGGTAGGCTTCGCGCGTGGTGTTGAAGAAGGCGTGGCCGGCCTTGTCGTAGCGGTGGAACGCGTAGCTCTTGCCGAGCCGCTTGAGCTCCGCCTCGGTTCGGTTGACCTGGTCGGCGGTCGGGTTCTGGTCGTCATTGCCGAAGAGGCCGAGCAGGGGAGCGCGCAAGTTCTGCGTGAGATCGATCGGTGCGACCGGGCGCTTGGCGTTGAGCAGGGACTTGTCGTCGACGATGACGTTGCCGCCCCAGCAGTCGACCACGGCGTCGATCTCCGGCAGCTTGCAGCCCGCCAGATACGCGTGGCGCCCGCCGGAGCAGAAGCCGATCACGCCGACCTTGCCGCTGGCGTTCGGTTGTGCCCGCAGATACGCGATCGCGCCCTTCGTGTCGCCGACCACCTGCTCGTCGGCGACGCCGCCGGCGGCACGCACCCGCGCGCCGACATCGTCAGGGCTGCCGGGCCCGTCGCGGAAATAAAGATGCGGCGAGACGCACGCGTAGCCGTGATGCGCGAACTTGCGCACCACCTCGGTGATCCATTCGTCCCAGCCGGGCAGGTGATGGATCACGACCACGCCGGGCAATTTTCCCTCGCGTGTCGGCCGCGCGTAGTAGGCCTCGCCCTGATCGTTGTTGTGGCCGGCGAACGCGACGGTCTCGGCGACAATTCCTGGGTAGCTCATGCGTTCCTCTCCTGATCGGCGACGGACGGCGGACGCGACTGGCGGCCCACCGATCTCGCCGCAAAACGCCGCATGCTATGCTGGCAGGCGCACGGGAGTCTCGCCGGCCCGAACGCTTGCGGCCGGCATGCGCGGTGCGTAAGTAAGGAGACAAACCACAACCCGAGGACCGCATGGTCGTCGTGCTTGATACGGTCGGCGGCGCGCCGGCGCGCCACCCCGAGAAGGCGCACCGGCCAGACCAGCCGGCGCCGAAGAAGCCGGACTGGATTCGCGTCAAGGCGCCGGTCTCGCGCGGCTATGCCGAGACCCAGGCGATCGTGCGCGCCAACGGGCTGCACACCGTATGCGAGGAGGCGGGCTGTCCCAACATCGGCGAGTGCTGGGAGAAGAAGCACGCCACCTTCATGATCATGGGCGACACCTGCACCCGCGCCTGCGCGTTCTGCAACGTGAAGACCGGGTTGCCGGGCGCGCTCGATCCGGCGGAGCCCGAGCACGTCGCCGAGGCGACCGCCAAGCTCGGCCTGTCGCACATCGTGGTCACGTCGGTCGACCGCGACGATCTCGCCGATGGCGGCGCGGGGCATTTCGCGGCGATCATCGCGGGCGATCCGCGCGCGCTGCCCGACGACGACGATCGAGGTGCTGACGCCCGGACTTCCTGCGCAAGGACGGCGCGCTCGAGACCGTGGTGGCGGCGCGGCCCGACGTCTTCAACCACAATCTCGAGACGGTGCCGTCGAAATATCTCACGGTGCGGCCGGGCGCGCGCTATTTCCACTCGATCCGGCTGCTGCAGCGCGTCAAGGAGCTCGACCCGAGCATGTTCACCAAATCCGGCATCATGGTCGGGCTCGGCGAGGAGCGCAACGAGGTGCTGCAGCTCATGGACGATCTGCGCTCCGCCGATGTCGATTTCCTCACCATCGGTCAATATCTGCAGCCGATCGCGCAAGCATCACCCGGTCATCCGCTTCGTGCCGCCGGATGAGTTCAAGGCGCTGGAGACGATCGCCTACGCCAAGGGTTCTCGCTGGTCTCGGCCTCGCCGCTGACGCGCTCCTCGCATCATGCGGGGGAGGATTTCGCCCGGCTGAAGGCGGCGCGGGCAGCGTCGCCGTTGATCGATGCCGCAGTTCACCACCAAGCGCCGCGTGCGGCACTCCGCCGCCGAGATGTTCGCGCTAGTCGCCAACGTCGAGCGCTATCCGGACTTCGTGCCGTTCTGCCGCTCGCTGAAGGTGCGCAAGCGCGGCGAGGACGAGCGCGGGCGCGCGACCTTCATCTGCGAAATGACCGTCGTGTACAAGCTGATCCACGAGACCTTCACGACCCGTGTCACGCTCGACAAGGCGGAGATGCAGATCCTGGTCGACTATCTCAGCGGCCCCTTCACGCGGCTCGACAACCGGTGGCGCTTCCGTGACACGGGCGAGCATGCCTGCGACGTCGAATTCCACCTGCACTACGAATTCCGCAGCCGCGCCCTGGCGCTGGTGATGGGCGCGATGTTCGAGGTGGTGTTTCGCCGCTTCGCCGACGCCTTCGAGCGGCGCGCGGACCAGATCTACGCGGGACGAAGTGCCGCGACGTAGAGCATGATCCCGAAAAGTGGAAACCGGTTTTCGGACAAGATCATGCTCAAATGAAAAATCTAGAGCCTGATCATCAGGCTCTAGGCGCGGCGCGCCAGCGCCGCCAGCATCGCCAGCGCCTCGACGACCGATTTGGCACGCACCTTGCGCCGGCCAACGTCGCCGAATTTCTTGCCGCGATGGATGACGCGTGCGCCACGCGCCGCCGCAAAGTGCACCAGACCGACGGGCTTGCCGGGCGTCGCGCCGCCCGGGCCCGCGATGCCGGTGACCGAGACCGCGAGATCCGCGTCGGAATGCTTGAGCGCGCCGCGCGCCATGGCTTCGGCGGTCTGCCGGCTCACGGCTCCATATTTCTTCAGCGTCGCCAGCGGCACGCCGAGCATCTCGTGCTTGGCCTCGTTCGAGTAGGTGACGAAGCCGCGCTCCACCACGTCGGACGAGCCGGGGATTTCCGTGAGCGCCGCCGCGACGAGGCCGCCGGTGCAAGATTCGGCGGTCGCGATCTTGAGGCCGCGCGCGCGGCAGAGCGCGAGCAGGCGCTTGGCGGCGACGCCAATGGGCTCGCTCATGCGGCGCCCCAGGGCAGTCGAATGGTAGCGGTCGCCATGGCGACGATGCCTTCGCGGCGGCCCGTGAAGCCGAGCCTCTCGCTGGTCGTCGCCTTGACGCCGACGCGATCGACCGAGATGCCGGCGATTTCGGCGATGCGCGCCCGCATGGCGTCGCGGTGCGGGCCGACCTTGGGCGCCTCGCACACGATGGTGAGATCGAGATGCACGACGCGCCCGCCGCGCGCGGCGGCGCGCTCGACCGCGAACCGGAGGAAGCGGTCGGACGAGGCGCCTTTCCATTGCGGGTCGCTGGGCGGGAAATGAAAGCCGATGTCGCCGTCGGCCAGCGCGCCCAGGATGGCATCGACCAGCGCATGCAGCCCGACATCGGCGTCCGAGTGGCCCGTGACGCCGCGGTCGTGTGCGATCTTCACGCCGCCGAGCCAGACGTGATCGCCGTCCGCAAAGGCGTGCACGTCGTAACCGTTGCCGGTGCGGATGTCGCCGAGCGCCGCCATCTCGCGCGCTTGCGCGCGGGCGAAGTCTTCCGCAGTGGTGAGCTTGATGTTGCCGGCCTCGCCCTCGAACACGCCGACCGCCATGCCGGCCCATTCGGCGAGCGCGGCGTCGTCGGTGAAATCGTCGCGGCCGGCCGCGGCCGCCTTGCGGTGGGCGGCGAGCAACGCGTCGAACGCGAAGGCCTGCGGGGTCTGGATGCCGCGCAGGCGTGCGCGGTCGAGGGTGCGCATGACCGCGCCGGCGCCGTCGACTTCCTTGATGGTGTCGGTCACGGCGATGCCTGGAATGGCGGCGCCTCGCCCCGCCGCCGCGATGGCGCGCGAGACCAAGGCGGCCGACGCGAAAGGCCGCGCCGCGTCATGCACCAGCACGATCGCGGGCGTCCGCGCGGCCAGGGCCTCGAGCCCGGCGCGCACCGATGCCTGGCGGGTGGCGCCGCCGAACGCAGGCGGCAGGATGTCGAGCCCGTTGGCGGCCTCGGCATAGAGCGCGCCATCGTCCCGATGGATCACCGGCTGGACCCAGCGAATCTCGGCGTGGCTGGCGAAGATCGCCAGGCTCTGGTGCAGCACCGGGACGTTGCCGAGAGTGCGGTACTGCTTCGGCAGGTCGCCGCCGGCCCGCAACCCACGCCCGCCCGCGACCACGACCGCCGCCACATTGCCCGTCATGCAGACCCCGCCGATGCGATTTCACGCGGATTTAGCGCCCGCAGGCTGGCGGACACAACCGGTTCCGCGTACACGGCCCAGCCGCGGCCGACGATGCCCAGGTATTCACAATGTTGCAATGCAGCACTTGCGCTACGCACAAAATTGGCTAATCTCTATGCACATACGGCATTCGCCTAAAAGCTAGGCATATGAAAGCGGAAACAGCGATCACCACGGCCAGAGGGCATCGATCCCTGCGGATTGGTCACTTGGAACTGTCCAATCGCGTGGTTCTTGCGCCCATGTCCGGCGTCACTGACGCCCCGTTTCGACGCCTGGCGGCCCGTTTGGGCGCAGGGCTCGTCGTCTCCGAGATGGCGGCCTGTGCGTCGCTCGCGCGGTCGCGCCCGGACACGCGCCTGCGCATCGAGGGGCAGGGCATCGGGCTGCACGTCGTGCAGATCGCGGGCTGCGAGGCGCACTGGATGGCGGAGGGCGCGCGCATCGCGCAGGGCGCGGGCGCGCAGGTGATCGACATCAACATGGGTTGCCCTGCCAAGCACGTGACCAACGGCGCGTCCGGCTCGGCGCTGATGCGCGACCTCGACCATGCGCTCGCCTTGATCGACGCGACGATTGCGGCCGCGACAGTGCCGGTCACGCTGAAGATGCGCCTCGGATGGGACTGGCATTCCCTCAATGCGCCCGAGCTGGCGCAGCGGGCCGCGGCGGCCGGCGTGCAGCTCATTACGGTGCATGGGCGCACCCGCTGCCAGTTCTACAATGGGCAGGCGGATTGGCAGGCGATCCGCGCCGTCAAGGACAGCGTGTCGATCCCGGTCGTGGTCAATGGCGACGTGACGAGTTGCGACGAGGCGGTCGCGGCGCTCGCGGCCTCGGCGGCCGATGCCGTGATGATCGGCCGCGGCGCGCAGGGACGGCCGTGGCTGCCGGGCCAGGTCGCGCGCTTTCTCTCAACCGGCCGGCGCGAGGCGCCGCCGTCGCTCGAGCAGCAACTCATACTCGTCACCGACCTCTACGATGAGATGCTCGCGCATCACGGCACACGCATCGGCACCAAGCACGCGCGCAAGCATCTCGGCTGGGCGATCGACGCGGCGGCCGAGACCGCCGGCGCGCCCGATGAGCTGCGCAAGGGGTGGCGCATGCGCGTGCTGCCGCACGACGACCCGCGCGCGGTGCGGCGCGGCCTCGCCGATGCGTTCGCGGCGCTCGCCTGGAGGGCCGCCGCATGAGCTTCGTCGAGCCACATGCGGCCGCCCCGCGCGGCGGCGCCGATGCGGTGCTCAATTCGCTCCCGCATCCCGTGCTGGTGATCGCGCCGGACGGGCGCATCGCGGATGCCAATGTGGCGGCCGAGTCGTTCTTCGAGGTGTCGGTATCGCTGCTTCGCCGCAACGCGATGCGCGACCTCGTGCCGTTCGGCTCGCCGCTGCTCGCCCTGATCGAGCAGGTGCGCAACCGCGGCGCCGCCGTCAACGAATACCGCGTCGATCTCTCCTCGCCGCGGCTCGCCGGCGAGCGCATCGTCGACCTGCACGTCGCGACCGTGCCCGAGAAGCCCGGCTTCGTCGTCGTGATGCTGCAGGAGCGCACCATCGCGGACAAGATGGACCGCCAGCTCACCCATCGCGGCGCCGCGCGCTCGGTGATCGCGCTTGCCGCCATGCTGGCGCACGAGATCAAGAATCCGCTCTCCGGCATCCGCGGCGCCGCGCAGCTCCTGGAGCAGTCGGCCGGCGAGGAGGATCGCACCCTCACGCGGCTCATCTGCGACGAGGCCGACCGCATCGTGAAGCTGGTCGACCGCATGGAGGTCTTTGCCGACGAGCGGCCGGTTTCGCGCGAGCAGGTGAACATCCACGCGGTGCTCGAGCACGTGAAGCGGCTCGCCCAGTCGGGCTTCGCGCGCCGCATCAAGTTCGTCGAGGAATACGACCCATCGCTGCCGCCGGTGCTCGCCAACCGCGACCAGCTCGTCCAGGTGTTCCTCAACTTGGTCAAGAACGCCGCCGAGTCGATCGGCGAGCATGCGAGCGATGGCGAGATTCACCTGTCGACCGCATTCCGGCCGGGCGTGCGCCTGTCGCTGCCGGGCACCAAGACGCGGGTCTCGCTGCCGCTCGAATTCTGCGTCAAGGACAACGGGCCGGGGGTACCCGAAGACCTGTTGCCGCACATGTTCGATCCTTTTGTGACGACAAAACCGACCGGAACCGGTCTCGGTCTTGCATTGGTCGCCAAGATCATCGGCGATCATGGCGGGATCATCGAATGTGAGTCGCTACCAAGACGGACGATCTTTCGCGTACTGATGCCCAAGTTCACGGGTGACGACGCCGAGCCGGGCGGCGGAACCTGAGAGGGTCGCAAATGCCTGCGGGAAGCATACTGGTCGCCGACGACGACGCGGCGATCCGTACCGTGCTCAATCAGGCGCTATCGCGCGCCGGCTATGAGGTGCGCTCGACCAGCAACGCGGCGACGCTGTGGCGCTGGGTGAGCCAGGGGGACGGCGATCTCGTCATCACGGATGTCGTGATGCCGGACGAGAACGCGTTCGATCTCCTGCCGCGCATCAAGAAGCTGCGGCCGGATCTCCCGATCATCGTCATGAGCGCGCAGAACACGTTCATGACCGCGATCCGCGCCTCCGAGCGCGGCGCCTACGAGTATCTGCCCAAGCCGTTCGATCTCAAGGAGCTGATCGCGATCGTCGGCCGCGCGCTGTCGGAGCCCAAGGAAAAGCCGCTCGCGCCGCCGAAGGTCGAGGACTTCGACCAGATCCCGCTGGTCGGGCGCTCGCCCGCCATGCAGGACATCTACCGGGTGCTGGCGCGCCTGATGCAGACCGATCTCACCGTGATGATCTCGGGCGAGTCCGGCACCGGCAAGGAACTCGTGGCGCGCGCGCTGCACGACTACGGCAAGCGCCGCAGCGGCCCCTTCGTCGCCATCAACATGGCGGCGATCCCGCGCGACCTCATCGAGTCCGAGCTGTTCGGCCACGAGAAGGGCGCCTTCACGGGTGCGAACTCGCGAAGCTCGGGCCGCTTCGAGCAGGCCGAAGGCGGCACGCTCTTTCTCGACGAGATCGGCGACATGCCGATGGAGGCGCAGACGCGCCTGCTGCGCGTGTTGCAGCAGGGCGAATACACCACGGTCGGCGGCCGCACGCCGATCAAGACCGACGTGCGCATCATCGCGGCCACCAACAAGGACCTGCGGATTCTCATCCAGCAGGGGCTTTTCCGCGAAGACCTGTTCTTCCGCCTCAACGTTGTGCCGCTGCGCCTGCCGCCGCTGCGCGAGCGGGTCGAGGACGTGCCCGACCTGATCCGGCATTTCTTTGGCGTGGCCGAACGCGAGGGCCTGCCGCCGAAGCAGATCGAGCCGGCCGCGGTCGACCGGCTCAAGCGCCACCGCTGGCCCGGCAACGTGCGCGAGCTGGAGAACCTCGCGCGCAGGCTTGCCGCGCTCTACCCGCAGGAGACCATCACGGCCGCCGTCATCGAGGGCGAGCTTTCCCAGCCCGCCATGCCGGCCGCCGGCGAAGAGCCGCGCGCGGACGAGAGCCTCGCGGGCGCGGTCGAACGGCACCTGACACGTTATTTCGGCGAGTTCGGCGACGGCCTGCCGCCGCCGGGCCTCTATCACCGTGTCCTGCGTGAGGTCGAATATCCGCTGCTGTCGGCTGCGCTCGCCGCAACCCGCGGCAACCAAATCAGGGCGGCCGATCTGCTGGGTGTCAATCGCAACACCCTGCGCAAGAAAATCCGCGATCTCGACATCCAGGTGATCCGCACCGGCGGCTGAATGCGGTCGCCATCACGAGCGGCCGCGCGAGCCATGGGTTGTGCGCGCTCCAGTTGATAGTATCAAAATACCTAACTGAATGAAGCCAAGCGGCTTCCACCACCTTCGTGCCGCACGCGAGGGCGTGGACGCTGGCGCCGCGGAATTGTCGCAATCCGGCAACATTGTTGTATAAATGCCGCACTGGACTTGTTGCTAGTAACAGGGAAGGGCGCTCGCCCTCCTGCCCCGGCAAGGCATGACTCACGGGGAGCCATGACCCACCAAGACGCCGCCGTATCGCTGGAAACGCCAGCTGCCGCCCCCCATGGTGGCCGACGGTTGATCACTGTGGTTGGCCCGATCGTCGTCTGCCTCGCCCTGCTGTCGGCGCTCGCGACCTTCCTGGTGCTGGTCGGCCTGACGCCGGTCGTGCCGAACCACTACGTCGTGATCGGCCTGCTCGGCTTCAACGCGATCGCGATCCTGCTGCTGCTCGGCATCATCGTGCGCGAGCTCTGGCCGGTCGTGCAGGCGCGACGACGGGGCAGGGCGGGCGCGCAGCTGCATACGCGCATCGTCGGCCTGTTCTCCGTCATCGCGGCGGCGCCCGCGATCCTGGTCTCGATCGTCGCCAGCATCACGCTCGACCGCGGCCTCGACCAGATCCTGTCGGTGCGCGACCTCATGAACAATACGCTCGCGATCGCCAGGATCTACGTGGGCGAGCAGCTGACGGTGCTGCGCGGCGACACGATCGCGCTGGCGATCACGCTCACCCAGGCGAAGCCGCTGCTCGACCAGGACCAGGCGCGGTTTCGCCAGTTCTTCACCGCGCAGGGGTCGCTGCGCGGCATGGCGGGCGCGATGCTGATCCACGGCGACCGCAGCATCATCATGAAGACGGAATTCAGCGAGAAGCAACCGCTCCTGATCCCGCCCAATGCCACGTTCGACAAGATCAGCGATACCGAGCCGCACGTGGAAGCGATACCGCAGACCAACGTGCTGCTGTCGATGATCAAGATGCGCGGTTATGAGGACACCTATCTCTACGTGCTGCGGCCGATCGATCCGCGCGTCGTCGAGCTCGGCACGAAGGCGAGCGCGATGATCGCCGCCTATGACGATCTCAAGGCGCGCCGGCTCGGCGTGCAGATCGCCTTCGCGCTGATGTACACCGTCATCGCGCTCACGGTGCTGTTGTCGGCGGTGTGGATCGGGCTCAACTTCGCCAACCTGCTGGTCGCCCCCATCCGCCGGCTGATCGGCGCCGCCAATATCGTTTCGACCGGCAACCTCTACGTCCAGGTGCCGGTGCGTGCGTCGGAGGGCGACCTTGCCCAGCTCGGCGAGACCTTCAACAAGATGACGCAGGAGCTGCGCACCCAGCGCGACGACATCGTGCGCGCGCGCGACCTCATCGACAGCCGCCGGCGCTTCATCGAGGCCGTGCTCGCGGGCGCGAGCGCGGGCGTGATCGGCGCCGATGCGGACGGCAAGATCAGCATCCTCAACCGGTCGGCCGAGCGCCTCATCGGGGCGATGTTCGAGGATGCGATCGGCCGCAATCTCACCGAGGCGGTGCCGGAGCTCGCCGAGCTGGTCGCGACCGCGCTCGCCGGGACGCAACGCCTCGTCCAGGGCCACGTGACGATCAACCGTAGCGGGCGCGAGCGCATCCTCTCGGTGCGGGTCGCAACCGAGCAGTCGGCTGATCCGCAGCACGGCTACGTCGTGACCCTCGACGAGATCACCGAGCTCGTGACCGCGCAACGCACCTCGGCGTGGGCCGACGTGGCGCGCCGCATCGCGCACGAGATCAAGAACCCGCTCACCCCGATCCAGCTCTCGGCCGAGCGGCTGCGGCGCAAGTACGGCAAGACGATCACCGAGGACCGCGCGATCTTCGAGCAGTGCACCGACACGATCGTGCGCCAGGTCGACGACATCCGCCGCATGGTCGACGAGTTCTCGCGCTTCGCCCGCATGCCCAAGCCGGTGATGACGTCCGATGACGCGGCCGACACGGTGCGCCAGGTCGTCTTCCTCATGCGCGTCGGCCACGCCGACATCGACATCGACGCGGAGTTCGCCGAGGACTCGATGCCGGCGAAGTTCGACCGGCGGCTCATTTCGCAGGCGCTCACCAACATCATCAAGAACGCGACCGAGGCGATCTCGGCGGTGCCGCCGGCCGAGCTCGGCCGCGGCCGCATCCACGTCTCGGCGGCGCGCGAGGACGGCGACATCGCGATCGACGTGGTCGACAACGGCATCGGGCTGCCCAAGGAGAACCGCTCGCGCCTGCTCGAGCCCTACGTGACGACGCGCGAGAAGGGCACCGGCCTCGGCCTCGCGATCGTCGGCAAGATCCTCGAGGATCATGGCGGCCGCATCGAGCTGCGCGACGCCGCCGACAAGACGCCGGGCGCGCGCGGCGCCTGGGTGCGGCTGCGATTTGCCGCCGAAGCCATCCCGCCGCGGGGCGAAGCCGCGGCGGCGGAAACGCAAGTCACCATCCCGGCGAGCACATGACCATGGCGTCCGACATCCTCATCGTCGACGACGAAGCGGACATCCGCGAGCTGGTCGCGGGCATCCTGCAGGACGAAGGCTACGAGACCCGGATGGCGCGCGACAGCGACGACGCGCTCACGTCGATCCGGTCGCGCCGGCCGAACCTGGTGTTTCTCGACATCTGGCTGCAGGGCAGCAAGCTCGACGGGCTGCAGCTGCTCGACTCGGTGAAAGCCGAGCATCCCGATCTTCCGGTCGTGATGATCTCGGGCCACGGCAACATCGAGACCGCGGTCGCGGCGATCAAGCAGGGCGCCTACGACTTCATCGAAAAGCCGTTCAAGGCCGACCGCCTGGTGCTGGTGGCTGACCGCGCGCTCGAGACCTCGCGGCTCAAGCGCGAGGTGAAGGCGCTCAAGCAGCTCGCGCCGCATGCCACCACGCTGGTCGGCCATTCGACCGCGGTCAACCAGCTGCGGGCGACCATCGAGAAGGTCTCGCCGACCAACAGCCGCATTCTCATCGTCGGTCCTTCCGGCTCCGGCAAGGAGCTGACCGCGCGCACGATCCACGCGCAGTCGGGCCGGGCCGGCGGGCCTTTCATCGTCATCAACGCGGCCGCGATTACGCCGGAGCGCATGGAGATCGAGCTGTTCGGCGTCGAGCAGGCCGACGGCGCGCAGGCCCGCAAGGTGGGCGCGCTCGAGGAGGCGCATGGCGGCACCTTGTTCATCGACGAGATCGCCGACATGCCGCGCGAAACGCAGAACAAGATCCTGCGCGTGCTGGTCGACCAGACCTTTCAGCGCGTCGGCGGCAGCACCAAGGTCTCGGTCGACGTGCGCGTCGCCTCGTCGACCTCGCGCAACATCGAGGCCGACATCCTGGCGGGCAAGTTCCGCGAGGATCTCTATCACCGGCTCTCGGTCGTGCCGATCCGCGTGCCGGCGCTGGCCGAGCGGCGCGACGACATCCCGGTGCTGATCGACCATTTCATGGACCAGCTCTCGCAATCGACCGGCCTGCCCAAGCGCAAGGTGGGCGCCGACGCGCTCGCGGTGCTGCAGTCGCACGACTGGCCCGGCAATGTGCGCCAGCTGCGCAACAACGTGGAGCGCCTGCTGATTCTCGCGGGCGGCGAGCCCGAGGCGGTGATCAGCGCCAGCATGCTGCCGCAGGACGTGGGCTCGATGGTGCCGAGCATGCCGGCCGGCAACGGCGGCGAGCATCTCATGGGCATGCCGCTGCGCGAGGCGCGCGAAGCGTTCGAGCGCGAATACCTCAAGGCGCAGATCAGCCGCTTCGGCGGCAATATTTCCCGCACCGCCGAGTTTGTCGGCATGGAGCGTTCCGCGCTCCACCGCAAGCTCAAGGCCCTGGCGATGGATTGAACCGGCATGTCCCGCGTCGCTTATGTCAACGGCCGCTACCAGCCGCATCGCGACGCCGTGGTCCACATCGAGGACCGCGGCTATCAGTTCGCCGATGGCGTCTATGAGGTCTGCGAGGTGGCGGACGGACGATTGGTGGACGAGCGGCGCCACATGGAGCGCCTGCGGCGCTCGCTCGCCGAGTTGCGCATCCGCACGCCGATGAGCGAGGCGGCGCTGAGCGTCGTGCTGCACGAGACCATCCGGCGCAACCGGGTGGAGCAGGGCATCGTCTACCTGCAGGTCACCCGCGGGGTCGCGCGGCGCGACCACGCGTTTCCGGTGGCCGACACGCGGCCCGCGATCGTCGTGACGGCGAAGGGCCTCGACCCGGCGCGCAACGAGACGATCGCGGTCGAGGGCATGGCGGTCGTCACGGTGCCGGACAACCGCTGGGCGCGCGTCGACATCAAGTCGGTCTCGCTGCTTCCCAATGTGCTCGCCAAGCAGGCGGCGCGCGAGCAGGGCGCGCGCGAGGCTTGGTTCGTCGATGCCCAGGGGTTCATCACCGAAGGATCGTCATCGAACGCCTGGATCGTCACCCGCGAGCGCACGCTGGTGACGCGGCCGGCCGACCACGCGATCCTGCGCGGTATTTCCCGCACGGTGCTGCTCGATGCGATCTGCGCGCAGGGGCTCGTGCTCGACGAACGGCCCTTCCGGGTGGCCGAGGCGATGGACGCCCAGGAGGCTTTCGTGACCTCGGCGAGCCAGGTCGTGCTGCCGGTGGTGAGAATCGACGGCCGGCCGGTCGGTACCGGCACGCCCGGGCCCATTGCGGCGGCACTACGCCGCGAATTTCATCGGCACGCCGAATTCTCTTGAGATTTCAAAGTCCCGTGAACGGAACCCAAACCGACCAATCTGGGCTTGCGCTGCACCGCAACGTACCATCTAATGGACGAGCCCACGTCGCACCCGGCGGGCGTGGAGAAAGGCCGGGAGTTTCGGCGTGACAAGAACTCTCGCGGGCGCAGGGCCGCGCGAGCAAAAAACGGAAACAAGGCCATGGCAGGCGACCGCGCACAAAACCTACAGGACACCTTCCTCAATCACGTCCGCAAAGCCAAGATCCCGCTCACGATTTTTCTCGTGAATGGCGTCAAACTGCAAGGCGTCGTCACCTGGTTTGATAACTTTTGCGTGCTGTTGCGTCGCGACGGCCACTCGCAATTGGTCTACAAGCACGCCATATCGACGATCATGCCGGGTCACCCGATCCAGCTGTTCGAAGGCGCCGAAGAGGCGCCGGCCGGGGAAAAGGTCTGATTGGAGCCTCGTCGTCGCGACACGGGAGCTGACGCGCTGAGCCTGAAGGGCGGCGCCAGCGGACGCGCGCTTGTCATCGGACCCTACCTGCGCGAGCGCGCCGGCGCGCGGCAAGATACTCACAAAGACGAACGCTTGCCCGCAGCCCGTCTCGACGAAGCCGTGGGCCTCGCGCGCGCGATCGATCTCGAGGTCGTGGAGGCCGGCATCGCGATGCTCGCGGCGCTGCGGCCCGCGACCTACCTCGGCAAAGGCAAGGTCGAGGAATTCGCCGGCCTCGTCAAAAGCCTCGATATCGGCCTCGTCGTGATGGACTGCGCGCTTTCGCCGGTGCAGCAGCGCAACCTCGAGAAGGCCTGGGGCGCCAAGGTGCTCGACCGCACCGGGCTCATCCTCGAGATCTTCGGCCGGCGCGCGCGCACGCGCGAGGGCTCGCTGCAGGTCGAGCTCGCCCATTTGAACTATCAGCGCAGCCGCCTGGTGCGATCCTGGACCCACCTCGAGCGCCAGCGCGGCGGCTTCGGCTTCATGGGCGGCCCGGGCGAGGCGCAGATCGAGACCGATCGCCGCCTGATCGCCGAGCGCATCGCCAGGATCGAGCGCGAGCTCGAAGGGGTCAAGCGCACGCGGGCGCTGCACCGCGCGAGCCGCAAGCGCGTGCCGTATCCGATCGTCGCGCTCGTGGGCTACACCAATGCGGGCAAGTCGACGCTGTTCAATCGCGTCACGCGCGCGACCGTCTTGTCGGCCGACATGCTGTTCGCGACCCTCGATCCCACCTTGCGCGCCGTCAACCTGCCGCATGGCACGCGCATCATCCTCTCCGACACGGTGGGATTCATCTCGGACCTGCCCACCATGCTGGTCGCGGCCTTCCGCGCGACGCTCGAGGAGGTGATCGAGGCCGACCTGATCGTGCACGTGCGCGACGTCTCGCATCTCGACACCGAGGCGCAATCGAAGGACGTCGCGGACGTGCTGCGCGAGCTCGGCATCGAGCCCGCTGACGGGCGGCTCATCGAGGTGTGGAACAAGATCGATCGCGTCGATGCCGCCGAGCGCGAGCGGCTCGCGAACGCGGGCGAGCGCCAGCCCGCCGCACGGCGCCCGGTGCTGGTCTCTGCCGTGACCGGGGAGGGCGTCGAGCATCTGGTCGAGCGCATCGAGAGCAGGCTCGCGCAGACGCGCGTCGTCATGGAGCTCGATCTCGATCCGATCGATGGGGCAGGGGCGAGCTGGCTCTATCGCAACGTCGAGGTGCTGGAGAAGACGATGACCGACGCCGGTCGCCTCGCCATGACGGTGCGCGTCGATCCCGCCCAGGTCGCGCTGGTGCGATCGAAATTCGAGATGGCGGGCAGGGCGGGCACGGCCTGACCCGCATGCGCGCGACGCCTCAAAGCGCGTCGCAGATCTCCATGCGGTGCCGCCGCAACGTAAAGAGCGTCCACGAGTCGACGGTGATCACGCGATCCTGAAATTCGTCATACGCGATGATGGGCGTTTGATATCTCTTCTGCTGTTCTTCCAGCAGCCTGCTCTTGATGAGCGGCGCCGCCACGGGCCTGGTCAGCGACTCCTGGTGGCCTTCACGCGCCAGCATGGCGTTGGCGCCGGCGACAATTCGATCGAATTGCACCCCGTCGACGAACTCGGCCTGCTTTTGCGACAGATAGGCGCGGATGAGCCAACGCATCCGCGTGTGATTGCCGATCCAGGGCTCGCCGATGGCCGACATCACCTTGAAACGCTCGGTCGTCGTATCGATCAGCTCCTGCGCCATTCCCATGATGATCTCCGTCAGCCGGCGGCTGTCGTCGAGGAATTTTTGCGACGGGAGCGTTGCCTCGATACCCAGTGACGTCAGGTAACGTTGCGCCGCATTTTGCACGAGCGACACGCTGCCGGCGCAGCGTTCGACCAGCGCGTCCTTCACTTTCTGGGCAAAGCGCACGTTGAGCAGGCGTTCGCCGATTTCGAGAATGCGCAGTAGATCGGCATCATCCCACGGTTCCGTCGAGATCGCGGCCATTCGACCGACCAGGTCGCTGTTGAGGCGCTGGAGGTAGACCTGGGCCGCCCATGTCCCCAGGATCACGATCTTCACGCCAATTTCGCCGAACGCGCGGATGTCGGTCGCCAAATCCTTCTGCAGGTCCGCCTCGATGTGGTGGAAATTGTCGATCACGATCGGCTTGGAGTCGGCCACCTCGTGGTATTTGCGGGCGACCGCGGAGGCTATCGAATAGTCGACCTCGATATCTTCGGCCGTGATGCCGGCTTTGCGCTCGCGCTTGTGCTCGATGCGTGTGTCGATCGGCGTCTTGATGCCGAACCACTTGAGAGGGTTGAAGGATAGCTTGCCGACGGTCTCGCTCGTCTTCTGCGTTTCGGTTGTCTGTCGACCCCGCGCGCCGGCGCTGTTGAGGATTTCACGATAGAGACCCTCGCGCGTCATCTTGTTCGTCGCCGTCACGAAAGTGCACAACTCGTTTGGCAGGACGCTGCGGCGTAGCGACGATTTCCCCTGCTTCGAGGTGCCGTACAGGACCACGGCCTCGTAGACCGGGTTCGCCAGCGCTTCCTTGAATTGACGTTCTACGTCGCGGACCACGTAGGCGAGGGGGTTGCCTCGTCCGCGCGTCCCGAAGACCTCATTGACCGTCGGCATCTGTCCCCCGCTAAGCCCCGACGGATTATACCCGCGCTTGCGCGCGCTGCGATTCACCCGTCGCGGTTATCCCCGATAGTCCTGCTGGGTGCCCGATGGCGGCGCCACACGATCGCGTGCGGCGCGAGAGGGATCAGCCGCTGCTCCTTTCGGCCGCCTTCGCGGCATCCCACAAGGCATCCATTTCGTCGAGCGTCGCGCTGCTCGGCGCCTTGCCGCGGTCGGCCAGCGCCTGCTCGATCGAGGCGAAGCGGCGCTCGAATTTCCGGTTGGTCGCCCGCAGCACGCCTTCCGGATCGGCATCGAGGTGCCGCGCGAGGTTGACGACCGCGAACAGGAGATCGCCGGCCTCGGCGCCCGCCTCGGCGGTCGCGCCGGCATCGAGGGCCGCCTCGATCTCGTCCGCCTCCTCGCGGATCTTTGCCAGCACGGCCTTCGGATCGTTCCAGTCGAAGCCGACCTTGCTGGCCTTCTGTTGCAGCTTGAGCGCGCGCGTAAGCGCGGGCAGGGCGGCCGGTACGCCCGCGAGTGCGCCTGGCGCGCCGCGGCCGTGCCTGCCGCTCTTCTCGGCCTTCTCAGCTTTCTCGGCTTGCTCCTGCGCCTTGATGTCGTGCCACAGGTTCTCGACCGCCGCCGGCGTGAGGTCGCGGGCGTTGCCGAACACATGCGGATGACGACGGATCAGCTTGGCGGTGATCGCCTCGACCACGTCGGCGAAATCGAAGGCGCCTTGCTCCTGCGCCATGCGGGCGTGAAAGACGACCTGCAGCAGCAGGTCGCCGAGCTCGTCGCGCAGCTCGTCGAGGTCGTGGCGCAGGATCGCGTCGGCGACCTCGTAAGCTTCCTCGATCGTATAGGGCGCGATGGTCGCGAAATTCTGCGCGAGGTCCCACGGGCAGCCGGTCTTCGGCGTGCGCAGCGCCGCCATGATCTCGATCAGGCGGGAAATGTCGCGGGCAGGGGTCATCGGTCGCGTCCCATTGCGGAGAAACGGGACGTGCTTAGAGCATGATCCCGAAAAGTGGAAACCGGTATTCGGATAAGATCATGCTCAAACAAAAATCTAGACCCTGATCCGATTCAATTGAATTGGATCAGGGTCTAGCGCATCTCCGGCCGCCCGGGCCATGGCGCAAAAAGAGTGGCGCCAACGTCCGCCGCGCGCCCTCCGCAGGAAAGCGCGCGGCAACGAGCTTAAGCGTTAACGCGCAGGGAGGGTCAGTGTCCGGTCGAAATCCGCCGTGCGGCTCGCCTCGAACAGGAACCAGGTGCGCCGCTCCGTTTCGTCGATGAAATTCTCCAGCAAACTCGCGGTCGCCACGTCGTCGTGCCGGTCGGCGATCTCGTGCGCCGCGCGCATCGCCTTGGCGACCGATTTGTTGTCGCTCACCAGCTCGCGCAGCATGTCGAGCGGATCGACGAATGCCTCGTCGTTGTCCTCGATGCTCTGCAGCTTGGCGATCTGGCCGATCGAGCGCAACGTGGTGCCGCCGATCTTGCGCACGCGCTCGGCCAGCACGTCGGTGGTGGCGAAGATCTGCTCGCCATGCTCGTCGAGGAGGAGGTGGTAGTCGCGGAAATGCGGGCCGCTGACGTGCCAGTGGAAGTTCTTGGTCTTCACGTACAGCGCGAAGCTGTCGGCGAGAAGCCCGTTGAGCGCTTGGGCAATCTCCTTCACGGCCTGCTCGGACAGGTCGGTCGGCGTGTCGAGCGCCTCCGCGGCCTTGCGGCGGGGTTCAAGGGCTCTGACTTTGCTCATGGGGGAACTCCTTGACGATGATGTGGAGGCGGACGGCGGGAAAGCAGGTACGGCCGCGGGCAGGCGGTCGACGCCTTGATCAACGGTCGGGCGACCGGAACGTTCCGCGCGCAGTCCGGTCACCGGCTACGTGATTCGCATAAGACATATTATGGAATATTCGTGTTTACCCAGGGAAATCGCCGATCCTCTCAATTCCTAGTCCCACCAAAACAGCCAGTAGCGCTGGCTGCGCAATTGGCCGACCACATCCCGGAAAATAGCGGGCGTGCCGATCAGGTCGTGAACGCCCTCGTCGCAAAAAAGCATCTGCTCACGGATGAGCGCGATCGCCGCGCGCTGATCGGCCGGTGGCCGCGCAACCCGGAATTCGAGCGTGTGATCGCCCAGGGCGCAAATGTCGGCGCCGTAGGTCTCGTGCCAGTATCTTGCCACCGCGACCTTTTCGGCGGGCCCCGGACTGAAATTCCATCCGCCATACAGCGTGTAGGCCGGGATCTCCCACGATCGTGGCGTGGGAATGCGTACGAGAGCCGCCTCCTCGACCCAAGGAAACGGCGGTTTTTGCCCGGCCATATCCGTCAAGGTGGACATGCGTTGGTCGATGAGCGGCAACTCTAAGGGCGGCTCGGCGAGCGCAAAGGCCTCGGCTTCGTCAATCATGCGCTGGGTGGTGCCATCGCTGTCGTAACGCAATGAGCTAGCCCGGTGCTCGGCGAAGTACGCCTCGGCCGGCGGCACGGCGGCAAGGATCTGCTGGGCTTCGCTCAGTAATCGCTCGCGTGACAAAGCCGGCAACAACAGGCTGTCGGGCGTGATGATAAGCGGCGTGAAGCCCTCTGCCTGGCCCGTTATCCGGACAAACTCGTAGGCGGCCTCGGCCTGCGCGCCTGGCACCAACTGGTAAGGAAATCCGAGCCGGTCCAACAGCTGTAATTGCTGTGGCCATAGCGATTGCCGCCGGGCCGCCGCCCGTTGCTGCCAGCGGATGCGTGTTGCCTCGGCTTCGGCCGGGGACGGATGCAACAAGCGCCGCATGCGCGCACGCCTGCGTCCCCACCTGAAGGCGAGCCCCAAGGCGACCGCGCCAGCAATGATGGCGATGATGAAGACGATTGGGCCTGCGGCTCCCATGACGCGCTTCCTCGGGCCGCTCAGCATGAACCGGGCAATTCGGCCCCGCAACCGCTGCGCGCTTGGCATCCGTTTGAACGTCGCCGCGTCGCCTTCGAGCGGCGGCCCATCGATTTGCGGGCGATGATCCGGTGGATTGCCTTGCCGGACGAGGCGCTGACGCTCTCTTCGTCGAGCAGGACCTGCGTTCCGGTGAGCGCGTCGGTGACGAGGCCGGCCGGGAAGGCGGCGTAGAGCCGGCCCTGCCCGTCGCGCTGGTCGGCGCCGCGTGTGACCCGCCAGCTGAGATAAAGAGTGCCGCCGGGTCGCAGGATCGCGATCAGCCGCGCGACCGCTGGCGCGATGTCGGCGTGCGCTAGGTGCATGATGACGGTCTCGCACAGCACGTTGGCAAAACTGCCGTCCGCAATGCCGGCGAGCTCCGGCAGCGCGGCCTGCTTGAACGGAAGGCCGGGATAGCGCGCGCGGGCTTCGCGCAGCAGGCCCTCCGACGGGTCGAAGCCGGTGGCCGCAAAGCCGTTGGCGGCGAGCCAGCCGACCTCGCGGCCGCTGCCGCAGCCGATATCGGCGGTCGGCCCGGGCGCGAAAAAGCGCCGGACCAGGGCCTGCAGATCGGTCGGTGCCGGTTGCGCGTGCCAATCGGCGGCAAAATCCGCCGCCGAGATATCATAAGCCGAGAGTGTGATGCGATCCATTTTACTTCTATTTTCAATATCTTAAATAAGTTGGCCGATGCGATCTCTCACATTAATGAATGGCGTCAAGCCGTAATCTCGATCGCCATCCCGTCGAATGCCGGCTCCACATGCGCCGGCAGCCGCGCCTTCAGCTCCGCATAATCGAGGTCCGTGTGCATGTTGGTCAGGATGGCGTGCTTGGGCTTGATCCGCTCGATCCAGGCCAGCGCCTGGTCGACGCTGAAATGGCTCGGGTGCGGCGTGTAGCGCAGCGCGTCGACGATCCACAGGTCGAGCCCGGCCAGCAGCGGGACGCTGGCGGCGGGCAGGTCGACGAGGTCACTCGAATAGGCGACCGGGCCGAAGCGGTAGCCGAGCGATGGGATGTCGCCGTGGTCCTGCAGGAACGGCAAGACCGTGATGGCGCCCCCCTCCCCGGCGATCTCGACCGGCGTTGCGGCCGTCACGCGGTGCTCGTTGAGAATGGGCGGATAGCCGCTGCCCGGCGGCGTCACGAAGCAGTAGCCGAAGCGATCCAGCAGCACCCGCGAGGTTGCCTCGTCCACATAGGCGTCGAGGCGCCGCCTGCGCCGGATGAACAGGGCGCGCAGGTCGTCGATGCCGTGCGTGTGGTCGGCGTGCTCGTGCGTGTAGAAAATGCCGTCGAGCCCGTCGACCTGCGCGTCGAGCAACTGCTCGCGCAGGTCGGGCGAGGTATCGACCAGCACCCGCGTCTTTGACCCTTCGGCGCCGCCGCCGCGCTCGACCAGGAGCGAGCAGCGCCGCCGGCGGTTCTTCGGGTTCGTCGGATCGCACGCGCCCCAGCCGAGCGCCGGCCGCGGCACCCCGCCGGACGAGCCGCAGCCGAGGATCGTGACGCGCAGGCTCATGCGGCCGCCGCCGCGCTGCGCGGCACCTTGGCAAACAGCCGGAAGAAGTTCTCGGTCGTCTGCCGGGCGATTTCGTCCTCACCCAGACCGCGCACCTGCGCGAGCGTCTTGGCGGTCTCGACCACGAACGACGGCTCGTTGCGTTTGCCGCGAAACTTGCCCGGTGCGAGGTAGGGCGCGTCGGTCTCGACCAGGATGCGGTCCGCCGGCAATTCGGCCGCGATCGCGCGCAGGTCCTCGGATTTCTTAAAGGTCAGGATGCCCGTGAACGAGATCGAGAGGCCGAGCGCGATGGCGCGCATCGCGAGATCGCGCCCGCCCGTGAAGCAATGCAGCACCGCCGGGAAGGCGCCGCGGCGCGTCTCCTCCTCGAGGATCCGCGCCACGTCGGCGTCGGCCTCGCGCGCATGGATGACGAGCGGCAGTCCGGTCTCGCGGGCGGCGGCGATGTGGGCGCGAAAGCCCTGCTCCTGCGCGTCGCGCGGGCTGAAATCATAGTGATAGTCGAGCCCGGCCTCGCCGATCGCCACCACCTTGGGATGGCGGGCGCGCGCCACCAGGTCGGCGGTGCCGATGCCGAGCTCCTCGTGCGCATTGTGCGGGTGCGTGCCGACCGAGCAGAACACGTCGGGAAAGCGCTCCGCGATCGCAATGAGCCCGTCATGCTTGGCGACCCGCGTCGAGATCGTGACGATGCGGCCGACATCTGCGGCGCGGGCGCGCGCCACCACGCCATCGAGCTCGTCGGCGAAATCGGGAAAATCGAGATGGCAGTGGCTGTCGACCAGCATGGCGCCTCAGCTCGGCTTGTCGCCCGCGGGCTCGACGTAGCGCGGAAACACCGGCGCCGGCGCCGGCAGTTGCGCGCCGGCCGCGATGCGCCGGTCCGGCCCGAGCTGGGCGAAATCGCGCGCCACCGCCGGGACCGCCAGCAGGTCGAGCAGCTTGGCGCAGGCTTGCGGCATGAACGGCTGCGCCAAAATCGCGACCTGGCGGATCACCTCGGCCGTAACGTAGAGCACGGTGCCCTGCCGCGGCGGATCGGTCTTGGCGAGCGCCCACGGCGCCTCGCCCGCGAAATAGCGGTTCGCCTCGGCAACCACCGCCCACACGGCGTTGAGCACCTGGTGCAGCGCTTGCGTCTTCATCGCCTCGCGCGCCTTGCCGAGCATGCCGTCGGCTTGCGCCAGGATCGCGCGGTCGTTATCGCTCGGCACGCCCGGCGTCGGCAGCACGCCGCCGAAGGCGCGCGCCACCATGGTGAGCGAGCGCTGCGCCAGGTTGCCGAGGTCGTTGGCGAGATCCGCATTGATGCGCGCGACGATCGCCTCGTGGTTATAGTTGCCGTCCTGGCCGAACGAGACCTCGCGCAGGCAGAAGTAGCGGAACTGATCGACGCCATAGGCGTCCGCGAGCGCAAAGGGATCGACCACGTTGCCGACCGATTTCGACATCTTCTCGCCGCGGCTGAGCAGGAATCCATGCGAGAAGATGCGCCGCGGCACCTCGATGCCGGCAGACATCAGGAAGGCCGGCCAGTAGACCGCGTGGAAGCGCACGATGTCCTTGCCGATCACATGCAGGTCGGCCGGCCAATAGCGTTTGAATTTCTCGCTGTCGGTGTCCGGGAAGCCGACCGCCGTGATGTAGTTCGTCAGCGCGTCGACCCACACGTACATCACGTGCTTGGGATCGCCCGGCACCGGCACGCCCCACGTGAAGGTCGTGCGCGACACCGACAGATCCCGCAAGCCCCCGCGCACGAAGCTCGCGACCTCGTTCAACCGCTCGCGCGGCAGCACGAAATCCGGCACGCGCGCATAGAGGTCGAGCAGCTTGTCCTGGTAGGCCGAGAGCTTGAAGAAATAGCTCTCCTCTTCGACCCACTCGACCGGCGTGCCGGACGGGCCGAGACGCAGGCCCTTGTCGTCGACCCTGGTCTCGCTCTCGTCGTAGTAGGCCTCGTCGCGCACCGAGTACCAGCCGGAGTACTTCGACAGGTAGATGTCGCCGTTGCGTGCCATGCGCTCCCAGATCGCCTGCGAGGAGGCGTAGTGGCGCGGCTCGGTGGTGCGAATGTAGTCGTCGTTCGAGCAGTTGAGCCGCGCCGCCATCTTCTGGAAGAGCGCGACGTTGCGGTCCGCGAGCGCGCGCGGCGCGAGGCCCTCGCGGTTCGCGGTCTGCAGCATCTTGATGCCGTGCTCGTCGGTGCCGGTGAGGAAGAACACATCGTCCCCGTCGAGCCGCCGGAAGCGCGCGATCGCGTCGGTCGTGATCGCCTCATAGGCGTGACCGATATGCGGCGGACCGTTCGGATACGCGATCGCGGTCGTGACGTAGTAGTGGGGTTTGGAGGGCATGTGCTCTCAAATATTTCGGAACGTCATGCCCCGCGAAAGCGGGGCATCCAGTACGCCGCGGCGTCGCGTTTCGAGCCGATGCGCCTGGGATTACTGGATCATCCGCGTACGCGGATGATGACGGCAGTGCGCGCGATAGGTATCAACCGCGGGCAGCGTCCGCAAGCAAGCTGAACACGTTGAAAACCAGCGGCTTGCGCTCGAGATTGTAGGTGGCGGTGTCGGTCGCGGCGCGGTTGAGGCGCTCCCATGCGTCGGCGACCGGTGCGAGACGGCGGGCGTCCGGCGTCGCGTCGAGGTGGCGCGAGAGCCAGTTGCGCGCGGTCTCGATGAAGATCTCGAACAGGGCATCGCCGCCGCGCTCGAGGCTGTCGCCGAGCGCATGCAGGGCGCGCGGGTCGGTCGCGGGCAGGCGATCGAGCAGCTCGATCACCTTGTCGCGCAGCGCGAGCTGCGGCCCGCCGCTGAGCGCGATGGCGCGCGCGACGCTCCCCTCCGCCGCGGCCGCGGCTTGCCGCAGCATCGCGTCATCTGCCGCGTCGCCGAGCGCGGCGCTTGCCGCCTGGACGACATCGTCCGGGTCGAGCGGCCGCAGCGTGAGCCGGCGGCAGCGCGAGCGGATGGTCGGCAGCAGCCGGCCGGGCGCATGGCTCACCACCAGGAACAGCGAGCGCTGCGGCGGCTCTTCCAGCACCTTCAAGAGCGCGTTGGAGCCTTCCGGGTATTTGAGCTCGTCGGCGCTGTCGACGATGCAGATGCGCCAGCCCCCCTCGCCCGCCGTCGAGCCGAAGAAGCCGACGGTGCGCCGCACCTCGTCGACCGTGATGACGGTGCGCAGCGTCCCGCTGTCGTTGTAGCCGCGCTCGAGCACCAGCAGGTCCGGATGCGCGCGTCCACGAATGCGCCGCGCCGCCGGACTGTCAGGCGCGACTGCAAGCGAGGTCGCGGCCTGCACGGCCGGCGCGGCCGGGTCCGGATGGGCGAGCGCGAAGCGCGCCATGCGGTAGGCGAGGGTTGCCTTGCCGATGCCGGCCGGCCCGCCGATCAGCCAGGCGTGGGCGATGCGGCCGCTCTTGTAGTCGCCGAGCAGCGCCTGCTCGGCGGCAGCGTGGCCGAACAGCTCGAACGTCGCGCGCGGATGCGGGACCTCCGTCTCGTCGGCCTGGGACGACTTGTCGGACTTGGCCGGGCTCACGCGTGCAAGTCCTCGAACGACACCGGCGCCGCCGCCGGATCGAGGCGCGCGTTGACGTTCGACCATATCTCCTCCGCCACCTTGTCCTCGGGCCGGTCCGCATCGATCAGCACGCAGCGCTGCGGCTCGGCGGCCGCGATGTCGCGAAACGCCTGGCGCAGTCGCGTGTGGAATTCGAGCGCCTCGGTCTCGAAGCGGTCGGCGGGCGCGCCATCGCGGCGGCGCGCGGCGCGCGCCAGCCCGGTCTCGGGCGGCAGGTCGAGGATCAGGGTCAGGTCCGGCATGGTGTCCGGCACGGTGAGCCGCTCGAGGCCGCGGATCACCTTCGGATCGACCTCGCCAAGCGTGCCCTGATAGACGCGCGTCGAGTCGATGAAGCGGTCGCAGACCACCCAGTTGCCGCGCGCGAGCGCCGGCGCGATGGTCGCGCGCACATGGTCGTCGCGCGCGGCCGCGAACAGCAGCGTCTCGGCGACCGGCCCGAACGGTTTGGCGGCGCCCGACAGCAGCACGTGGCGCATGATGTCGGCGCCGGCCGAGCCGCCCGGCTCGCGCGTCACCACGACGCCGATCGCGAGCGCGCGCAGCCGCGCCGCCAGGCGCTCGGCCTGGGTCGACTTGCCGGCGCCCTCGCCGCCCTCGAGTGTGATGAAGCGTCCGCGCATCTCTCTAGCTTCGTAGCTTCGTAGGGTGGGCAAAATCGCCATCACCCGCTTCACCGCGTGGGCAAAGGCGCGACGGCGATTTTGCCCACGCGGAGAGGGCGTGCAACCGCGCCTTTGCCCACCCTACCGGCCGCCTTATATCCGCTTGGTGCCGGAAAGAAACAGGCCGATAACGAACTCGGTTGCGGCGTCGAGCGCGCGCCGCGGCAGCCCGCCGCGCGCCACGCTCTCGCCGGCCCGCAGCGGCACTTCCAGCACCACGTTGTCGCCGCGCCAGACCCGCAGCATGCCGATCTGCTGCCCTTGGTGCACCGGCGCGCGCACCGGTCCGGTGTAGACGATGCGCGCCACGATGCGATCGTTCGACCCGCGCGGAATGAGCAGGCCGACGGCGCCGGGCGCGACCAGCGGCACGCTCCACTGCGCGCCGCCGTAGAGCCGCGCGTCGCCGATCACCTGGTCGGCGGCGAACAGCGAGCGCCGCTCGACACCCTTGAAGCCCCATTCGAGCAGCTTGCGGCCCTCGCTCGCGCGCTCGGGGGCGCCCTTGAGGCCGTTGATGACGGCGATCAGGCGCAGATTGTTCTGCACCGCCGAGCCGACGAGACCGTAGCCGCCGTCCTCGGTGAAGCCGATCTTCAATCCGTCGGCGCCGATGTCCATGCCGAGCAGCGGATTCTGGTTGAACTGATGGATCTTGTTCCAGGTGAAGTCCTTCTGGGCGAAGATCGGATAGAACTCCGGATAGGTCTTGATGATGTGCTGGGCGAGCCGCGCGACCTCGCGCGGCGTCATCACCAGCGTCGGCTCCGGCAGGCCGCTCGCGTTGGGAAAGTATGACTTGGTGAGGCCGAGCTCGCGCGCCCGCCGGGTCATCATCGCGGCGAACTTGCTCTCCGAGCCCGCGATGCCTTCCGCCAGCGCGATGCAGGCGTCGTTGCCCGACTGGACGATGGCGCTGGAGAGGAGATCCTGCACGCGCACGCGGCTGTGCAGCGGCGCGAACATGCTCGACGTATGCGCCGGGCCGCCGCCGTGCCGCCAGGCGTATTCGCTGACCTCATACTCGGTGTCGAGGGTGATGTGCCCGAGCTTGATCTCGTGGAAGACGACCTCGACGGTCATCAGCTTGGCCATGTTGGACGGGGCCATGAGCTGATCGCCATTCTTCTCGAACAGGATCGTGCCCGTATCGGCGTCCATCAGGAATGCGAGCGGCGCCTGCGTCTGGAACTCGTCCTTCTTCACCGGCGCCGGCGCGGCATTCGGTGCGGCCCACGACGCGCCCAGCGCGAGCACCGTCACAAGTGCGCCGGCGACGAGCGCGCCCAAACACGCGCGCAAGCCGGCGCCCGTGCGTGCCATCGCGCCGCGAGTGCCTGACCACGCGCCCGGATCTGCCGGCATGGGGACGCCTCTCCAAGGGATTTTACGGCGTAGCAAGCGTCGTGGCGCCGAACAATGCCGCCGATCGCCGCTGCACCCGCGCCTAGCTGGACGGCGACACTGCAAACCCACCGCCGTCATCGTCCGCGAAAGCGCGACCGCATGCACACGACTTGCCGCTCCCCTCCCCCCGCGAGCGAAGCGAGTGGCGGGGAGGGGTCGGGGGTGGGGGGCGCTTGCTCGGAGCAAGCGTGGTTCGCTCTTATTGCAGAGACGGAGCAAGCATAGCCCCCCACCCCGTCCGCGTTCGCTGCGCTCACGCGGCCGACCCTCCCCGCTAGGAAACCCGGGCTTGCCCGGGTTTCGCAGAAAATAGTGGGCAAGTCGGGCACGCCCGACTTGCCTGGGCGGGAGGGTAGCAACCGCGCCTCAGTGCCTACGATCCAACCGCAAGACGTGGGCGTGCAGCGCGAAAGCGGACGATCAAGTACTCCGCAGCGCCTCGATTGGGCGCTGCCTCCGTGTTCTCAGTAAAGCCCGCGGCCGCTCATGACCGAGGGCGGCGCGTCCGCGCGCGGCGCCGCGAAGGCCGCGGCCGGTGACGGATTGCGCGGCACGTCGGTGATCACCGGCGGCAGCTGGTTGGCGGCAAAGCGGTCGTCGAACGAGCCGGGCTCGCGCCGGCGCGGCGGCCGCACCCGGGCTTCGCGGTTGGCCGGCTCGGCCGCCGGCGAGCCCTGGTCCTCGCCGAGATTATAGGGTCGATCGGACGGCACCGGCACGCCGCGGCGCGCGGCCATGCGCGTGCCGACCACCGTCGGCAGGAACGGCCGCGACGAGGCGATGAGGATCGGCGACGGCGACGGCGCGGGCTCGCCCTGGCGCAAGGTCGCGAGCAGCACGCTGTCGTCGGAGCCGGCGAGCGGCGCCGGCCCGACATACTCGACGCGCACGCGCGCGAGCCCGTCGCCGTAGAAATCGAGCAGGTGCGCCGCCTTCACCGACAGGTCGATCACGCGATTGCTGTGATAGGGCCCGCGGTCGTTGACGCGCACGATGACGGAGCGGCCGTTGGCGAGGTTGGTGACGCGCGCGTAGCACGGCAGCGGCAGCGTCGGATGCGCGGCCGAGATGCCATGCATGTCATAGATTTCGCCATTCGCGGTTTGCCGGCCGTGGAAATCCTCGCCGTACCACGACGCGAGGCCCTCGGCGCGATAGCTCGGATCTTCGCGCGGCACATAGGTGCGGCCGCCGACCACGTAGGGATTGCCGATCTGGTAGTGGCCGCCGCCCTTCGGCACCGGCTGGCCCGGCTCGACCAGGCGCGGGCTCGATGACACGCCGTAGCGCGGATCGATCTTCGCCAGCAGGCCGCCGGGCGATGACGAGCAATTGGCGAGCGCGCAGCACGCCACGGCCGCGATGCCGGCCCGCACCCCTCGCCCGAACGCCACGCGACCCCGCCGCATCGGTCCCCTGCCACGCACACGCCAAGGCTCGTTCCGGGCGACAGGCCACGGGACGGAGCCGACTTGACTTTCAGCGCACTGTCGATCCGCCCAACGTCCCCGGCGGATCCCCTTGCCGCGTCAACATACTCCAGCCACGCCCCAACCGGAACCGTAGCCGGTTAAGCATGGTAAACGAACCCGCAAAAAGTCGGTGAATTCAGGCAGTTATGCGGCGACCGCGTGGCGCAAGCATGTGAGGCAGCTGCTCCCCGCGTGCTGACGCGCCCGTGACGGTGCCGACGCCAGTATGTATCCACTGCCCTGCCCTCAGGGTTTTGGTATTGTCGCGCCGGTGGCCTGCGGACACAAGTTCTACGTGACGGTGGCGTACTGAGCGCAAGCAATCTTTTCACACGCCGCATGCAATGCGGGCGATATTTCGCCAGTGCCGGCCGAAGTCGTGGGGAGCTTCGATGAGCGCAAGAAAGATGTCTTTCGCAGCGGCGGCGCTGTGCCTCCTCGGCGGTGTCACCGCCTCGGTTTCGGCGAGCCCGGTTCGGTTTGCGCAGAACGTCGAATACATGATCTGCGTGACGACGATCGGGAACGTGAGCCGGTGCGAGGTCCGCGAGCCGGTCGCGCCATGCCCGGGCCCGGTGGCCTATCCGCGGCCGCGCTACGCCAGCATCGGGTCGGCCTGCGCGGAAGCGAAAAAACGCCCGGAGTGCAGCGGCGGTGTCACGGGCTGCTGAGAGTTCGTCATTGCCAGCGAAGCGGAGTGGAGTGGAGCGCGGCCTCGATTCGCTGGGGCATTGCCAGATCGGTCTTCGGCCCCCTCGCCATGACCGACGATCGGGCCCAGAACAACGCGATGTTGCCGAGGCGGCCGCCTTCGCGCTATCCGCATGAGGCTGCTACGGAAGGATGGCCGAGCGGCTTAAGGCACCGGTCTTGAAAACCGGCAGGGGGTAACACCCTTCGTGGGTTCGAATCCCACTCCTTCCGCCAAATCATACCGGGCGCTAGGCCGTCCGACGGCGACCTGTGACCCAGATGACCCTTCGCGCTTACACCGTCTTGCCCGGATCCCCTTGCGTTACGACGGAGATGAGACTAGTTATCTGACTAGATTGAAAGTTGAAGGTTGAAAAGAGGTGCTCGTGCGATCGTGGCAGGTCCAAGATGCGAAAGCCCGCTTCAGCGAGATGCTCGAAACTTGTTTGCGGGAAGGTCCGCAGATCGTCACCAAACGCGGCGCCGAAGCCGCTGTCCTCGTGCCCGCGACGGATTGGCGCCGACTCGAACGCGCGGCCAGGCCCACGCTGAAGGCTTTGCTCTTGCGCGACGACGCGCGGGGAGAGCTCGACATTCCGCCGCGGGGCGCGCGGCGCCGCCGAGAGGTTCGCGGTCTCGTCTGACCACCGATGTACCTCCTCGACACGAATGTCATCTCGGAGCTGCGACGGGTTCGTCCGCACGGCGCGGTGCTCGCGTGGCTCCAAGCCGTTCGCGACGAGGACTTGCACGTCTCCGCCGTAACGATCGGGGAGATTCAGTCGGGCATTGAAATCACGCGTGAACAGGACGAAGCCAAGGCGGCCGAAATCGAGGTCTGGCTGGAACAGGTTGCCGAGACCTACAACGTCTTGAGCATGGATGCGCGGACCTTTCGTGTCTGGGCGCGGCTGATGCATCGCCGGACAGACAATCTCATCGAAGACGCCATGATCGCGGCGACCGCCATCGTCCACCGCTTGACCGTGGTTACCCGCAAAGTGCGAGATTTTGAGGGGTTCGGCATTCTCACGCTGAACCCTTTCGCGACGAAGGCCGGCTGACGGAGGGCTGCGGTGTCGAGGTCGCGCTTGCCATCTTGCCTACGGCACAAGGGAATTCGACATGAGCGAAGCTGAAATGTTTTTCACTGATGGCGAGGCCTACGAAAGACGGATGGGCCGTTGGAGCCGTGTTGTGGGCGAGGTGTTCCTTGATTGGCTCGCTGTGCCGAACGGCCTGCGTTGGATAGACGTTGGATGCGGCAACGGCGCCTTTACCGAGGTGCTGATCGCGCGCTGCGCCCCCAGCGCGGTGAGCGCCGTCGATCCGTCCGAAGGTCAGCTGCGCTACGCGCGCACGCGACCCGGCGCCAGGCTGGCGGAATTTCGGGTCGGCGACGCCCAGGCATTGCCGTATCCGGACCGAAGTTTCGACGCCGCCGCCATGGCGCTTGCGATCAGCTTCGTGCCGGACCCGGTCAAGGCAGCGACCGAAATGGCGCGCGTCGTACAGCCGGGCGGTTGGGTTGCGACCTACATGTGGGATCTGCCCGGCGGCGGCCTTCCGGTCGAACCGATGTATCGCGCGCTCAAGTCGCTCGGCGTTGCCGTGACGCTACCGGGCACCGAGGTGTCGCGGCGCGACAATATGCGGGCGCTGTGGGAGAAGGCGGGCCTGCAGTCGATCGATACGCGCGTGATCCGCATCCCGATCCGCTACGGCGACGTTGACGATTTCTGGCAGTCGTACAGCGTGCCGGAGGGACCAGCCGGCATGGCGATCCGCAAGATGTCGCCGTCCCGGATCGAACAGCTCAAGGCGGCGCTGCGCGAGGAGCTGCCGACCGGTTCTGATGGACATATCGCCTATGAGGCATTCGCGAACGCGGTGAAAGGCCGCGCTCCGGACTAACCAGAGTAGCGGACTGCCCTGCTTCCATCGATGACAGGGACACAAAATGCGGGACACAAAAAGTGCTTGCGCCGCGACTTCATTGCCGATATTGGCGAAATGAGATGCGTTGAATTGCGCCCGATGCCGCCGCGCCGGGCTCTTTCTTTGCCCGGCGACCGGCAGTGGATCGCACCGCCGTCAACTTGAAATTCTGCACGCCGTCGACACTTCCGCCCGCTTGTAAGATTCGTTGTTTTTCGTTGTTCTTATCAGGTCGCGCCGAGATCGCGCTTGGCGCGACTTCTTCAACCTTTTTGCGAAGAGCGTCACGGCAAGAGCGAGAAAGCACGCAGCCGCGATGCAACCAAGGGACGAGCCAGCGGCCGCCAGGTCTCGACTTGTATTTTTCTTGTTGTTTGCAAGGGTGCGGCGCAGCATGGCCGGGGCCTCGCGCGTTGCACGCTCAACCGTCGCGCGCACCGCCGGCCATGAGGTTTCCTGGTTCCCGTCATTCCCGCGCATGCGTCGAATACGCCGGCATGACGGTGGAGAGGGCCAATTTGGCAGAACGGCAGAACGGCAGAACAAAGCCATTCGAGGAAAACGCAACGAATTCAGTGACTGCCATTCAAACGTCGTCTCCGGGTTGGTCCGGCCATCCACGTCGTGGTCGCGGCAAAAGCGTGGATGCCCGCAAACCGCATACGCCATCACCCCGTCGTCTTGCGCAGATCCCGCACCCGCACGGCTTTGCCTTGCGAGCGCGGCACCTCGCCGGGCGCCTTGACGGCGACCGAGCAGGTGACCCCGATCAGCGACTTGATGTGGTGCACGACCTCGGCGGCACGGCGGGCGCGGTCGGCGTCGGCAAGCGGGGTGCCGGGTGCGGCCTCGACCTCGATCGTCATCGCGTCGAGAATGCCTTCGCGCATGAGCACGATCTGGTAATGCGGCGCGAGGCCCGGCAGGCCGACCAGCACGGCCTCGACCTGCGACGGGTAGACGTTGACGCCGCGGATGATCAGCATGTCGTCGTCGCGCCCGGTCACGCGCATGATGCGGACATGCGTGCGCCCGCAACGACAAGGCTCGTCGCTCAGGCGCGTGATGTCGCGCGTGCGGTAGCGGATCATCGGCAGCGCCTGCTTGGTGAGCGTGGTGATCACCAGCTCGCCGCTCTCGCCCATCGGCAGCGGTTGCAGCGTTTTCGGATCGATCACCTCGAACAGGAAGTGGTCCTCCCAGCCGTGCAGGCCGCGCTGCGCCTCGCCGCACTCGCAGGCGACGCCGGGGCCGATGATCTCCGAGAGGCCGTAGAGATCGACCGCCTTGAGGCCGAGCTGCGCCTCGATGCTCGCCCGCATGGCGTCGCTCCACGGCTCGGCGCCGAACAGGCCCATGCGCAGGCTCGACTTGCGCAAATCGACGCCCATGCCGTCGGCGACCTCGGCGATGTTGAGCGCATAGGACGGCGTCGCGCACAGCACGTGCGCGCCGAAGTCGGTGATCAGCGTCACCTGCCGCTCGGTGCCGCCGCCCGACATCGGCACCACCGTGCAGCCGAGCCGCTCGGCGCCGTAATGCGCACCGAGCCCGCCGGTGAAGAGACCATAGCCATAGGCATTGTGCACGATGTCGCCCGGGCGCGCGCCCGCGCACGCGAAGCAGCGCGCCATCAGGTCGGACCACAGGTCGATGTCGCCTTCCGTGTAGCCGACCACGGTCGGCTTGCCGGTCGTGCCCGACGAGGCATGCAGGCGCACGAGCTTTTCGCGCGGCACCGCGAACATGCCGAACGGATAGGTGTCGCGCAGGTCGGTCTTGAGCGTGAACGGGAACTTGGCGATGTCGCCAAGGCTCTTGAAATCGGCGGGCGTGACGCCGGCGGCAGCGAACTTCTTGCGGAAGTGCGCGACCTTCCCGTACGCCAGCTCGAGCGTCTGGCGCAACCGCTCGGCCTGCACCTCCGCGAGCGCCGCGCGCGGCATCGTCTCGGCAACCGCGTCGAACATGAATGTCGGCTGATCGCGGCCCGCGGTCGGCATGACTTGCGTCTCCACCCTGTCCCGGCCCGCACTTTGCGATCGCAGGCGGCCGGCGCTAAGATTCCGAGCCCGATCAAACGGCCTCATGGCCCGAGAAGCAAGAGATGACGGACGACCCCACCCCATTCCTCGCTGCCGGCGCCTTCGTCGACAGCGATTCACCTGCCGTTGCCGCCTTCGCGCGGCGCGCGGCCGCGGGCGCCGACGATCCGCTGGCCGCAGTGCTGCGCCTCTATGCGGCGGTGCGCGACGGGATCGCCTACGATGCCTACCTCGATTTCGCCGACCCGGCACAATTCCGCGCCAGCAGCGTGCTGGCCGTGGGCCGCGGCTTCTGCGTCGGCAAGGCCGCCCTGCTCGCCGCCTCGGCGCGCGCCATCGGCGTGCCGGCGCGGGTCGGCTACGCGGACGTGCGCAATCACCTCACCTCGCCGAAGCTTTATCGGCTGATCGGGACCGACGTCTTCATCTGGCATTCCTACGCGGACATCTTTCTCGACGGGCGCTGGGTCAAGGCGACGCCGGCTTTCGATCGCGCGCTGTGCGATCGCGTCGGCGTCAAGACGCTCGAGTTCGACGGCAGCGCGGATTCCATGTTCCAGCCCTTCGATCGCGCGGGCCGGCGGCATATGGAATATCTGCACGATCGCGGCACCTTCGCGGACGTGCCGTTCGACGCCATCGCGGCCGATTTCCGCCGCGCCTATCCGAGCCTGATGGGGCAAAAGCCTGCCGGCGACTTCCGCGCCGAGGCGGTCGCGGCGCCGGCCGAGGAATAGCCGGCGCACGGACTCACGCGACAGGCGGCCATCCGATCGGATTGGCCTGCTGCACCAGCTTGGCGACGCCCAGGATGCGCGGCTCCTGGAAGCGCGGCGCGACCACTTGCAGGCCGACCGGAAGCCGGTCCCTGGTCAGGCCTGCCGGCACGCTGGCGGCCGGCAGGCTGACCAGCGTCACCAGAAATGTCGGCGCGACCCAGTCGATGTAGCTCTCGAGCTTGCGGCCGTTGATCTCGGCCGGAAAATTCATCTCGACCGGGAACGGCTTGACGGGCGCAGCCGGCGTGAGCAGCACATCGAAGCGCTCGAACAGCTCGCCGAAACGGTGGAACACGGCGATGCGCGCATGCTCGGCCTTGGCGAGGTCGAGCGCCGTCACCTTCAGGCCGGCCTCGACGCTGCGGCGCAGGTTCGGGCCGAACGCCGCCAAGTGATCGAGGTTGGCGTAATGCTGCGCGATCATCCAGGCGCCGCGCCAGGTCATGTACGGATCGCGCCCGGCCGAGACATCGAAGTCGATCTCCTCAACCGCCGCGACGGCGTCGCGCAGCGTCAGGGCGGCGCGGCGGCAGATCGCATCGACCTCGGGATCGACGCCGATGCCGCCGATGTCCGCCGCGTAGGCGACGCGCAGACCCTTGCCGTCGCGCGTCGCCTCGACCGCCGCGAGCGCGCTCGCCCACGGCGGCGCGAGCGAGATGGGCGAGAGCTCGCTCGGCCCCACCATGGCGTCAAGCATCAGCGCCACGTCCTCGACGGCGCGGCACAAGGGGCCGTGCACCTGACCGGGGTCCCAGGCCTGGCCGGTCGGATGGCTGGGAATGAGCCCGGGCGTCGGCCGGATGCCGACGATGCCGCAGAACGCAGCCGGCAGGCGGACCGAGCCGCCGAAGTCGGTGCCTTGCGCGATCGGCACCATGCCGGTTGCGACCGCAACGGCCGAGCCGCCCGAGGAGCCAGCGGCGCTGAGCGCCGGATTCCACGGATTGCGCGTCGCGCCGAAAAGCTCGTTGACGGTGTTGGCGCCGGCGGCGAATTCCGGCGTGTTGGTCTTGCCGATGACGATTGCGCCCGCCTGCTTGAGGCGGCGCACGACCTCGGCGTCCGTGTCGGGCACGAAATCGCGGTAGAGCGGCGACGCATGGGTGGTGCGGATGCCGGCCGTGAGCGTCACGTCCTTGATGGCGACCGGGAGCCCGTGCAGCGGCCCAAGTTGCGCGCCTGATCGGACCATCGCCTCGGCGGCCTGCGCGGCGGCCCTCGCCGGCTCGGCCGCGAGCGTCACGAAGGCGTTGAGCCGCGGATTGATCCGCGCGATCACGGCGAGGTGCGCGTCGAGCACCTCGACCGGGCTGATCTTGCGGGTGCGGATCAGCGCCGCGAGCTCGCCCGCGGATTTGCGTGTCAGGCCGATGTCGGGCATGCGGGCCTCGGGCCGGGAAGGTTATTTTCCCGACCAGTGTACGAAGCGGCGCTCGATCAGCAAGAAGAACAGCTTGAGCCCGTAGCCGAGCGCGCCCGGCCGCGAAGATCGCCGCGGCATGTCGAAGAGCCAGCCGCCGATGATCTTGTTTGGCCCGCTATCGTGCTTCGGCGCGATGCACGACAACGCCGGCAATGACGAGACCGACGCCGAGCATTTCGACGGTCGTCGGGATCTGTTGCAGCACCACGACGCCGATGACCGTCGCCATGGCGGGCAGCAGCGCCAGCATCAGCGCGAAGGTTGCGCGCCGCAGTCGCGCCATCGCGAGTTGGTCGCAGACGTAGGGAATGACCGAGGAGCAGATGCCGACGCCTATGGCGGCAGCGACGAGCTTTGCCGACGTGAAGGCCGGCGCCGCTTCGGCAAAGCCGATCGGCAGTGCCGCCGCCATGGCGATCAACATGGAGAGGGCCAGCCGGTCGATGCCGCCTGCGCCGCCGCTTTCGGCGACGCGGTGGCCGAGGACGACGTAGAGGACGAAGAGCGCGCAGTTCGCGAAGGCAAACACATAACCCAGCGGCTCGCCCTCGATGCGCACGTCGGTCAGCACATAGACCCCGGCGATGGCAAGGATGAGCGCCGCCCAGTTGCGCGGCGTCCGCATCCCGAAAAGCGCGAGGCCGATCGGACCGAGGAACTCGATCGCCCCGACGGTGGCGAGCGGCAACCGCGCGAGGGCGAGGTAGAAGAGCGAGTTCATCACGGCGAGCACGATGCCGAGCCCGATCACCGTCCAGCGCTCGCGCGCCGCAAGACCGGGGAAGAACCGCCATGGCCGCCGCCATAACGCGAAGACCACGGCCGCACTGGCGATTCGGAGCCACGCGACGCCGAGCGGCTCGATGGCGCGGAAGAGGAGCACGGCGAACGCTGGACCGAGATAATGGAAGACGGCGCTGGTGATGAAATAGAGATGCGGCGGCACCCGCTGCGCGCGGGCAAGCAGAGCATGGCGTTCGCCGAGGATGCTGTCGGGAGCGTTCGGCATGGAGCAAGGATCGCAGGCCGCCGCAATGCCGCATATGGCATATCGCAAGGTAGTGCAGTAGAATTCCTTCGTATCGAAGGAAATTGAGCCAAATTGCCTCAGCTTCATCCACTACTGCGCGACCCGATCAATATAGATCTGATCCGCCTGCTTTCGGCGGAGCCGCGCCTGCCGGTGTCTCAACTGGCCCGCCGGGTCGGCATGTCGGCGCCGGCCGTCAAGGAGCGGCTGACCCGGCTCGAAGAAGCGGGCGTGATCCGCGGCTTCCGTCTCGACCTCGCCCCCAAGGCGCTGGGGTACCCGATCATGGTGTTCATCCGCATCCGCCCAATGCCGGGACAACTGCCGAAGATCGCGGAGCTCGCGCGATCGATACCCGAGGTCGCCGAATGTCATCGCATCACCGGTGAGGACTGTTTCATCCTGCGGGTCCATCTCGACGCGCTGGAAACCCTCGACAAGATCCTCGACCGCTTTCTCGTCTACGGCCAGACCACGACCTCGATCGTGCAGTCATCCCCGATACCCTTGCGGCCGCCGCCCTTGCCGGACGGGCACGCCGCCTGAGCGCGTCGAGGTCATTGCGGGCGGTACCATCAGTGCAAACGTCATCAATGCGAACGTCCGCATCTCGCCGAGAAATACTTCGCCTTGATGTCAGGAATTGCGGGATGCCGGCCCGGGAACGTTACTTACCCGACCAGTGTACGAAGCGGCGCTCGATCAGCAAGAAGAACAGGTTGAGACCGTAGCCGAGCGCGCCGGCCGCGAAGATCGCCGCATACATGCGCGGCATGTCGAACAGCTGCTGCGCCTCGAACACGCTGTGGCCGAGGCCGTCCTGCGAGCCAATGAACATCTCGGCGACCACGATGATCACCAGCGCAAGCGAGACGCCGTTGCGCAGCCCGACGAAGGTCTGCGGCAGCGACTCGAGCAGCATTACGTCGAACAGCACGCGCAGCCGCGAGGCGCCCATCACCTTGGCGGCGAGCAGCCGCGTCTTGCGCGCGTTCATGACCCCATAGGCGACGTTGAACAGGATCACCAGCACGGCGCCGAACGCCGCGACCGAGATCTTCGGTCTCGTCGCCGACGCCGAACAGCACCAGGAAGAGCGGGAACATCGCCGAGGCCGGCGTCGAGCGGAAGAAGTCGATGACGAACTCGAGCGAGCGATAGAGCTTCTCCGAGGAGCCGAGCACGATGCCGAGCGGGATCGCGATGACGGCCGCGATCGCGGTCGACGCCGCCGTGCGGTAGACGGTTTTCACGAAATCGAAGCCGAGCGCGCCCGTGCGCATGCCGGTCCAGAACGCGTCGAAGGCGTCGAGCGGCGACGGCAGCAGCACCGGATCGACCCATTGCCGCCAGGTGACGAGCGACCAGATGGCGATGAGCGCCACGACGCCGATGATCGGCAGAAATCCCTGCCACCTGCTGCTCATGCGCGCCGCACCTCGCGCTGGAAGATCTCGAGGCAATGCGCCTTGGTGTGGATGAAGTCTGGTTGCGACAGCGTCTCGTCGGTGCGCGGCCGCGCCGACGGCACGACCGGGAAATCGGCGACGCGCGCCGGATGACGCGACAGGA
>CAVPGG010000259.1:0-3748 GCA_963703755.1 uncultured Pseudomonadota bacterium
GCACTAAGACCGGCGAATGCGTCGGCGACCGCAAGCTCAAGCTGCGCAAGTACGAGGTGGTGCAGCGCGGCGAGGACATCTACGTCGTCGCCTGAGGCGCGAGCGTCGCCGCAGAAGGAAATTTCTGGGAGAACGGCCATGGACATGCCCCGCTCGGAAGTCCGCAAGCTGCGGTTCGACGAGTATTCGGCGACGAAGCACCTCGAGCACGCCACACGCCAGGCGCACGAGCGCAACTATCAGGACTTCCTGATCGTCAACGTCAACTCGCACCATTATGAGAACGAGTCCTACAAGGACGTGTTCTCCTACATCGACAATCCGGTGATCCGCCGCGCGGCGATCGAATCGACCAAGCGCGGCGGGCGCTCCTCGATGATGAACACGCAGGTCGGCTACCAGGACCTCGGCGGCCGCATCACCCGCCACGAGCTGCGCAAGTTCGAGAAGGTGCCGAGCGACGTGCACCGCGACATCGCCCAGACCAAGATCTGGATGGACGCCATGGGCGTCGACTATGCGTGCCTCTTTCCGACGCCGATGCTCTTCCTCGGCCTGCATCCGCAGACCGAGGTCGAGGTCGCGATGGCGCAGGGCTACAACCGCTGGCTCTGCGAGCGCATCCTCGCCGCCGAGCCGCGGCTGATCTCGATGCTGTACCTGCCGTTCAACGACCCGGAAGCGGCCTACAAGACCGTGAAGGAGTTCGGCGACCGCAAGGGCGTGGCCGGCTTCATGGTGACATCGCCGCGCTACAAGCCGGTGCACGACAACGCCTATATCAAGACCTACGCGCTGCTCGAGGAGATGGGCAAGCCGATCTCGTTCCACGCCGCCTATAACTGGAACGACCAGTCGCTGGCGATGACCAACCGCTTCATCTCGGTGCATGCGCTCGGCTTCATGTGGTTCAACATGGTCCACATGACCAACTGGGTGATCAACGGCCTGCCCGAGCGCTTCCCCAAGCTCAAGGTGATGTGGATCGAGAGCGGGCTCACGTGGGCCTACAGCCTGATGCAGCGGCTCGACCATTCCTACATGATGCGCACGTCGGACTGTCCGTCGCTCAAGCGCAAGCCGAGCGAATACATGCGCGAGATGTACTACTCGACCCAGCCCATGGAGGTGCCGGAGGACCCGTCGATCCTCGAGGCGACCTTCAAGATGATCAACGCGGAGACGCAGTTGTGCTGGTCGTCCGACTATCCGCACTGGGATTTCGACCTGCCGAGCGTGATTTACGACCTGCCGTTCCTCTCGGAAAAGGCCAAGCGCAACATCCTGGGCGGGAATGCGGGGCGGCTGCTCGGGCTTGATCCGAAGCCGGTAAAGAAGATTCCGTAGCGGCTGTCGCGGCTCACGCCCTTCGGTCTTTCACCCGAAGGTGCTCGGTCGCGCAGCGACCGAGCCTCGAAGAGCCTGTGCGATCGACCCGACCGGTGGATCTCGGCAAGCGCTGGGCGCGATGCGGCGCATCTCATTTCGCCAATAAGGGCAATGGCGATGCGGCGCAAGAGCGATCTTGAAGGGCGCGATGACGCGATCATGCTTTCGCACAAAAAAATCACGCGGCTGAGCGGCCGCGTGATCGTCGCGTCGTAGATAGCGCTCCGGTCACTTGCCCATGAACGTGTCGTGCAGCAAGTGCTCCATGTCGCTGTTGTACTTTGCCTTCTCCATCCCGTGATGATGGTGATGGTGGTGATGATGATGGTGGTGATGGTGGTGACCCTTCATCATCGCACCCCACGCGACGGTCGGCGCCGCCGCGATCACCGCGACGGCGAGCATTACGGTCAGTCTCTTCATGTCGGTTTCCCCAGCCTGTTAAAAGTGCCGCACCGTCGCCACCATAGCGGCGACGGAACCGGATGGCGAGTCATCCGCGCCGCGAAACACCGCCGCATGGGCGCGGTGTGGACAGCGGGCAACCGCGCCCGCCGCCTTAACGGACGTTCATCGCGGCCTTATGATCGCAACATCGAGCCGACATGACATCCAATCGCCAATCCTCCGCGACCGCCGAGATGTTCGCCGCTGCAGTGCGGAATCATCAGTCCGGACGCTTGCCTGACGCCGAGGCGCTCTATCGGCAGGTCCTGGCGCGGGACCGATCGCACGTCGGCAGCCTGCACCTGCTCGGCCTGCTCGCGCATCAGACCGGGCGCAACGACGAGGCCGCAACGCTGATCGGCCGGGCGATCGCGCTCAATGGTGCGATCCCGGACGCCCACTACCACATGGGACTGGTGCAGAACACGCTCGGGCGCTTCGACGCGGCGGCGACGCATTTCGCCAAGGCCGTCGCGCTGAAACCCGGCGAGCCGCAGGCGCATGTGGACCTCGGCACCATGCTCAAGCGGCTCGGCCGGCCGAACGAACTCGCTCGCGAGCTACCAGCGCGCGCTGGCGCTGCGGCCGGACTCGGCGCAGATCGACTACAGCATCGCCAACCTGCTCGCCGAGCAGGGGCAGCTCGACGCGGCGGTCGCCTCCTATCAGCATGCACTGCGGCTCGCGCCGGGCACGGCGGCGATCCATCATAATCTCGCGGCCGCGCTGCTCGCGCAGAACAACGTCGTCGGCGCGGTCGCGGAATATCAGCAGGCGCTGCGCTGCGACCCGAAGCTGACCGAGGCGGGCCGCAATATCGGCCGCGTGCTCGAGCGGATCGTCGCGGCGATCCGCGCCGACGGCGGCATGGCGATGAAGTCGCTGTTCGTGCACGCCATCGAGAACCTCACGATCATCCCGGACGAGGTCGATCTGCGCGGGCCGATGGTCGAGGCCTTGACCGAACCGTGGGGCCGGCCGAGCGACCTGCTCGGCGTCGCCACCGCGATGGTGAAGAAGAATCCGGCGATCCGCGGCGCGATCGAGCGCGCGCGGCAAGGCGCGGCCGCGCTCCCGGCCGCTGATGGTGCGGCAATTGCCGGCGACGCGCTCTTCGTCTGCCTGCTGCCGGCGACCCGGCTCGCCGACCTCGGCCTGGAGCGCGTGCTCACGCAGGTGCGCGCGATCATGCTGGGCGAGGCCTTGGCCGCAACGGCGCCGCGCGAAGACGCCTCGCTGCTCGCCTTCCATGCCGCCCTGGCGCAGCAGTGCCACCTCAACGACTACGTCTACGCGGTCACCAACGCCGAGCTCATAGACGCCCTGGCGCTTCGCGAGCGACTTGCGACCGCGTTCCGTGGCGGCGACGACGTCCCGGCCGCGTGGCTGGTCGCGGTCGCGGCCTATTTTCCGCTCGCCACCCTGCCCGACAGCGCGGCCGTGCTGGCGCGCGCGTGGCCGCCGGCCGTCGCGGCGCTACTGGCGCAGCAGATCACGGCGCCGGACGAGGAAGAGCGCCTGCGCGCGAGCATGCCGCGGCTGACCCCGATCTCGGATCGCGTGTCGGTCGAGGTCGAGCGTCAATATGCCGAGAACCCCTACCCGCGCTGGGCGCGGCTGCCGCTGATGGACAAGCCGGTGTCGCTCGACGAGCATATCGGCGGCATGTTTCCGCGCGCCCCGTTCCGCCCGCTCGGCAAGCGTGCGGCCGAGATCCTGATCGCCGGCTGCGGCACCGGCCAGCAGGCGCTCGATGCCGCCAACCTGTTCGCCGACGCCCGCCTCCTCGCCATCGACTTGAGCCTGCCGAGCCTCGCCTTCGCCAAGCGCAAGGCGCACGAACTCGGGATCACCAACATCGCGTTCGCGCAAGCGGACATTCTCGGGCTCGGCGCGCTCGACCGTACCTTCG
>CAVPGG010000260.1:0-29060 GCA_963703755.1 uncultured Pseudomonadota bacterium
CCTTCTTCGCGACGCACGGCAAGGGGGCGCATATCTGGGACGTTGATGGAAATGAAGTACGTCGACTTCGTCAACGCGCTGTGTGCGGTCACGCTCGGCTACGGCGACCCTGACGTTACGCGCCTCGTCACCGAACAGCTTGCCAACGGCACCATCTATTCGCTGAGCCACGAGTTGGAGACGATCGTGGCCGAGCAGATCGTCGAAATGGTGCCCTCGGCCCGAAGATGGTGCGATTCGGCAAGAACGGGTCGGATGCGACGGCGGGCGCCATTCGCATCGCACGTGCTTACACCGGGCGCGATCGTGTGCTCGCGTGCGGCTATCACGGCTGGCAGGACTGGTACATCGGGTCAACGTCACGCGATAAAGGTGTGCCGGCCGCGACCAAGGCGCTCGTCCACCGCTTTGCTTACAATGATATCGAGGCATTGGAGGCGGCGATCCGCGAGTGGCCCGGTCAGGTCGCTGCGATCATCATCGAGCCGATGAACGTCGAGCAGCCCAAGCCGGGCTATCTACAGGCGGTCCGGGAGATCGCGACACGCGAGAACATCGTGCTCGTATTCGATGAAATGATCACCGGGTTTCGTTTGGCAATATGGCGGAGCCCAGGAACTGTTGCGTCTTACGCCCGACCTGACGACTTTCGGCAAGGGGATCGCCAACGGATTCCCGCTTTCGGCTGTCTGCGGCCGGCGCGACGTGATGATGGAGATGGAGGAGGTGTTCTTCTCTTTCACGATGGGTGGCGAAACTCTGTTGCTCGCCGCCGCGCACGCGACATTGGCGAAGCTGGAACGCGAGCCGGTCGTCGCGACCATGCGTGAGCGCGGGACGCGGATCGTCGAGGGGCTGAGGGCGCGGCTTGCGCGCCACAAGAGCGAGTTCTTCGGCTCGGTCTCGGGCGACTGACCTGCTTGTTCTTCGTGTTGCGCGACGCGCCCACGGCGACTGCCTGGGAGCCAAAACGCTGCTCCAGCAGGAGATGTTCTTGCGCGGCATGCTGATGATCGGGACGCACAATATGAGCTATGCCCATTCGGACGCGGACGTTGATGACCTGCTTGCCGCCTACGACGAGGTGCTGCCGATCCTGAGGGACGCGGCCGAGAACAACGCGCTCACCCAGCACTTGCGATGCAAGCCGATCGTGCCTTCGTTCAAGGTCCGTCGAGGTGGCGGGCGCACCATCCGATGCGCATCCTGCTGTTCGGATCGACCCGGACTCCTGGGCCAGGCGCTGACCCGCGTGGCGTCTCGACGCGGCGACACGGTGTCGGCGCGGCCCGGCGCGGCGCCGATCATGCGGTGGATCTTCGAAGGCGGAGGGTGTCCGCGACATGATCGGCTCGATCGCGCCCGACCTCGTCGTCAACGCCGCGGCATTGACCAATCTCGACGCTTGCGAGGCCAATCCCCTGACCGCGCACACCGTCAATGCGGCCGCGGTCGGGGCGATGGCCGACGCCTGTCGGGCGCGTGCGACGCGGCTCCTGCATGTCTCGACTGATCATTTCTTCACCGGAGACGGCGCGCAGCAACACGATGAGGCCGCCTCGGTTCACCTGGTCAACGAATACGCGCGGTCCAAGTTTGCCGGCCAGTTCCTGGCGATGGGTGCGCCCGATGCGTTGGTGGTGCGGACCAATTTCACCGGAATGCGCGGTTGGCACGGACAGCCGACATTCCTCGAATGGGCCGGGAACGCGATTGAACGGCGCGAGCCGATGACGCTGTTTGACGACTTTCATACCTCGACGATTGACGCTGATGCGCTCGCGGCCGCGCTGCTCGATCTCGTCGAACGGGACGCGACTGGCCTCCTCAACGTGGCTTCGCGCGAGGTTGCCAGCAGAAAGCGATTCGTCGAGGCGCTCGCGCACGCCATGGGGGTGCGCCTCGATTGGGCCGCGACGGCGAGCGTCCGTAATCTCGCCGTCAAGCGGGCGGAAAGCCTCGGTCTCGACGTGACGCGCGCCGAGGCTCTCTTGGGCTACCGATTGCCCGACCTTCCGGCAGTCGCGCGATCGCTGGCCGAGCGATGGAGGCCCGCCGAATGACGAGCGCGTCGCGATACGACCCGAACCTCCTCATCGGCGACCGCGAGATCCTCGGCCGCCGCGCCGACCTATTTGTCGCCGACATAGCGGCCAATCACGACGATGATTCTACAGGGCGAAGCGACTGATCTTGCTTGCGAGGAAAGCCGGCGCTGACGCGGCAAAATTCCAGCATTTCAAAGCGGAAAAGATCGTCAGCGACCATGGTTTCCGCAATCTCGGCGGCCAGATGGCACATCAGGGCGAAATGGGAGAAGCCGGTGTTCGAGAGGTCGGCACTGGCGGATGACAGCCTCAACCGCGATTGGAATCACCAGCTCGCGGCGACCGCTGGCGAGGCCGGTATCCACTGGATGACGACGCCTTACGACATCGAGGCCGTGGATGAGGTGGTCGAGCTTTTGCCGGCGTTCAAGATCGGCTCGGGCGACATCACCTGGCCCTAGTTCATCGAATACGTCGCGTTGAACGAAAAGCCGGTGCTGCTGGCGTCGGGGCGCTCCCGCCTCTATGTCGGACGTTGAGACCGCGGTGGATGCGGTTCTGCGCCACAATCGGCAGCTTTGTCTCATGCAATGCAACACCAACTATACGGGCAGTCTCGAAAACTTCCGCCACGTCAACCTGCGGGTTCTGCAGGCTTACGCGTTGCACTGGCCCGGCTTGCCGCTCGGATTGTCCGATCACACCCCCGGTCATGCGACGGCGCTCGGCGCCATCGCGTTCGGCGCGCGGGGATCCAGCAACATTTCACCGATGACACGACGAGAAAGGGGCCGGATCATCCGTTCTCGATGACACCTGCCGCATGGCGAGACATGGTCGAGCGCGTGCGCGAGCTCGAGGCGGCGCTCGGCGACGGCGTCAAGCGGATCGAGCACAACGAGCTCGATTCGCCATCGTCCAGCGCGTGGGTTGCGCGCCAAGAATCAATCTGGCGGCCGGCGCGGTGCTTTCGGCCGATGATGTCGAAGCACTACGGCCCTGTCCCAGCGTAGCCTTCACGCCGGCACAGATCGGCCAGGTGGTCGGAAGACGTTCTGAAAAACGCGTTGCCCGCCGGACGCGAGCTGGATCCGGACGACTTCTCGGACTGAAGTCCTCTATGCGTGCCAGGCCGGCGCGCGCAGCCGAATGCAGCAAGCAACACAGAAGATCACGATCGTGATCCCGGCGTTCAACGAAGGCCGCACGATCGCACGGGTCGTGCAAGGTGTACGGCCTCATGCGAGCGAGGTCGTGGTGGTGGACGACGGCTCAGGCGACGCGACGGCGGCAGAGGCGGAGCGGCCTGCGCCCGTGGTCGTGCGCCACAAGATAAATGCGGGCTACGATGCCTCGCTCAATGACGGGTTTGCCGAAGCCATCGAGCGCGGTGCGGATATCGTCTGCGGCTTCGACGCCGACGGCGAGCATCGGGCCGAAGATGTTCCGCGAATTGTCGCCCCCATCGCATCGGGCCGGGCCAACGTGGTCGCGGCGCAGCGGAAGGGGATGGGAAGCTTCGCGGAATAAGGTCTTCGCATTCTACACGCGTGTCGCATGGGGGATCTCGCGATCCGCTCTGCGGCTTCAAGGCATACCGGCGCGAGGTGTACGAGTGCTTCGGTCGGTTCGATCTGCTCCTGCTGGATCGGGACCGAGTTGACGCCGCGAGCGGTCCACGCCAATTTCCGGCTTGCCACGATACCGATCGAGCGAAGCACGCGCGTCGACGTTGGCGCTTCTACGTGCGGCGGCTGCGCGGCAACCTCAGGATCTTGCGCGCCATGGGGCGAGTCATGTGGGGAGTGCGTTGACCCGATGACGCGAATGGTCGCCACCATCGAGGCGCGGATGACGTTGTCGCGTCTGCCCGGAAAGGTGCTCGCGGAGGCCGAGGGAAAGCCGATGCTCGAGCTGATGATCGAGCGTCTACGCTTCGTGCGCGAGCTGGATCAAATCGTCATCGCAACCACCGTCAACCGGACCGATGATCCGGTCGAGGACCTCGCCCGCCGTCTCGGGGTGGGCTTATGGCGAGGAAGCGAGGACGACGCGCCGCACCGCGTTATGGACGCGGCGCGGGCGCACGAGGCCGACGTTATCGTCGAGTTGACAGGCGATTGTCCGTTGATCGATCCGGTCATCGTGTTGCGGGTGATCCAGTCCTATCACACGAGCAACGTCGACTACGTCTCGAACACGCTGACACGAAGCTATCCCGACGGAATGGACACCCAGGTCTTCGCAACGCGCGTGCTCTCCGACGTTGCGATGCGCACGTCCGACAGCATCGATCACGAGCACGTCAGTCTCTTCATCTATCGCCATCCCGAGGTCTATTCGTTGGCCAACGTCCATGCGGCGCCGCGCGAGACGAAGCCCGACTTGCGGCTCACGCTCGATACCGCGGAGGATCTCGCCGTCATCCGCGCGATCTTCTGCGGCCTTGAGGCCGCGACGGCCGGACTTCTCGCTCGGCGACATGCTGAAGTCCTTTGATCCGCACCCCGAGATCGCGGCGCTGAATTCCGAAGGGTCGCACGCCACGTCGAGGCCTTGGTCGGCGCTCGTGGTCGGGTGCGGAAAGATCGGCGGCGGATACAATGCGGGGCCGCACGACCCGATGGTGCTCCGGATGCGCTTGCCTACGTGCGCCACCCGAATTTCGCTCTCTCGGCATGCGTCGAGCCGGACGAGAGCGTCCGCGCGCGTTTCATGGAGAAATGGAGCGTCCCGTGCGGCTATGCGACGCTCGATGACGTGCTCGAGCGCGAGCAGTTCGATGTCGTCAGCGTCTGCGGTCCGACCGCCAGGCACATCGCGCACCTCGTGCGCCTCCTCGATGCCGACGTTGAAGCGGTTTTCGTCGAGAAGCCGCTCGACGGGGCGGCGCGGGCGGCGCGCGCGATCGGCGATAAATTCAGCTCGCGGCGCGTTCCGGTCGCGGTCAACTTCACGTGCCGGTTCGATCCGGTCATGCACGATTTGCGCGACGCGATCCGGTTGGTCGCTACGGTGCGCTGCACTCTGTCATCGGGTGGCTACTCGGGCGACTTGCTCAACAAACTCGCGGCAACCACCGCTCGACCTCGCCGATCAACTCCCTCTACTGGGCACGTCCCGGTTGCTGCCAGCCGCACCGCGCGGGCGGGCCTGCAGCGCACGGACGGGCGAGATATTGTCGATGGACGTGGGCGGCGCGGAATTCGTGGTCATCGGCCGTCGGAAGTCCGACATGACACGTTTCGAGATCGAGCTCGCATGCACGGACGCGATCATCACGATAGAAGATGCGGGCCTGGCGATGAGGATACGCAGACGGTCGTCATCCGACGTGTTTCCGGCGAAGTCGTGCCCGACCGGGGGCAATGGACCGCCTCGCAGTATGGATCGGCGATGCTCGCTGCTCTCGATGAGCTCGCCAACTGGCGTGATGGGACGCGGGGCTCGTCCGACATCGCAAGCGCGTGCGACGTAATTGAGCTCGTGGATTCCCCTCAATGCAAGGACGGTCGCGGCATGAGCAAACTGGCGCTCCTTGGTGGAAAGCAAGTGCGGACCGAGCCGTTTCCCGCATATGCGGTAATCGGCGAAGATGAGAAAGAGGGCGGTTGCCTGTGTGCTCGACTTTGGGATTCTCCGCGCTATTTGGGCGAAGCGGGGACCCGATTTCTATGGGCGGTGCCAATGTGCGTGCGTTCGAGGCCGAATGGGCGCGACTCTTGCAACCGTCGCCACGCGATCGCGGTCAATCGTTTACTTCCTCGGCCTCTACGCCGCCGTAGGGGCGGTTGGGGCCGGGCCGGGTGACGAAGTCATTGTCTCGCCTTACACGATGGTCGCTTCGGTGACGGCTGCCATCGTTTTCAACGCCGTGCCGATTTTCGCCGACATCGATCCGTCCCTTCTACACGCTCTCGGCCGAGACCATCGCGGCGCGGATCACCAAACGAACGAAGGCAATCATCGTCGTTCATCTCTTCGGCCAGGCGGCCTACATGGATCCGATCATGAAGCTCGCCCGCGAGCACGGCATCGCGGTCATCGAAGATTGCGCGCAAGCTCCGTTTGCGACGTACAAAGGCCGTCCGGTGGGCACGCTCGGCGACATCGGCGTGTTCAGCCTCAACTATCACAAGCACATCCATACCGGCGAAGGCGGAATGTGGTCACGAAGGACGATGCGTTCGCCGATCGTCTGCAAATGATCCGGAACCACGCCGAAGCGGTCGTCGAAGACAAGGGTACGAAGAACCTCGTCAACATGGTCGGGTTCAATTTCCGGCTCGGCGAAATCGAAGCTGCGATCGGCCGCTGCCAGCTCAAGAAGGGACCGGAGTTGATCGCTCAGCGCAAGGAGAACGTCGCCTATCTGGAGCGCAAACTATCGCGCATCCCGGGGCTCGGCATGCCGATCGTCGGGCCCGGCGGGGACCACGTCTACTATGTGCATGCGCTCGATTACGAGAGAACAGATGGGCGTGTCGCGTGAGCTGTTCGTGCGGGCCGTGAAGGCCGAGCTGCCGGTGACGAAGCTGCGCGAGCGGGAGGGGTCGCTCATGGGGGGGTTACGCGAAGCCGATCTATCTCGCGCCCATGTTCAGGAACATGATCGGCTACGGCACCGACCAGTGCCCGTTTCGCTGCCCGCCTGGCGGTACTCCGGTCTACGAGCCGGGCATTTGCCCCAACGCGGAACGTGCCACGGCGAGCGGTCGTCACCACGAGATGGTTCGCCCGCCGATGAGCGAGACGATCTGACGCCGTTGCGGTCGCCTTCGAGAAGGTTGCCGATAACGTGGGTGAGCTGTCAGATATGAAGCCGGCGGCTATGGAAGCCGCTTGTAGTTCGATCATGCGCAGTGCGTGCCATCGAGGACATCGTGACGGATCTCCGGTGCCTGAGCCGCTACTGTTCTGCGCGACTGACAGCGGAGGCGCGCGCAACATCGCACCGATCGCCGCGAAGGTCGGGACAAATGCGTTTCGTCGCATGGCGTGAACCGCGCCATTGTTCGCCGAATACGGGATGTCCGCGAGAGTGAGCACGCTCGTGAACCGCGCGGATTGTGCGGCGCTGATCGATCGGGTGCGACCGCGAGCGATCGTCTGCGGAACGACGCGCTATCATGCGCCGGAACGTTGCTTTACCATGGCGGCCCGCACGCGATCCGTTCCGACAACCGCGGTGCTTGATGAGTGGTTCGGATACCGCATGCGGTTTTTCGACGATCGCGGCGGCGAAGACTTTCTCACCGACCTCGTCTGCTGTCCCGACGAACTTGCCCGGCAGGGAGCTTTGGAGGAAGGGCTGCCGCCCGACCGACTGCTGGTGACGGGCAGCCCCTCCCTGTCGGCGCTTGCCGATCGCGTGAAAGAATTTGCTCGCAATCCGCCGCCGCTACCGGTCTGCTGGGCCGAGAGCCGAGTACGCGCGCGGGTCCTGTTCTTGTCGGAAAACCATGTCGTCGATTACGGCACGGCGAGGGATCGGCCGGGCGGTCTCGGACCGTGGCTCGGCTATACTGAGGGAGACGTGCGGGCGATCCTGGCGCGCCTTCTTGCTGCGGCCGGCACGAGGCTATCAGGTGGTCGAAAAACTGCATCCGGGAGCCGATTACGTCCCGGCGCCGCCGGCACCGGAATGGCACGTGGCATTCCGGGAACCACTATGGCCCTACCTCTGGCATGCCGACATCGTCATTGGGATGCGGGTCGATGGCGTTGCTCGAGGCGGCTCTCGATGGGACACCGTCCGTTGTCATTCCAGCCGAATTTGCAGGCCGCCGATCAGTGTACAGCGGTCCGGTTAGCGCTTGCGGATCGGGCGCGAAGCGAGGAGGAAGTCCGAGCCTGGCTGCTTCGCCCCACGCGCGAGGCGCTGTTCGCCGGCCTGCGTTCGCGGACGGTGGTTCCGCGGCCAGGGTCCTGGATGCGACGCTGCGGTGCGCAGCAGCCCGTCGAACATTCCATGGGTCCGTCGATCTTCCGAGGCCATGATTTCGTCGCTTGTGCCCATCGCCGCGCGGCACGCCCGACTATCGGATGGCGTCGCTGCCGAACTCGCGCATGCGATGGAGTGGAGCTTCTCGTGCGAGATCATTCGCCCGCCGCAGACATTCGCCGATATGGACGAGATCGATCTGGATTCGCTCTGAGGAGTAATAGGTATTATTTCCTATAAACGCTGATCGAGGCCTTGGCGTAGGCCGGTCCGGCAGAACAAAGGGAATTATGCACTTGACATACCGAACGTGAGGCGGTAAAGTTCGTCCACACTCAAGGACGAACGCCGATGACCGCCGATCTGACCAACCCGATTTTCACCTCTGAAGAGAAGGCCCGCGAGCATTTCCAGTCTCTCCGCTGGCCGGATGGTCCGATCTGCCCGCACTGCGGCGTGATCGACCAGGCGACCGAATTGAAGGGCAAGACGACGCGCCCCGGCCTCTACAAGTGCCGCGCGTGCCAGAAGCCATTCACGGCCACCATGGGCACGCTGTATGAGCGTTCGCACATCCCGCTGCACAAGTGGCTGCTCGCGACGCACCTCATGACGGCCTCTAAGAAGGGCATGAGCGCGCACCAGCTTTGGCGCATGCTTGGCTTCGGTTCCTACCGCACCGCTTGGTTCATGGCGCATCGCATCCGCGAAGGCATGCGCGAGCTTGTTCCCAGAAGTGACGGGCGGCGGCACGCTTGGCGGCGAGGGCAAGACCGTGGAAGCCGATGAGACCTATATCGGCGGCCTCGAAAAGAACAAGCATCGCAGCAAGCGCACGTTCCCCTACGCCTACGGCGGCAAGGGCAAAGAGCCTGTGGTTTCGCTGGTAGAGCGCGGCGGCGCGGTGCGCTCGCATCACGTTCCGACCGTCAACGCTAAGAACCTCGGAACAATCATTGAGGCACAGATGAAAGAGGGATCGACATTCTACACCGATGACTCGGCGCTCTACGGTGCGGTAAAGCCGCGCCATCGTCCGACCGCAACCGTGATGCACTCCGCGAAGGAATATGTTCGCGGCGACGTGCACACGAATACGGTTGAAGGCTATTTTTCGATCCTCAAGCGCGGCATCAATGGCGTGTATCATCACGTCTCGCCGCAGCATCTGAAGCGGTACCTCGCCGAGTTCGATTTCCGCTACAACGAACGCATGGCGCTTGGCGTGAACGATGCGCAGCGCGCGGCGAAAGCAGTGCGCGGCATCGTCGGCAAGCGGCTCACGTATCAAGACACTAACGACGCAGGGGAAGCGTAGAAAACAGGCGTTAGCATTTCCTTCGTTGGCGCAAGAGTTGCGTATGACGCATTTTACAGAGGCCGATCATGGATGAGAATGCGATGGAGGCCTTTCGCCTTCGCACTCGGTTGATGATGATTGAACAGAATTTCTGCTGCGGACCGCACTCTTGCAGCTCGTTCTAACTCGGACGCAGACCATATGCTGAAAGTAAAAACGCTCTGTCTTCGTGGCTTGATGCAAATGCAAATGAAGTCCATGCCATCTATGGACAGCATTTACGTGACTCGGCATAAACTTCCCTATATTCCGACGAAGTGAAAGCTATAATCGAGAGCCTAAAGACCGCCTTGACAGCTTGGCGACTGATTTTGAGTTGATCCTGAAACGTTACATTTCTCTTTTTCCCTCCTTCCACCTTCCGCTGCATCGGGGAGCCGCTTCTTATTTCTTTGCGGGAACTCTTTGCCGTTTTTCCTCTAGGCTTGCCCATCTTCATTTCCTAATGCGGCTTGGGCGGCTTGCTCATCATGTGCTTGAGAAGCGCTCACGACGATGCGCCGTCTCTTGCTCTCCGAATTGATCTTTGAGAGGATTTTTAGTCATTACGTCGACCAACGATTGAACCAAGAACTGTTTCCGCTCGTAAGTCAACATTGTAGCGTGGTCCCGATCATGTCAATAAGCGATCGGCATGACTTACTAATGTTGGTGAAATTGCAAATTCGTGTTGAAATCGAGCTCGGGACAAGATGAATTCTGAACCGTCGTTGCTTCAACTTCACCGAAGAGAGGATCGTGCAAATTGTCAATCACTCCGCGACCGCTATCGGACGACTTGCAGGTTATCGAGAATGTCGCACATGCCACCATTCTCTAGGATACGGATGCGCTGAAATGTAATTTTACCCACGTGGAACGCGCGAGAGACGCTCAAATCATCAATCTGCACATCATTAGTAAATCAAGCTTGGAGAGTTCATAGAGAAATACCTCGATTGCATCGCTTAGCGTTCCGCAAAAGAAAAAATCCCAGCCTCATTTATATCAACCTACTGACCGATTTGATCGAATATTCGCGAACTGGCACATGTAACGTGAGGGCAACTATAACGTATCAAGGCGTGCCCCCTACACATAGCCAAGTAAGCATCCCTCCAGATACCCTGAGACATCTGACCAACTCCATCCTAATCTCATACAGCTCCCAACGCGAAAGACCTCCTTAAGCACGGGGGCGCGATTTCAAGTCTCAGGAGCGAGCGCCATCTGATCCCCTGCGGGGGGCCAGGCTTGGCGGATGATAGGGCTTCATTCCGGTATGTCAAGGGGAGAACTCCCAGAACAAAGCCATTCGGCGAAATCGCAACGATTTCAGTGAGCCGCGGCCGACCTTAGGGCTGGCCACCGCATCCGCCCGGCCCCATCCGGGATGGGTTGGCAGAACAAAGCCAACGCGAAAATCGCAAGGATTTCAGTGGGCCGATCTGCATGGTGAACCCCCGCACGCATTTTGGCAGAAGGTCCTAACTGGGATAACAGCAATGATTTCAATGCCCACTAACCTCCGCGCCTGCCGGTCCGCGTGATGCTCGCCCGCAAGATCCGCGAATACGTCGAGTTCTCGCGCCGCTGCATCGCGCTGCTGAGCGGCCGCAGCCGGCTATTCGTGGCCTTCATCGCGCTGTCGCTGGTGGCGGCGATGACCGAGGGCGTGAGCATTTCGCTGCTGGTGCCGGTGCTGGAGGCGCAGGGGCAGATCGGCGCGTTCCGCGGAGTTCCGCTGCTCGGCGGCATATCGAGCCTGTTCGCGGCATTTTCGCCCAACCAGCGCATCGAGCTGTTCGCCGCCGCCATGGCGGTGGTGATGGTGCTGCGCAGCGTGCTCTCCTTCTTCGTCGATTTGATCGCGACCACCATGCCGCTCGAATGGGAGCAGAGGCTCAACCTGCGCAGCTATGCGGCGCTGATGTCGGTCGATATCGGCTACATCAACGAGAACGACATCGGCGTGATGCAGAACGGCCTCTACGGCTGGCCGCGCCGCGTGAGCGACATGCTGAGCAATTTCGCGATCCTCCTCACCAACCTGATGACGCTCACGATCTATGTCGGCCTGATGCTGCTGGTATCGTGGCCGTTGACGCTGCTGGCCATCGCCTTCGTGGCCTCGGTCTCGGCGCTGCTCAAGTTCCTGACGACCGGCGCGCTCTATCGTGCCGGGGAGCAAATCAGCGAAGCGTCAAGCCGTGTGAACCAGGTGGTGCTGGAAAGCATGGCCGGCATGAAGCTGGTCCGGCTGTCGGCCGCCGAATCGCTGATGAGCGATATCTACGCGCAGCGGCTGGCCGACTTCGTCGCGAGCGTTCGCCGCACCGCGGGGATCCAGGCGTTCACGGCGCCGCTGCTCAGCATGTTTTCCGGCCTGTTCATCTGCGCGCTGCTGTTCGGCAATGCGCTCCTGCACGACGAGCACTCCACCCTGTGGTTCAACTCGATCCTGCTTTTCCTCTTTCTCATGTTCCGCCTGATGGGGCCGGTGAGCAGCATCAATACGACGCGCAATCGCATCATCGGTCAGATGCATGCGTTCACGATGCTGATGGAGTTCTATCGCGAGACCGAACAACGCCGCCAGCCGAACGGCACTGTTGCGGCATCGCCGCTGCGCAAGGGACTGGCGTTCGAGAGCGTGTCGTTCGGTTACAAATCGAACGAGCCGCCGGTCATCAAGAACCTGTCCGCGACGGTCGAACGGGGCACGATGGTTGCGATCGTCGGGCCGTCCGGGGCCGGCAAGACCACGTTGATGGCGCTGATCGCCCGCCTCTACGACCCGCAGCAGGGCCGCATCCTGATCGACGGCGTCGACCTGCGCGACCTCGACATGCGCTCGTGGCGCCGTCGCCTGTCGGTGGTCACGCAGGACATCTTCATTTTCAACGATACGGTCGCCAACAACATCCGCTTCGGCCGCGGCAACGTCGCGATGGAGCGCGTGCGCGCGGCCGCCGAGCTTGCCGCGGCCGCCGAATTCGTCGAGCAGCTTCCGCAAGGCTACGACACCATTCTGGGCGATCGCGGGGTGCGGCTGTCGGGCGGCCAGCAGCAGCGTATCGCCATCGCGCGGGCGATCATCGCCGATCCCGACCTCCTCATCTTCGACGAGGCGACCAGCAATCTCGATACCTTCACGGAACGGGCGATCCAGCGCGCCATGGAGCAGATGTCGGTGAACCGGACGGTTCTGGTGATCGCCCACCGATTGTCGACCATTCGCCGCGCCGACAAGATCATCGTGCTGGAAAGCGGCGCGATCGTCGAGGAGGGCAGCCACCGCGACCTGCTGCGTCGCCGCGGCTCGTACTGGGAGATGGTCGAGCATCAGCGGCTCGACCTCGTCGAAGGCGATGCCGAGGAAGCCGTCGCGGAAGCGCGCGCATGATCGCCGCGACCGCAGGTGCCGGTGGATGACTGTTGCATGAGCGTCGTCGCCACCGTCCAGGTCCGCATGGGCTCGTCGCGCCTGCCCGGCAAGGTGATGCGCGAGGTCGCGGGCAAGCCGCTGCTCGGGCATCTGCTCGACCGCCTGATGCTGGCCGACCGGCTCGACAGCGTCGTCGTCGCCACGTCGACCCGAGCCGAGAACGATGCGATCGCCGACTATTGCGGTGGGCGTGGCATCGCCTGCTTTCGCGGCGACGAGGATGACGTGCTCGGGCGCATGGTGGGCGCGCTGCAGTCGCGGAGCGCAACGGTCGGGGTCGAGGTGTTCGGCGATTGCCCGCTGATCGATCCGGCAATCGTCGACCGGTTTGTCGATGAGTTCGCGCAGGCGGGTGGTGCGCTCGACTTCGTCGGCAACGATCTCACGACCACATGGCCGCCCGGGATGGAGGTCGAGGTGTTCTCTGTGGCCGCGCTCGCCGACGCGGCGCGCCGCTGCCATGACTTGGCGGTGCGCGAGCACGGCACGCTGTACATTCGCCAGAACCCTGCACGCTATCGCGTGCGCAACGTGGAGGCGCCCGCCGAGTTCCGGCGGCCCGACATCGAGCTCGAGGTCGATACGGCCGAGGACCTCGCCGTCATCGAGCAGGTGCTCAGGCATTTTGCCGATCGGCGCGACGTGGGCCTCGCCGAGCTGATCGCCTTCATGGACCGGCACCCCGAGATTGCCGCAGCCAACCGCGATGTCCCCCGCCGATGGAAAGAATTCCGCAGTGGCGTCTGACGGCCAGCTGCGCGCCGCCATCCTCGGATGCGGCCGCATCGCCGGCGCGTTCGCGGAGCGGGGCGGCGGACCTACGACCCATGCGCAGGCGCTGGCCGAGGCACGCGGTTTTCGCCTCGTTGCGGTCAGCGACGCTGATCGCGCCCGCGCGCAGGCGTTCGCGACGCGATGGGGCGCGGCAGATGTCTGCACGCCCGATGATCTCGCAGGGGCAGGCCTTGATCTCGTCGTCGTTGGGACGCCAGACCGGCTGCATGCCGCGCATCTGACGGGCCTGCTCGCCGGTGCGCGCCCGCCCCGCCTGGTGGTGATGGAAAAGCCATTCTGCGTTTCGCCTGATGAGCTCTCCACCCTTGAGTCGATGCTGCGCGTGCGACCGCATTCGGTAGTCGTCGTCAACCATGTGCGGCGTCTCGATCGCCGCCATCAGGCGGTTCGCGACCTGATCGCCACCCACGAGCTCGGCGCCGTGGTGGGTGTGCGGTGGGTCTACTACGGGGGCTGGCTGCACAATGGCGTGCACGTGGTCGATACCTTGCGCATGCTGCTCGGCGGCGAGATCGAAGCGACCGCGACGCGGCCAGGCTGCGAGGACCGGGCCGGCGATCCATGCCTTGACGGCGACTTCCGTTGCGATGCCTGGCCGCTGGCGCGCATCCTGGTCGAGAGTCATCCGGAATCCGCCTTTCAGCTGTTCGAGGGCGAGATCCGCCTGCAGGAAGGGCGGGTACGACTGCTCGATTTTGGCAACCAGATCCTGGTCGATACGGCGCGCCTCAATGCGATCGGCGAGCGCGAGCTCAAGGAGACGCGGGTGATCGACGGCGCCGGAGCGCCGACCGCCATGCAGGCTCTCTACGAGTTGTGCGCCCGATACCTGCAAGACGGCGACCGCGAGATCGTCTCGCGTTGCGGCGTCGCGCAGGCCGTCGCCACCATGCGCACGATGTTCGACGCCGCGGCGCGGTCCAAGGCGTGAGTTGGCGTGAGCTTGTGCGGGACGCAAACCCGGGAACGTGATGCGCGCGCTGTGGATCACGCCGGGCTATCCGTCCGCGGCGAACCCGTCAGGGTTCGTGTTCCATCACACGCAGGCGTGGGCGTTGACGCAGGCAGGAGTTGATGTGTCGGTGGTGGCGCCCACGCCTTGGGTTCCGCCAGGACTCGCGGGCCGTCAGCCGCGTTGGGCCCCATATCGAGACCTCCCGCGCCGCGAGGATGATGGTCCGATACTGGTAGAGCGTCCGCGCTACCTGACCACGCCGCGCGAGACGCGCCTTGGAATTGCCCATCTCACGCAAGCGTTCGCCTGCCGCAGTGTCGCTCGGCCCGATGTAATCCATGCGCATTTCGCCTATCCGTGCGGCGCGGCCGCCTTGCGGCTCAAGCGACGCTTCCGGGTTCCGCTCGTGATCAGCGTTCTCGGCGATGATGTCTACATCTATCCCGAACATAACGGGCGCATGCGCCGTCTCTTCGAGGACACGGTGCGCGGCGCGGATCACGTGATCGCCAACAGCCCCGACCTGGCGGAGACGACGCGAGCCTTGAGCGGCGTTATGCCCGAGCCGCTGTCGATCGGCATCGACCTCGCGCGCTTCTCGGCAACACCCGATCGCGCAAAAATTCGCGCCGAGCTCGGCATCGGCAACAAGGCATTCGTCATCCTCTATGTCGGGGCACTGCTGCCGCAGAAGGGCGTGCTCGATCTCGCCGAGGCGTTGCGTCGTCTCGCCTGGCCGGACGCGGTCGCGCTCTTCGTCGGCGGCGGGCCCGCGCGGCCCGACGGGCCGGCGGTGCGCCTGCTCGGGCCGCGGCCGAACGGCGAGATCCCGGGTCTGCTCGCGACCGCGGACGTGTTCGTCCTGCCATCATGGCACGAGGGTCTTGGCCTGTCGGCGGTGGAGGCGGGCGCCGCCGGTGTTTCCGTCATCGGCGGCAGGACCGGGGGGCTCGCCAACCTTCTCGCCGACGACTGCGGATTTGCGTTCACGCCGCGCGATGTCGGCAAGTTGACGGAGGCGCTGCAAGCCGTGCGCGCCGATCCGGATGAGGCTGGGCGACGCGCCGGCCGGCTCAAGGCGCGCGTGGCGCGCGACCACGACCTGCACGCAAATGCGCGCCGGATCGCTGCGCTCTACGGCGAGCTCGCGTCGCGCTACAGCTCGAGGGTCGCCAACTGATGTGCGGAATTGCGGCTGTCGTGACGCTGCGGGGCGCGACGATCGCGCGCAAGCTGCTCGATCGGTTCGACAAGATGCTCGCCCACCGCGGTCCGGATGGATCGGGTCTTGCGACCTACGCGCGTGACGCGGCGCCGTGCGATTCCGCGGCGGCGGAGGTGGCACTCGTGCATCGGCGCCTCGCCATCATCGATCTCGATCAGCGCGCCAACCAGCCAATGGTCTCCGCGGACGGTCGTTTCGCCCTCGTCTTCAACGGCGAGATCTACAACTACGTGGAGCTGCGCGAGGAGCTGTCGCGCGCCGGGCATGTGTTTCACACGAGTTCGGACAGCGAGGTGCTGATCGCGGCCTTTGCGGCATGGGGCGACGCTGCGCTTGCCCGCTTCGTCGGCATGTTCGCCTTCGCGATGCTCGATCGGCAGAAGCGCGAGCTCTTTGTTGCGCGCGACCCGTTCGGCATCAAGCCGCTGTTTTGGACGGTCGGCAGCGATTGCATCGCGTTCGCATCGGAAATCGGCCCGTTGCTGGAGGTGCCGGGCGTGCGCCATGCGGCGGATGTGGCGCGCACGAGTTTGTTCCTTGCCGCTGGCCATACCGACGCCGGGGCGGGCACGCTCTTCTCCGCCATCCGCAGCCTGCCGGCCGGCACCTGGGCAACGATCGCGCTCGACGCGCCCGCCGCGCCGACGCCCGTTGCCTATTGGCAGCCGCGCATCGCGCCGCAAGCCCATCCATGCGCCCAGGCCGCCCGCGACCTGCACGACCTGTTTCTCGACTTCATCAAGCTGCACCTGCGCAGTGACGTCCCGGTCGGCATCGCGCTGTCGGGCGGCGTCGACTCCTCGTCGATACTCGCCGCCGCACGCGCGGTTGGCGGCAAGGATGTCGCGATCCACACGTTCAGCTTCGTCGCCGAAGGCTCGGACGTGGACGAGACGCCCTTCATCGAGCTTGCCGCCGCCTCGGCCGGCGCGCAATCCGCGAGCGTGCGGATCAAGCCGGACGAGATCGTCGCCGACATCGACGCGCTGGTCGCGAGCCAGGGCGAGCCGTTCGGCAGCCTGTCGATCTATGCGCAGCACCGGGTCATGGGGCTTGCGGCCGCGAACGGCATCAAGGTGATGCTGGACGGGCAGGGCGCCGACGAGCTCTTCGCCGGCTATCGGCCCTATCTGGCGCGTCGGCTGAGTGAACTGGTCGCGCGGCGCGACTGGGGCGGCGCGATGCGGCTGATGCGCTCGATGCTCGGCCTGCCGGGCGTGCACGCCGGTCTCGTCGCGCAGGCCTTCGAGCCGGCGATGCCGGCGGGGCTGCGCGGTTTCGCGCGCGACCTGGTCGGAAAGCCGCTGCTGCCGCCGTGGATCGACGGCGCCTGGTTCGCGCAGCGCGGGATGCTGGCGACGGCCGCGCCGCCGCGCTGGCAGCCCGACTACCTGCACGAAGCCCTGGTGCAGAGCTTGACCGAGACGGTCCTGCCGGCCCTGCTCCGCTACGAGGATCGCAACTCGATGGCGTTCTCGATCGAGTTGCGCGTTCCCTTCCTTACCACGGCGCTCGCGACGTTCGCCTATTCGCAGCCCTCGGCGCACCTTGTCGACGAGCGCGCCACCTCCAAGGCGGTGCTGCGCAAAGCCATGCGCGGCCTCGTGCCCGACGCCATCCTCGACCGGCGCGACAAGATCGGCTTTGCCACGCCCGACCGCCTGTGGGCGCAGGCGCTGCGGCCCTGGTTCACGCGCGTGCTGTGCTCGGAGACGGCGCGCTCGCTTCCTTGGCTTCGCGCCGCCGATGCCTTGCAGGCGCTCGATCGCCGCGTCGCGCGCGCGCAGGCCTTCGGCTTCGATCTATGGCGCACCGTCAATCTGATCCGCTGGATCGAGGTGTTCAATGTCTCATATGCCTGAGAGTGCGGCGGGAGAGTGAGCGATGCACCTTGAGACGCGCGTTCTGGTGACCGGCGGCGCCGGCTTCCTCGGGTCGCATCTGTGCGAACGTCTACTCGCGAGCGGCGCGCGGGTGATCTGTCTCGACAATTTCTTCACCGGGGCGCACCGCAATCTCGACGCGCTCAGGGACCACAAGGCTTTCGAGCTGCTGCGGCACGACGTGACGCTTCCGCTCTTCGTCGAGGTCGACCAAATCTTCAACCTCGCCTGTCCGGCTTCGCCGATACACTACCAGCATGATCCGGTGCAGACGACGAAGACGAGCGTGCATGGGGCGATCAACATGCTCGGCCTCGCCAAGCGGCTGCGCGCCAAAATCCTGCAGGCCTCGACCTCCGAGGTCTACGGCGACCCGGAAACGCATCCGCAGCCCGAGGAATATTGGGGCCGGGTCAATCCGATCGGGATACGGTCCTGCTACGACGAGGGAAAGCGCTGCGCCGAGACGCTGTTCTTCGACTATTGGCGCCAGGCGCGGGTGCGCATCAAGGTCGCGCGCATCTTCAACACCTACGGGCCGCGTATGCACCCGAACGACGGGCGCGTGGTCTCGAACTTTATCGTGCAGGCGCTGCTCGGCAAGGACATCACGATTTACGGCGACGGGATGCAGACGCGCTCGTTCTGCTACGTCGACGACCTGATCGACGGATTGATCCGCCTGATGGCCACCGGCGACGACACGACTGGCCCGATCAACCTGGGCAACCCGGATGAATTCTCGATCCATCAGTTGGCCACCACCGTGATCGAGCTCACGGGATCGCGCTCCAAGATCGTGCAACGACCGCGCCCCGAGGACGATCCGCGGCAACGCCAGCCGGACATTTCCAAGGCGCGCAAGGCGCTGTCCTGGGCGCCGACGACGCCACTCAAAGAGGGGTTGCAAAAGACGATTGCGTACTTCGACCAGCTGTTGCGCGAGCCGGGCGTGCGGAACGTCGTGGCGGGCAATTGACGTGATCTTACGCAACGCGATTGCGGGTGGCGAGCTTGCGTTCTCGATCGAGCGCCGTGCCGCGTTATAGTCGCAATATCGTCGCTATGGCCGCTTGGACAACAGATGCTCGTTGAGTGCGAGATGCTGAATGTCGGAGGCGGCCATCACGCGGATCGCATCCCGGCTGGTCGCGACGATCGGCTCGCCGTGCAGGTTGAACGAGGTATTGAGAATGGCGCCGCGCCCGGTGAGGCGCTCGAAGTGGCCGATTACCGCATGGTAGTCGGGGTTCGCCGTTTTGGTGACGACCTGCGGGCGGATCGTGCGGTCCTTCGGATGCGAGCCGGCGATGATCTCGTCGAACGCCGCGGGGCGCACCGGCGCCGCGAAGGTCATGAACGAGTAGTCGATTTCCTTGGCGCCATCGAAATAGCGGCCGGCGGCTTCGGACTTGATGCTGGGCGCGAACGGCATCCAGAAATCGCGCATCTTGATCATCTGGTTGATGCGGTCGACGCGCCGGTAGTCGTGCGCGCTCGACAGGATGCTGCGGTTGCCGAGCGCGCGGGCACCCCATTCCATCGGCCCGCGGCAGACCGCAACGATCTCGCCGGCGCCGAGCAGGTCGGCGATCGCCGTGTTCATGTCAGCCGGTTGCGCCACGCCGAGCTGCAGGCTCAGCCGCGCGTCTTCGACGGCGGCGGCTTCGGCGCCAGGCCCGTCGTGGCCGCCGAGGTAGAGATGCGTCAGCCGGCTCGCCCGCGAGTCCTCGCCGGGCTTGATGGCGTAGTAGCGCGAGAGGCAGGCGCCGATCGAGAGCGATTTATCGCTCGCGCTCGGCATCACGTACATCGAGCGCACCTCGGGGAGCTCGGCGATCAGCATGTTGGCCTTGACGTTCATGAAGACGCCGCCGCCGCACACGATGTCGCCGATGCCGGTCTTCTGGATGCAGCCGCGCACCCAACGGATCAGCATGTCCTCGGTGAAGCGCTGCGTCGCGCCCGCGATAGTGTCAAAGCGAACGCGCTCGAACGCGTCGCGCAAGTAGCGGTAGCAGTAGTTGGTAGAGAGGTCCGTCTTCAGCGCGAAGCCGAGCCCATCGTCGGTGAGACCGAGCAGATGATGCAGCGGCTTCGTCGCATCCTCCGCGCGCTGGGGGTCCGCATAAGGCGCGAGGCCCATCAGCTTGTACTCGTGCTCCCACGGCGTCATCCCCATCAGGTAGGTGACGCGCGAGTAGATCTTGCCGACCGACGCATTGCGATCGGTCTTGGCGATGCGCTCGATGGTGTTGCCGCGGCAGGTCGAGACCGTCGCGCAGAGGCCGTCACCGGCGCCGTCGAGGGTGAGGCCGAGGACCGGACGATCGAACTCGGCGCGCGGCGCCGTGAAATAGGCTGCGGCGAGATGCGCGAGATGATGCTCGACGAAGCTCACCCGCTCCGCCGCAATTCCGAGATGGTCGGCCACCTGGGCGATGCGCTCGCGCTTGCGCGTCTCGAAGATGCTGCGGCCGTATTCGGGCGGCGCGCGCGCGTCGGCGATCTGCTCCTCCATGCCGACCGGGTACCATCGCGAGATGTCGTCGAGGTGCGAGGCCGCATGCATGAAGAGCGAGGCGTAGACCACGTCGGCGAGCTGGCGCGTCTCGACGCCGCCGATGCGCAGCACCTCCTCGATCGCCCGGCGCGGATAGCCGATCGCATTCTTGCGGCGGACCAGGCGTTCTTCGGAGACCGAAGCGACGATCGCGCCGCCGCGCGTGAGCGTGGCGCCGCAATTGTGCCCGTCGTGAATGCCCAGGATGTAGAGCTCGCCGTCGGTCATGTATGAGCCGTCCGCACGCTGTTGCGTCTTGTTCGTGCTGATCTATCTACCGGCGTCCGCACCACATTGAAAGCGAAATTGGGTTTGCGTCGCTCGCGATGATCGAGCTCGCGGCCGGCCAACCATCAGACGCGCCGATGTCGAATACGGAACGCGGAAGCCTCACGTATTTCGCGCTTGATCTGCCGCACAAGGGGCAGGCGAGCTACGTGCACATCCACGAGATCGTGGCGAATCTGCGCGCGCTCGGCTGGCGCGTCGACCTTGTCACGCCGCGGCCGACCAAGCCCGATGAGCCACGCAACGTCATTGCCAAGGCGTTCGAGTATGTCGGCGCGATGTGGAATGCGATCAAGACGTTGGCGAGCCGCGATGCGCTTTACGTGCGCGCGCATGCGCTTGCGTGGCCGGTCGCCATGGCGGCGAGATTGAAGCGCCTGGTGGTCGTCCAGGAGGTCAATGGGACGGAGCTTGACCTCATCGTCAGCCGGCCATGGCTACGCCCGCTACGGCCGCTCCTGCGCTGGCTTTATGTTTCGCAATACCGGCACGCCGATCATCTTTTCCCGGTCGCCAAGGAGCTCGCCGAGCTGCTGCGCGGCCAGGTGCATCACGATCGCATCTCGGTCGTGCCGAACGCGGCGAACATCGATCTGTTCCGCCCGTTCGAGCGTGTGGTTGCCGATCCGTTCGTGGTGTTCTTCGGCGGCCTCACGGACTGGCACGGGGTCGACGTGATGGTCGACGCGGTGCGCGATCCGGCGTGGCCCGCAGGCCTGCAACTCGTGATCATCGGCACCGGCGTGCGGCAGCATCTCGTCGAGGCCGCCGTGCAATCCGGACTGCCGATCCGCTGGCTCGGTTACCAGCCATACGAAGAGATTCCCGGCCTGATCGCGGGAGCGATCGCTGGATTGATCCCGATGACCAATCCGCTCGGACGGTCGTCGACGGGGATGAATCCGCTCAAGCTTTACGAGACTTTGGCGTGCGCGATTCCCGCGATCGTCAGCGAGCTTCCGGGGCAAGCGGACTTGATCCGCGAGGGACGTTGCGGATTGGTCGTCCCCTGTGGCGATGCGGCGGCGCTCGCGCGGGCGGTCGCGCAGCTCGCCGCTGATCCGGCGCAAGCGCGCGAGATGGGCGCGCGCGGCGCCGCGCTGGTGCGCGCGGCGCATTCGTGGCACGCGCGCGCTGTCGAGATCGATGAGGTCCTCCGACGCTACGTCGCGGCCCGGCGGAAGGCGGCGCGCTGATGTGTGGGATTGCCGGCATCTGGCGACTTGCGGGCGCTGCGGCCGAAGGGCTCGCGGCGCAGTCGCGCGCCATGACCGACGCGATCGCCTATCGCGGCCCGGACGGCGACGGCCATTGGAGCGACCCGGCGGCTGGCATCGCGCTTGGCCACCGCCGGCTCGCCATCATCGATCTCACGCCGAGCGGCCTGCAGCCGATGACGAGCGCCGACGGCCGCATCGTCATCACCTACAATGGCGAGCTCTACAACCGCGCCGAGATGGCGGCCGAGCTCGACAAGGCTTGGCGCGGCACGTCGGACACCGAGGTGCTGCTCGAGGCGATCGCCGCCTTCGGCATCGACGGCGCGCTCGAGCGCGTCAACGGCCTGTTTGCCTTTGCGGCCTTCGATCGCGGCACGCGCACGCTCCACCTTGCGCGCGACCGGCTCGGCATCAAGCCGCTCTACTGGACGCGGCAGCGCGGGACATTCGCATTCGCGTCCGAGCTCAAGGCCCTGCGGACGGTCTCCGAACTTTCTTTCACGCTCGATGCGGGCGCCTTGGCGAGTTTTCTGCGCTATGCCTGCGTGCCGTCGCCGGCCACGATCTTCCGCGAGGTGGCGAAGCTCGCGCCGGGGCACAGGCTCGAGGCGACCGCCGCGGGAATCACGGTGCTGCGCTATTGGGACGTTGCCGAGATTGCGCGGCGCAACCAGGCGGCCGTCGACCGCCGACCGGAGTCGGAGATTGTCGAGGAGCTGCACGGCCTGCTGGCCGACGCGGTCAAGCGGCAGATGGTGTCCGACGTGCCGCTCGGCGCCTTCCTGTCGGGCGGTATCGACTCATCAACCGTCGTCGCGCTGATGCAGCGATCGGCCACGCGTCCGGTGAAGACCTTCTCGATCGGGTTTCGCGAGGAGGCCTTCAACGAGGCGGCGGCGGCCAAGGCGGTGGCGCGCCATCTCGGCACCGACCACACGGAGCTCGTGCTCTCGGCCGCCGACGCGCAGAGGATCATCCCGCAGCTTCCCACGATCTACGACGAGCCTTTCGCGGACAGCTCGCAACTGCCGACCTATCTGGTGTCGCGCCTCGCGCGCGGCCAAGTGACGGTGGCGCTCTCGGGCGACGGCGGCGACGAGGTGTTCGGCGGTTATGTGCGTTACCAGGGCATCGCGCGGCTCGCCGGCGTGGTACGCCGCCTGCCGGCGCCACTGCGCCGCGCTGCCGGGCATGCGATCGCGCTTGTTTCGGCCGACGCCTGGGACACGCTGGCGCGGCCGTTGCCGCAACGGCTCAGGCCTAGCCACGCCGGCGACAAGATCCGCAAGGGCGCGGCGCTCCTCGGCGACGACGACCCGCTCGATATGTACCGCCGCGTGGTATCGTACACCCCCGATCCGGCGCGCTTCCTTCCCGGCGTCACCGAGCCGGCCGATGTGGTCGAGCGGTTGGGCAGTGAGACGCGCGGCCTCGACACGGTAGCGAAGCTGCGCCTCCTCGACATGATGACCTATCTGCCGGACGACATTCTCACCAAGGTCGACCGCGCCTCCATGGCGGTCAGCCTGGAGGCGCGCGTGCCGCTCCTCGACCACCGTGTGGTGGAATTCGGCTGGTGCCTGCCGTCGGCTAGCCTGATCGCGAACCGGCAAGGCAAACGCCCGCTCCGCGCGATCCTCGCCCGCTACGTGCCGGCCTCGTTGACCGACCGACCGAAGACGGGATTCGGCATTCCGGTGGGCGAGTGGATCAAGGGACCGTTGCGGCCGTGGGCCGAGGATCTGTTGTCGGTCGCTGCGCTGTCCGACGGCCTGTTCGACCGGGTGGCCGTGCGCCGTTGGTTCGACGAGTTCCTGTCCGGCCGTCGCGACGCGCAGCACGGGTTGTGGGCGGTGCTGCAGTTCCAGGCCTGGCGGCGCGCCTATGCGTGAGCGTGCGATGCGTTACACCAGCGGCCCACGGAGCTGAACGCATGTTCGACGCAGGCGATTTCGGCGCCGCGCTGTTCTCCGAAATCCTGGCCAAGGCGAGGGCGGCCGGTTACGTGTTCGCTCGCTTCGACCGCGCGCCCGCCGACGGCAAGGTCTTCTTCCTGCGGCACAACGTCGATATCTCGGCGCGCAACGCGCTGGTGCTTGGACGGCTCGCGCAGGAGCAAGGCATTCAGTCCAACTTCTTCTTCCAGCTCAATGCCGAGACCTACAGCATCTTCTCCGACGAGGTCATCGGCATCATGCGGACCTTGCGCGCGGCCGGACATTGCGTCGGGCTGCACGTCGACGAAGTGCGGTTCGGCGGCGATGAGGGAAAGATACGGCGTACCATCGACTGGTTCTCCTCCTGCGTGCTGCCGGTTGACGACGTGGTGAGCTTCCATCGCCCATCGCCGGCCGTGCTCGGGAAACGTTACACGTCGTTCCGCAACGCCTACGACGCACGCTTCTTCGGCGCGGACTTCTATCTTTCCGATTCCCGCCGTTCGCTCGCGTTCCTGCCGGCGCTGGCGGAATGGCTGCAAACGGCGCGTCCATGCATCCAGCTCCTGCTGCATCCCGAATGGTGGACCGGCATCAACGACGATCACGCCTTGTGGACCGAGTTGCGCGATCGTCGGCAGTACGAGCTCGAGCAATATCTCGCGATCAATTGCCGCAAGGTTTTTGGCCATGTCATCGGCGCTCAAGCTCGCGATTTTAGGATTCTAAGGGCACGACCCTCGACCTGATCGCCGGCCTCGCGCACACGAAGGCCTGGCCGATCGGCGCGGTGGTCACGCTCAATGCCGAGAGCGCCGCGCGCAACAACGTTGCCTTCTTCCGCGGTGCGGAGATCGCCGCCTGCTGCGGCGCGGCCGGGATTCCCTGTCACGAGGCGCGCTCCTATACGCTGACCGACCCGGCCGACAGTGCGTATTTCGGCCAGCAGCGGTTCGATCTGCTCTGCGTGCTCGGCTGGGAGCGGCTCGTTCCCGCGGCAATTCTCGCAACGCTCGGAAAGTTCGCCTGCGGCATGCATGGCAGCGCGTTCGGGCTGCCGCGCGGCCGCGGCCGCTCGCCGATGAACTGGTCGATCATCACGGGGCAGAACCGATTCATCACATACCTCTTTCGCTACACGCCCGGTATGGATGACGGCGACATCCTCGGGTCGCGCGTGTTCGAGATCAACGCGCACGACACAATCGAGACGCTGCATCAGAAGAACCGTATCGCGATGCTGCAGGTTCTCGGCGAATGTCTGGCGAAAATCGCGACCGGCGAGGCCGTGTTCATGCCTCAGCCGCCAGGCGAGCCGAGCTACTATCCAAAACGGATCGCCGAAGACGGCTTGATCGATTGGCGGGACTCGACCCGCGCGATTCATCGCTTGATCCGCGCCGTGGCGCCGCCCTATCCGGGCGCTTTCGCGTATCTCGACGGGCGGCGGATCGGTGTTCAGGCCGCTCAGCCATTCGATGCGGCCCTGTTCGCGTCGAGCGTCGCGCCGGGCACGATCGTCGACGTGTCCGTCGCGGGCGGCAGCTTCGTGGTGAAGACCGCGGACGGCTCGCTGCTCGTCACGCAATTCGACGGCGTTGCGGCGGTCGAATTGGGGCCCGGATCGCGGCTGACCGGTGCCACGGCGCGGCCGGACTTCGCGGCGCGCTACGGCAAGGACATCCCGCGCTCGCAATGGGAAATCGTCCCGCCGAACGACGAGTAGCCCGATGCCGGACAATGCCATCGCTATTGCGGGTCGACCTGTGCGCCCGGTAAACAGCCGCCGCGCACCAGCGGGGTTCGGAGTTCGAGTCACGGTCGCAAGATTGCCGTCATCGGCCTCGGTTATGTGGGGCTGCCGGTCGCCGTCGCGTTCGCGCGCACCGGCGCGCCGGTGGTCGGCTTCGACATCGACGCGACGCGCATCGACCAGCTACGCGCCGGCCGCGACCGCACGCGCGAGGTTGAAGCGGCAGAGCTTGCTCAACCGGGACTCGTCTACACGAACGACGCGAGGGAGCTCGGACGCGCCGATTTCTTCATCGTCACGGTGCCGACGCCGATCGATGCGGCAAAGCGTCCCGATCTGCGCGCCATGCTCGCGGCTTCGGCGACCGTCGGCCGCGCGCTCAAGCGCGGCGACGTCGTGGTCTACGAGTCGACCGTCTATCCTGGCGCGGTCGAGGAAGACTGCGCGCCCATTCTCGAACACGAGTTCGGGACTCGTCTGCGGACGCGATTTCACCCTCGGTTACTCGCCCGAACGGATCAACCCGGGCGACAAGACGCATCGCTTCGAGACGATCACCAAGGTCGTATCGGCGCAGGACGCGCCGACCCTCGACCTCGTCGCCGCGGTCTACGGCTCGGCCGTGAAGGCCGGCATCCATCGCGCGCCCTCGATCAAGGTCGCAGAAGCCGCCAAGGTGATCGAGAACACTCAGCGCGATCTCAACATCGCATTCATGAACGAGCTGTCCGCCATCTGCCACGCGCTCGGCATCGATACGGGCGACGTGCTGGCGGCGGCGCGCACCAAGTGGAATTTCCTGCCGTTCTATCCCGGCCTCGTCGGCGGTCACTGCATCGGCGTCGATCCCTACTATATCACGCATCGGGCCGAGCGGGCGGGCTATGCGCCTCAGGTCATCCTGGCCGGCCGTCACATCAACGACGGCGTCGGGCGTCGCGTCGCGCGCGAATGCGTGCGCATGCTGATGCAACGGGGAGGGGCCGCGCCGACCGTGACGGTGCTCGGGCTGACCTTCAAGGAGAACGTGCCGGACATCCGCAATTCGCGGGTGGTCGACATCGTCAGCGAGCTCGCCTCGTTCGGCATCACGGCGCAGGTGCACGATCCGCTCGCGCACGCCGGCGAGGCGAAGGATGCATACGGCATTGCGCTCGCCGAGATGCCGGCACTGCGGCGCGCCGATGCCGTCATCCTCGCCGTTGCACACGAGGACTATGTTCGCGGCGGCTGGGCGATGATCGAGAAGCTGCTCAAGCCGGGCGGCGGCGTGGTTCTCGACGTGAAGGCCATGCTCGATCGCGCCGACAGGCCGCAAGGCGTCGAGCTGTGGCGGCTGTGAGCGGGCGCGCGATCGCGACGGAAATGAAAAGCGATGTCCGCTGATCCGATTCTCGTCATCGGCGCGGCCGGCTTTATCGGCTTCCACGTGGCGCGCCGGCTGCTGGCGCATGGCCGCCCGGTCATCGGCATCGACAATCTCAATCCCTACTACGACCCGGCGCTCAAGCAGGCGCGGATCGACGAGCTGGCGCGGGAGCGTGACTTCCGCTTCGTCAAGCTCGATCTCGCCGACCGCGCCGGCATGGCGGCGCTGTTCGCCGAGCATCGGTTCGCGCACGTGATCCATCTCGCCGCACAGGCGGGCGTGCGCTACTCGCTGGTCGATCCGCATGCCTATGCGGACGCGAACCTGACCGGCTTCCTCAACGTCCTGGAAGGCTGTCGACACGCCAAGTCGCGACATCTGGTCTATGCGTCGTCGTCTTCGGTCTATGGGGCGAACACGCAAATGCCCTTTTCGACCGCGCAGAATGTCGACCATCCGTTGAGCCTCTACGGCGCGACCAAGAAGGCGAACGAGCTCATGGCGCATGCCTATGCGCACTTGTTCGACCTGCCCATGACGGGCCTGCGCTTCTTCACGGTCTATGGTCCGTGGGGGCGTCCCGACATGGCGATGTGGCTGTTCACCGACGCGATCCTCGCCGGGCGGCCAATCAAGCTGTTCAACCACGGCAACATGCGGCGCGATTTCACCTATGTGGACGACGTAAGCGAGGCGGTGGTGCGGCTGATCGATCGTCCGGCTGCAGGCGAGCCGAGTTGGTCGAGCGATCGACCTGATCCGGCGACGAGCCGCGCGCCCTGGCGCATCTACAACATCGGCAACCATACGCCGGTCGAGGTTCCCGAGGTGGTGCGTCTGATCGAGGAGGCCGTCGGCAAGCCCGCCATTTGCGAGCTCATGCCGATGCAGCCCGGCGACGTGCCTGAAACCTGCGCGAACGTCGATGATCTGCGTCGCGACGTCGGGTTCGCGCCGGCGACGCCGATCGCGGACGGCGTCCGGCGCTTCGTCGACTGGTACCGGGCGTTCCACAAGGTCTAGATGGCCGCGGTGGCGAACACGATCGAGAGCAAGCCCATGGCGTCGATCATTCGGCGCGTGCTGTCGCCGGCCGACGGCGGCGTCGGGATCGCGCGCGCGCTGCTGATCGGCATCATGGTTGCCGCGCTGGTGTCAACCTCGGCGACGGTTGTCGTCGAAGCCGCAGCCTTCGTCCCGTTCATCGTCAGCCGCGAGCTGCATCGGCGGCTGGTGCAGGCCTTCCATCATCCGCTGGTGGTCGCCGGTCTTCCCTTCGCGGCGGTGGTCGTGCTCGCGACATTCCACGGCCCGGCATCATGGCACGATGCGCTCAACGCACTGGGCGGATGGCGTCGTGTCGCGCTGGTGCCGATGTCCGTCGCGGTGTTCGACGATGCGGCGTCGAAGCGGCTCGTGTGCAAGGTCTTCGTCATCACTTGCCTTCTCGGTGCGCTCGTCTCCTTCGTGACGCAATGGGAACAGATCCCGATCCTCAACAAATTGCCGCCGGGGGTCGCGTTTCACAATTACACGGTCCAGGGCTTGAGCTTTTCGCTCGCCATGATCGTCTGCATCGCGACAATCATGCGCCCGGAGGCGTTTGCGGGCGATCGACTGCTCGGCGACCGGCGCATCATGGCCGCGGCCGTCGCGGTGCTGGCATTCGACGTTGTGTTCGTCCTGTGGGGACGCAGCGGCTACCTCGCGCTGGTCATCATGGCAGTCGCGGTCGTGACTTTCCTCGCCCGTGGATCGTGGCGCATGAAGGCGCTCGCGGGCTTTGCGGTGCTGGTCTGCGCCGGCCTGTTGCTGGCGTCGAGCGCACAGGTGCGCAGCCGCATCGGGCAGGCGCTGCGCGAATTCGAGACCGCCGACCAATCGGCGACACCGACCTCACTCGGCTATCGCGCCGTCTTCTGGCCGACCACGCTGCGCATGGTCCGCGACCACCCGATCTTCGGGGTTGGAACGGGCGGCTTCGCCGACGGCTATCGTCCCTACGCGCAGAGCATCGAGGGGTGGCGCGGAGGCGATACGGGCGATCCGCACAACCAATTCCTCAAGATCCTCGGCGAGCAGGGTCTGATCGGACTTGCGGCTTTTCTGTTCTTCATCTTTCGCGCCCTGACGTATCCGGCGCCAGCGCCCTATCGGCAACTCGCGGCGGCGGCATTGATTTGCTGGTGCGCGACCAGCATGGCGAACTCGCATTTCTCGACGTTCGTAGAGGGCCGGCTGATTTTCTTCTGGCTCGGTGCCATGCTGGCATACCGCCCGGGCGCGACTGGAA
>CAVPGG010000261.1:0-6984 GCA_963703755.1 uncultured Pseudomonadota bacterium
GCCGGCGGCCGCTTGCCGCGCACCTTGAACAGGTTGCACCACTCGTCCGGATCGGAGAAATAGTTGCGCAGCACCAGGTCGCGGTTGACGGTGCCGAAATCGAAGCTGGTCGCGATCTTGATGAAGCGCTCCGGATACGTGAAGCCCTCGAACTCGATGCCGGCGAGCTTGCGCACCGTGCTGCGCCCGCCATCGCAGCCGATCACGTAGGCGGCCGCGAGGGTCCCCTCACGGTCCGGCGACGTGTAGCCGATCTCGACCCCGTCGGCGGTCTCCTTGAGGCCCGTCACGCTGTGCGAGAAGCGCACGTCGAAATCGCCGGCGTTGGCATACTCCGCAGCGATCGACGCCGTCAGCTTGTACTGCTCGTATTGCAGCACAAAGGGAAACTTGAACTCGCCGCGCATGCGGTCGAGATCGAACTCGGCGACCACCGAGCGGTTGACGCGGTCATGAAACCGATAGGTGGTCGACACCAGACCGAGCGGCAGGATCTTCTGCGCGACGCCGAGCCCGTCGAGCATCTCGAGCGTCGGCGGATGGATCGTAGCGGCGCGCTGGTCCTCGACCGGCGCCGGCTCCTGCTCGAACACGGTCACGGGCACGCCGCGCCGGTTGAGCGCGAGCGCGCAGACCATGCCGACCGGGCCTGCTCCGACGACGACGACGCGTTGCTTTTCGTTCTGGTTCGACATTTTGCTTGTCGGCTTATCGCACTACTGCGGCCTCAGTCCAAGATCGCGCACGGTGTCGCGCCAGAGCGCCGTATCCTTGGCGATGATCGCGGCGAACTCAGCCGGCGTGCTGACGATCGGCTCGGCGCCGAGCTTGTCGATGCGATCGATGAAATTCGCGCTCTTCTCGGCCGCGATGATCTCGCGCGACAGCGTATCGATCACCTCCTGCGGCACCCGCGCGGGCGCAACGAGCCCGTTGATGGTGATCACCGGCGGGCTCTTGAGCGTCTCCACGACCGTCGGCACGCCGGGAAGCTGCTTCGAGCGCGCCGTTCCGGTGACGGCGAGCGGCTTGACCTTGCCGGAGCCGAGATAGGGCTTCACCTCGACGGGCGAGGCCGAAAGCATCGAGATCTGTCCGCCGAGCAGGTCCGTGAAGGCCTGCCCGACGCCTTTGTAGGGAACGTGGATCATGTCGAGGCCGGCGCTCTTGAGGAAGACCGCCGACGAGACATGCGTGAGGCTGCCGGTGCCCGCCGAGCCGAACGGGATCTTGCCGGGCTGCGCCTTCACGTAGGCGATGAGCTCGGCGAGATTGTTGGCTGGCACGCCGGCGCCGACCGTGATGACGAACGGGCTTGCCGCCACGGCCGCGACCGGCCGGAAGTCCTTGATCGGATCGAAGCTCACCTTGTGCGTGAATGGCGCCATGGTGATCTGGAAGATCGGCGTGAACAACAGCGTGTAGCCATCGGGCGGCGCGCGCAAAACATGCTCGGCCGCGACGACGCCCGCCCCGCCGGGCAAGTTCTCGACGATGAAGGGCTGCTTCAGCGCGGTCTGCAGCCGCTCGGCAATCGAGCGCGCCAGCACGTCCGTGATGCCGCCCGCCGTGAATGGCACCACCAGCGTCACCGTCCGCTCGGGCCAGGCCGCTTGCGCTACGCCGGCAAGGGCGATCGCGGCCGCGAGACTGATGCTACGGGCAACCGCGCGCAGGCTCAGTGACATACCGGAACTCCGGGGACGACCACTCGACCGGCGCCCCACGCGATTGCGCGCCCATTGAAATTGCTGCTGTTATCCCAGTTAGGAGCTTCTGCCAAAAGTGGCCAGGGCCGCGCCGATGGTATCATATTGCCTTTCATTTTCAGTTGCCGAGCTTCACGCCGCCTTCGGGGTCGGCGTTACGTCCTTCACGGCGCCTTTCCAGCCGCTTTCCGTCACGTCAAACACGATGCCCTCGGGCGTCTTGTATTTGACCTCGTAATAGACGTTCGGATTGGTCTCCTTGCGGCCCGTCACGTAGCTGCCGCCGGCCGCCGTGATCGACTTGTCGATCGCGTCGACGCTATCGACCCACATGCCGAAATGGATGAGGCCGGTCACGCCCTTCTGGCTCTCGAAGCCCGCGATCGGCTCGTCGCCGAAGTTGAGCAGCGCGACGTTCATGATGCCGTCGGTCATATAGACGCCGCGCTGCGCGTTGCCGGCGCGCGTCATGCCGAACGCCTGCTCGAAGAATTTTGCGGTCGCTTCCGGGTCGCGGACCGAGATCGCGATGTGGCGCAGCTTGTTGGCCATGGCGGGCTCCTGGTTTGGTGGCCTATATGACCGCGCACTGACCGGATGGTCAATCGCGCTCCGACGCAGACTGGAACTGCGCCGGACGCCGACGTATCGTCGTCGCTCTTCCACGCGGCGGGGCTCATGCGCACGCAAGTTGCAATCATCGGCGCGGGTCCGGCGGGACTTTTTCTCGCGCACCTCCTCTACCGTGACGGCATCGACTGCGTCGTGCTGGAGGCGAGGAGCCGCGACTACATCGAGGAGCGCGTGCGCGCCGGCGTGCTCGAGCAGGGGACGGTCGACCTGATGCGCGAGCTCGGGCTCGACGCCCGTTTGCGCCGCGACTGCATGGTCGACGAGGCGCTCGACATCCGTTTCCGCGACGGCCTCATCCACCTCGACCTGCCGGCGCTGACGGGCGGCAAGTGCGCGACCATCTACGGCCAGCAGGAAGTCGTGAAGGACCTGGTGGCGGCGCGGCTTGCCGACGGCGCGCCGCTGCTGTTCGAGGCCGAGGTGATCGGGCTCGACGGCAACGATGGCGCCGCACCGACCATTCGCTACCGCCAGAAAGGCGTCGAGCACGCGCTCGCCTGCAACGTCGTCGCGGGCTGCGACGGATTTCACGGCATCTGCCGCGAGTCGATGCCGCCCGCAGTTCTCACCACCTATGACCGCATCTTCCCGTTCGGCTGGCTCGGCATCCTTTCCGAATCGCCGCCGATCCGCGAGATGACCTACATCAACCACGCGCGCGGCTTCGGCCTGTGCAGCCGGCGCTCGCCGCGCATCTCGCGCCACTACCTGCAGGTCGCGGTCGACGAGAACCCGGACGCGTGGTCCGACGCCCGCTTCTGGGACGAGTTGCGGCTGCGGCTGGGCGACGGCGGCGCCGAACTCGTCACCGGCCGCATCCTGCAGAAGGGCGTGACCCCGGTGCGCTCGTTCGTCGCCGCGCCGATGCGGCATGGGCGGCTCTTTCTCGCCGGCGATGCCGCCCACATCGTGCCGCCGACCGGCGCCAAGGGCCTCAATCTCGCGGTCGCGGACGTGCGCGTCCTTTCACGTGCGCTCGCCGAATTCTTCCGCACCGGCGCGAGCGAGCGGCTCGACCGTTATTCCGACACGTGCCTCAAGCGGGTGTGGAAGACCGTGCGTTACTCGACCTACATGACCAGTCTGCTGCATCGTTTCGACGCCGCGACGCCATTCGAGCGGCAGCTGCAGCAGGCCGAGATCGCCTATGTGGCGGGCTCGCGTACCGGCCAGGCGATGATCGCGGAGAACTACGTCGGGCTGCCGTTCGAGGATGAGTAGGCTTCGCAACAACTACCGCTGTCATCGCCCGCGAAAGCGGGCGATCCAGTACGCCGCAGTCGATCGATGGGGCACTATCCGTGGCCACTTCTTTAGACGCTTCTCGCGCCTGATTGCATTCTCGATATCCGAGAATTGCTCGTAGTAGATCAATCGATGGACCTGATATTTCTGAGTGAACCCGGACACCGCGTCTGTTCGGTGCTCGTAGACTCGACGCACGAGGTTGTTGGTGACGCCGATATAAAGCGTGCCGCCAATTCGACTGGCCAGGATGTAGACCCAGAAGGCGCGTTCGCGGCTCATTGCCGGCTCCCGGGAGTACTGGATCGCCCGCTTTCGCGGGCGATGACGGCCTCATTTTGTCCCGAGGCCTCTCGCCCTCACACCGCCTGCACCTCGATCACGCCGGGCACGGCCTTGAGCGCGCCGGCGATCTGCGGCGAGACCTTGTAGCGGCCGGGCAGTTTGAGCTCGACCTCGGCGCCGGCGCCGAGCAGCGCCACGATCGAGACCTCGCCGTCGCCTTTGGCGTCGAGCCGGCGCGACACCGCGTCGAGCGGCGCCTCGTCGCGCACGAATACGCGAAGGCCCTTCTGCAGCTTGGCGGCAGCCTTGTCGAGCGGCTCGGCCGACTGGATGCGCGCGCGCACGTCGTCGCCCTGCGCCTCGGCGGAAAGGAAGAGCAGCACGGCGTTGCCGGGCTCCAGGATGTCGCGATACTGATCGAGGCCCTCCTGGAAGATGATCGCTTCATACTGCCCCGACGGATCCGAGAGCCCGAAGATGCCCATCTTGCTGCCCGACTTGGTGCGCCGTTCCATGCGCGACACTACGGTCGCGGCGACGCGGCCCGCCGTTGCGCCGGCCTTCACGGCGCGGACAAGCTCGGTCCAGGACTGCACGCGCAGGCTCTTGAGCAGCGGCGCATAGTCGTCGAGCGGGTGGCCGGTGAGGAAGAAGCCGACCGCGTCATATTCCTTCTGCATGCGCTCGGCCGGCAGCCAGGCGGCGGCCGCCGGGATCGGCAGCGTCTCGCGCGTGGCCGGGCCGCCGAACATGTCGCCCTGCCCCGAGGTCACCAACTCGTGCGTGCGCTGCGCGGCCGCCAGGATCACGTCGACGCCGGCGGCGGCGCGTGCGCGCTCGCGCTCGATGCCGTCGAAGGCGCCGGCGGCGGCCAAGCTCTCGAGCACGCGCTTGTTGACGGCGCGCGGGTTGATGCGGCGGGCGAAGTCGGCGAGATCCGTGAACGGGCGATCGCCGCGCGCCTCGACGATCGCCTCGACGGCCTGCCGCCCCACGCCCTTGAGCGCCGCCAGCGCATAGAAGATGGTGTTGCCGGTCACGTCGAACTCGACGCCGGAGCGGTTGACCGAGGGCGGCTCGACCTTGATGCCGAGCCGTACCGCCTCGGCGCGGAATTCGGCGAGCTTGTCGGTGTTGCCCATGGAGAGCGTCATCGAGGCGGCCAGGAACTCGACCGGAAAATTCGCCTTCATGTAAGCGGTCTGGTAGGCGACGAGCGCGTAGGCGGCCGCGTGGCTCTTGTTGAAGCCGTAGTCGGCGAAGCGCTCGAGCAATTCGAAGATCGCCTCCGCCTGGCCCTTCTCGACGCCGCGCTCGACCGCACCGGAGACGAAGCGCTGGCGCTGCGCCTGCATCTCCTTCCTGATCTTCTTGCCCATGGCGCGGCGCAGCAGGTCGGCCTCGCCCAGCGAGTAGCCGGCGAGCACCTGCGCGGCCTGCATCACCTGTTCCTGGTAGACGATGACGCCGAAGGTCTCGCGCAGCACCGGCTCGAGCTTGGGATGGATGTATTCGGGCCACTCGATGCCGTGCTTGCGGGCGCAATAGGTCGGGATGTTCGCCATCGGCCCCGGCCGGTAGAGCGCGACCAGCGCGATCACGTCCTCAAATCGGTCCGGCCGCATGTCGAGCAGCGCGCGCCGCATGCCCTGGCTTTCCAGCTGGAAGATGCCGACCGCCTCCGCCCTGGCCAGCTGCTCGTACGTCTTCTTGTCGTCAAGCGGGATGGCGGCGAGATCGATGTCGATGTCGCGCTGCTTGACGAGGCGCACGGCGGTTTCCAGCACCGTCAGCGTGGTGAGCCCGAGGAAGTCGAATTTCACGAGGCCCGCCTGCTCGACCCACTTCATGTTGAACTGGGTCACCGGCATGTCCGACTTGGGATCGCGATAGAGCGGCACGAGCTGGTCGAGCGGCCGGTCGCCGATCACAATTCCGGCGGCATGCGTCGAGGCATGGCGGTTGAGGCCTTCGAGCTTCTGCGCGATCGCAAAAGCGCGCGCCACCACCGGGTCGTCGTCGCGCGCCGCCTGCAGACGCGGCTCGCCGTCGATCGCCTTCGCAAGCGTGACGGGCGCGGCAGGATTTTGAGGCACCAACTTGCACAGCTTGTCGACCTGGCCGTAGGGCATTTCCAGCACGCGTCCGACGTCGCGCAGCACGCCGCGCGCCTGCAGGGTGCCGAAGGTGATGATCTGCGCGACCTGGTCGCGGCCGTAGCGGCCCTGTATCTGGATATGTTGCGAAATGGCTAAAATCACCACGCCTAGGGTGTATCTCGATTCATGCATCTCTTGAATGTACAATCAAGCATGATTAGACTTTTGGGCAGAGTCTCTCAAGATCTTGCTTGCGGCAGATCGAGGGGATATTCGACTCGTCGCTTCAAGCTCTTGTGTTTAATCGAAGTGGCGGGCTGGAAGTGGTGAAGTTGCCATCAACGGCCGCGACAAAATTGATTGATGATCTCACAACTCGATCAAGTGACATAAGGTAGATCTTTTCGTTGCTCGCGAAGCCCGGAACTCGACAATAAAATGCGTATGCGTGGCCCCGACGCGACGCACCTGGCAACAGCGGTTCGCGCAAAAGTCGATTACCTGATGACATGGGATCAGCAGTTTCCGATTGGGAAGCAATTCGGCAGCGTTCAAGTGATAACAAAGCCCACTGTCGTGTGGCAGTGGCTTGATCACTTGAACGCTGCCGAATTGCTTCCCAATCGGAACTCCTGATCCCATGTCATCAGGTAATCGACTTTTGCGCGAACCGCTGGGCAGGTGCGGTCGCGTCGGGCCACGCATACGCATTTTATTGCGCAATACTTTTGGGCTTCGCGAGCAACGAAAAGATCTACCTCATGCCACTCGATTGAGTCGCGAAGGTATTGATCAATCATTTTGTCGGGCCGCTGATGGCAACTTCACCATTCCAACCCGCCGCTTCAATTAACACAAGAGTCGAAGCGACGAGTCGAATATCCCCTCGATCTGCCGCAAGCAAGATCTTGGAGACTCTGCAAAAGTCTGGGAATTTCATGCTTAAATAATCACAACCAGGATCTGCATAAATAGAGATCCACCCTAGGCGTGGTGATTTAGCCCGTTTTGGC
>CAVPGG010000262.1:0-3826 GCA_963703755.1 uncultured Pseudomonadota bacterium
CACGCATTCGGCTTGGTCAGCGAGGCCGCGGTCTCGCGGCGCGGGTCGCAGGTCGCGACCTTCTTGCCGCCGCGCAGGATGGTGGCGACGTTGCACAGGCGCCGCACCTCGTCGAGCTTGTGACTGATGTAGAGGATCGCCTTGCCTTCCTGCTTGAGCCGGCGCAGCACGACGAACAGCTGGTCCGCCTCCTGCGGCGTGAGCACCGCGGTCGGCTCGTCGAGGATCAGGAGCTTGGGGTTCTGCATGAGCGCGCGTACGATCTCGATGCGCTGGCGCTCGCCGACCGAGAGCCGCCACACCTCGCGGCCGGGCTCGAGCGGCAGGCCGTACTCGCGCGACACGTGCGCGAGCCGCGCCGCGATGGCGGCGAAGGCTTCGCCCTTGGCGAGGCCGAGCGCGACGTTCTCGGCGACCGTGAGGTTCTCGAACAGCGAGAAATGCTGAAAGACCATCGAGATGCCGAGTTCGCGCGCCTGCGCGGGGCCGGCGAGATCGATACGCTCGCCCAGCCAGCGCAACTCGCCCGAGGTCGGCTGCACGAGGCCGTAGATCACTTTCACCAGCGTGGACTTGCCGGCGCCGTTTTCGCCGAGCAGCGCGTGAATTTGCGCCGGCATCAGATCGATGCTGACGTCATCGTTGGCGAGCAGCGCGCCGTAGCGCTTGCTCACGCCCACAACGCGCAACAGCGGCTGATCGGGTGATGCGGCGCGGGGCGATTCGTCGTGCATGCCGAGATGGAATGAGGCCCGCCGGTGGTGGCGCTGTGCCGTTGCCAATACTGTGCCAGAAATCCCGGGGTACCAATAGCGCCGCATGACCCGGCGAAATCCGGCGGATTGCCGCGAGACAAAGCAGTATTTGCGACGCGGCACGGATGCGCGGCGCGACTCGGCCGCAACCACAGGGACAACCAGCTTTTCGAGGCTGCTTCTGTCCACAGCTCCCTGCCTCGGCGTAGCCGAATGCGTGGCATTTCGGTCACACGGCATGGAAATCGGAAATCCGCGCCGCCGCTTGTGTTTGGAAACGGGGCTATGCGGTCGATCGCCAAACGAGTGTTGCGACGCCGTACTACTCCCCCCGGAAAACGCCGGGCGCCATGCATGTTACGACGATCTCAGTCGAAATCGCAGTATTCCGAACGTGGCTGCGCGGAATTTCCGCCATTCATGGCGATCAAGACAAAAGGTCGTGATGAAAAAAAGCGCAGGCGCTGTATGAACTTCGGGCTTCCCTCGCAAAGGTATCCGCGCAGTAAATATGACCAATATGTGTCGTCACTGGTCACGCAACGCGCGGGGGACATCCATGTTGAAGAGAAGTTTGGCGCTCGCTGCCATCCTGGCATCGGCGATTACGGGCGGCGCGATGGCGGCCGATCTTCCGGTCAAGGCGCCGAAGCCGCCGCCTCCGCCGCCGCCGTTCTTCCTCGTGAACCTGAACTCGGTGAGCTACAGCTACGCGTTCACGGCGACCAACCCGGGCGCCGGCACAACGCCGAAGCACGTGCTCACCTATACCCACTTCGACGTGTGGGAGTACGGCACCAACTTCTTCACCGTCGACTGGCTCAAGGCGACCAACGCGAAGGCGCCGCCGTTCGGCACGCCGGCTGCGCCGTGCGACCGTACGGGCGCGGCGGTATGCGCGGGCTATACGGAAATCTACGGCCTCGTCCGCAGCACGCTCGGCTGGAACCAGCTGAGCCACAGCAAAACCTTCTCGATGGGTCCGCTCACCAATATCGAGTTCGTCGGCGGCCTCAACGTCAACACCGACAACACGACGCTCGGCTCGGCCAAGCGCTCGTATCAGGGCGGCATCCAGTTCGACTTCGCGGCGCCGTACCACGGCTTCCTCAACGTCAGCATCAATGGCTACAAGGAATTCCAGAACGACGGCTTCTCGGCGATCTTCGGCCCGAACTTCAGCGGCAAGGTCGAGTTCAAGACGACCTGGGCGGTGGAAGCGCTCTACGTCCAGCCGCTCGGCTTCCTGCCCGAATGGCTGCCGATGACCTTCAAGTCGCTCGAGGTGATCCACGGCCCGAAGGGCGCGGGCGAGATCGGCGTGCCACAGCGCATCAACGAGTACCTGACCCAGCAGACCCTTTCGCTCAACGTCGGCAAGATGTGGTGGGGCAAGTCCGACATGGTCTCGGTATGGGGCGCCTACCGCTACTGGAAGAACAAGTTCGGCCTCGACCCGGTCGCGACCGGCTTTAACGCCACAACGGAGAGCACCTGGATCACGGGCGTGACCGTCGCGTTCTGACCTGACGCGGACTTCGCAAAGACGATCCGCCGGCCGGGGCTCTCGGCTGGCGGATCTGTTTGGCCTGATGGTTTGAGCGTGGTCGCTCTACTTCGCGGGCGCGCCGGCCGCAGCCCAGGCGGCGAGCTGGTCGCGCTCCTCGAGCGAGATGTCGGTGATGTTGCCGGGCGGCATTGCGTGCGAGCGCACCGCATAGAGCTCGATCAGCTTGGCGTGCTGGCGGATGTGATCGGCATCGTCGAGCCGCACGCCGCCGGGAGCGGACGCGATGCCAGGCCACAGCGGCTCGGCCGCGTGGCACATGCTGCAGCGGGACGCGACGATCGCCTCGACCTGCGCGAACTCGACGGCGGCGGGCAGCGCGCCGCTCTTCGGCCGCGGCCCGGCCCCCGACAGCAGCGCGACCGCGATCATGCCGGCCGCCGCCGCGCCCCAGGTCCACCATGGGCTGCCCTTGCCCTCGTGGCGCATGTTGTAGAAGTGGCGGATCACCGGGCCGATCGCCAGCACGATCGCGACGATCAGCCAGTTGAAGCGGGTGGCGAAGAACAGCGGGTAGTGGTTACTCAGCATCAGGAAGATGACCGGCAGCGTCAGGTAGTTGTTGTGCACCGAGCGCTGCTTGCCGACCTCGCCCCAGCGCGGGTCGGGCGCCGTGCCGGCGAGCATCGCGGCGACGGTCTTTTTCTGAAACGGAATGATGATCACGAACACGTTCGCGACCATGATGGTGCCGATGATCGCGCCGATCTGCGTAAAGGCGCCGCGCCCGCTGAACACGCGCGTGAACGCATAGGTCAGCGTCACCAGGAACACGTAGCCGACCAACGCCGACAGAACCTCGTAGCGCCCGAGCGGCGAGCGGCACAGCGCCTCGTAGCCGAGCCAGGCCGCGAGCAGGCTCGCGAACGCGATGCCGGCGGCCTTGGGAGCGCTGATGTCGAGCACCGACTTGTCGACCAGGAAGAGATCGGCCGATACGTAATAGACCAGCACCAGGAGCGCGAAGCCCGACAGCCAGGTCGCATAGGCCTCCCACTTGAACCAAGTGAGGTGGTCCGGCAGGCGGGCCGGCGCCACCAGGTATTTGAGCATGTGGTAGAAGCCGCCGCCGTGCACCTGCCAGGCCTCGCCCTTGACGCCCTCGGGCAGGCCGTCGCGCGGCTTGAGGCTCAGATCGAGGTGGATGAAGTAGAAGGAGCTGCCGATCCAGCCGACCGCCGCGATGACGTGCACCCAGCGCAGGATCGCGCTAATCGACTCTGTGATCACGATGTCCATGGAAAGGCCTCAGCGCCGGCCCCGCAACATTGCAAGGAGCGGCGCGGTTGTTCAAGCGAATATGCGTTGCAGCCGCGTACATGGCAGCTCAAATGACAGCTCACATGGCATATAAAGGGCCGTGGCACGCGGGTTGCTCACCGCACGGGGCACGACGACCATGAGCGGCCGAAAACAGACCGATGCGGACGATCGGGATTTCCTCCGTGTGGCGTTCGACGTGGCGCGGCGCGCGCAGGACAGGGGAAATCATCCGTTCGGCGCC
>CAVPGG010000263.1:0-4092 GCA_963703755.1 uncultured Pseudomonadota bacterium
TCGACATCCAGCGCCGGCCCGGCGCCGGGAAAATCGCGCAGGACCTGCTGGCGAGCCTCGGACTTGCCGAGTTCGCGCGGCACTATCCGCACCAGCTCTCCGGCGGCATGCGCCAGCGCGTGGCGCTGGCCCGCACGCTCGCGGTCAACCCTTCCGTGCTGCTGCTCGACGAGCCGTTTTCCGCCGTCGACGCCCAGACCCGCATCGTGCTGCAGCGCGATCTCGCCCGCACCCTGGCGCGGCCGGCAAGACCGCGCTGCTGATCACCCACGACATCGCCGAGGCCGTGCTGATGGCGGACCGCGTGCTGGTGATGAGCGCGCGGCCCGGCCGCATCGTCGACGAGATCAAGATCGAGCTGCCGCATCGCGACGACCCGATCGCGCGACGGCAGGAGGCGCGGGTCGGGGACTACGTGGCGACGCTGATGCGGCGGCTCCACATCGGCGAGCCCCTCGCCGAACCGCGCGTCGCGTAGGCGGCATGGTGGCGATCGGCACAGCATGGTCCGCCGCGGCACGATCGCCAGTGTTGCGCTGTTCGTCGTCTTTCTCGCTGCCGCGCAATGGGGACCGGGGCTGCTCGGCATTCCGCCCTATTTCGTGCCGCCGCTCTCGGATGTGATCGCCGAGGCCGCGCGCATCTGGCACATCAGCCACCTCGCGTTCCACACTGCGATCACGTTCGCCGAGGTGATAGCCGGCTTCGTCCTCGGCAGCCTGCTCGGCGCGGCGATCGGCTACGTGCTCGGCCTGTCGCCCACCGCCGAGCTCGCCCTCTCGCCCTACATCCTGGCGCTGCAGATCGCGCCCAAGGTCGCATTCGCGCCGCTTTTCATCCTGTGGATGGGATACACGGTCTATCCGAAGATCCTGGTCGCAGTGCTGATCGTGTTCTTCCCCGTGCTGGTCAACGTGCTGACCGCCGTGCGGACCGTCGACCCCGATCTGGTCAACCTCGCGCGCGCGTTCAAGGCGACACGTGCCCAGATTTCTGGCGCATCGAGTTTCCTGCCTCGCTGCCGGCGATGTTCGCCGGCCTGCGCATCGGCTCGACGCTCGCGGTGGTCGGCGTCGTGGTGGGCGAGCTGGTCGGCGGCAACCAGGGCCTGGGCTACCTGCTTTCGTTCGGCGAAGGGCAGGGCGATACGCCGATGGTCTTCGTCGCCATCTTCATGCTGACCCTGGTGGGCGGCATTGCGTATCTCGCCGTCATCCTCGCCGAGCGGCGCGTGCTGCACTATCTGCCGGCGCGCGCCTATCAGGGGTTCTGAGAAGACGCTACTATTCCGCCATGGCCGAACGTTCCTTCACCGCCGAGGTCGCGAAGCTCAAGCTGGGCGCCGGCGCCGAGTTCCGCGGCGAGGGCATCCTGGCCGTGACCAAGGCGCTGCTGCAGTCGGGCGTCTCCTATGTGGCGGGCTACCAGGGCGCGCCGATCTCGCACCTCATGGACGTGCTGAGCGACGCCAACGACATCCTCGGCGAGCTCGGCGTGCACTTCAAGTCGAGCGCCAACGAGGCGACGGCGGCCGCGACGCTCGCGGCCTCGGTCAACTATCCGCTGCGCGGTGCCGCCACCTTCAAGTCGACGGTCGGCACCAACGTGGCGTCCGATGCGCTCGCCAACCTCTCGTCGGGCGGCGTCACCGGGGGCGCGCTGATCATCGTCGGCGAGGATTACGGCGAGGGCTCCTCGATCATGCAGGAGCGCAGCCATGCCTTTGCGATGAAGTCGCAGATCTGGCTGCTCGACCCGCGCCCGAACCTGCCCTCGATCGTGCAGGCCGTCGAGCATGGCTTTGCGCTGTCGGAAGCCTCCAACACCCCCGTGATGCTGCTTCTGCGCATCCGCGCCTGCCACGTCTACGGCCGCTTCACCGCCAAAGACAATGCGCGGCCGGCCTTCACGCTGCGCGATGCGCTCGAAAATCCGCGCCGCGCCACCGACCGCATTGCGCTGCCGCCCGCGACCTATGCGCACGAGAAGGAGAAGGTCGAGAAGCGCTGGCCCGCCGCCGTCGACTTCATCACCCGCCACGCGCTCAATGAGGTGTTTGCCGGCGACGCCGCCGACATCGGCATCGTGGTGCAGGGCGGCCACTACAATACGGTGATCCGCGCGCTCGAGCGCATCGGCCTCGCCGACAGTTTCGGCGAGACGCGCATCCCTCTCTACGTGCTCAATGTCGCGTATCCGCTGGTCGACGCCGAGTTCGTGCGCTTCTGCGCCGGCAAGCGCGCGATCCTGGTCGTCGAGGAGGGCCAGCCCGACTATATCGAGCAGGCCGTCAACACGATCCTGCGCCGCGCTGACGTGCAGACCAGAATTCATGGCAAGGACATGCTGCCGATGGCCGGCGAATACACCGGCGCGGTGGTCGGGCCGGGCGTCGAGGCATTCGTCGCGCGCTACTGCGGCGATCTCCTGGCGACGGCGAATGGCGCCGATGCCGCGCTGGCGCAGCGCAGCGAGCAGGCGCTGGCGCAGACCAAGGGCCACGTGCACGGTCGTCCGCCCTCGTTCTGCACCGGTTGCCCGGAGCGGCCGATCTTCGCCGCCCTGAAACTGGTCGAGCGCGAGCTCGGGCCGCATCACGTGAGCTGCGACATCGGCTGCCATCTCTTCTCGATCCTGCCGCCCTTCAACATCGGCAGCACCACCATGGGCTACGGCCTCGGCGCCGCCGGCGCCGCGGCGCTCAACGTGAAGGCCGGCAAGCGCGCGATCGCGTTCATGGGTGACGGCGGCTTCTGGCACAACGGGCTCGCGAGCGGCGTCGGCAACGCCGTCTTCAACAAGAGCGACAACGTGCTGGTCATCGTCGACAACGGCTATGCGGCCGCGACCGGCGGCCAGGACGTGCCGTCCTCGCGCGCCGACAATGCGATCCGCGCGACCCGCAACCCGATCGAGCGGGCCGTGCGCGGCGTCGGCGTGAACTGGGTGCGCACGCTCACACGCACCTATGATATCGCCAAAATGCGCGACACCTTGCGCGAGGCGCTGACCACGCGCGAGCCCGGCCCGAAGGTGATTGTCGCCCAATCAGAATGCATGCTCAACAAGCAGCGGCGCGAGCGCCCGCAGCGGCGCGCGCAGGCGGAACGCGGCGAGCGGGTCGTGCAGGATCGCTTCGGCGTCGACGCCGACACCTGCACGGGCGATCATTCCTGCATTCGCCTCTCGGGCTGTCCGTCGCTCACCATCGCGCCCAATCCCGATCCGTTGCGCCGCGCGCCGGTCACCAAGGTAATCAATTCCTGCGTCGGTTGCGGCCTGTGCGGCGAGGTGAGCCACGCCGCGGTGCTGTGTCCTTCGTTTTATCGCGCGAGCCTGATCACCAATCCGTCCGCCTGGGACCGGGTCAAGGCACGCTGGCGCGGCTGGATCATCGGCTTCCTGCAGCGACGCCTGGCGCGGCCCGCGCTCGCGGCGCGCTGAGTCGAGCTCTGCGCATGGGTGGACCGCGGCCGATCACGATCGCCATTCTCGCCATGGGCGGGGAGGGCGGCGGCGTGCTCGCCGACTGGCTGGTCGATGTCGCCGAGCACGGTGCCTACATCGCGCAGGCGACCTCGGTGCCGGGCGTTGCCCAGCGCACCGGTGCCACGATCTACTATCTCGAGCTCTTTGCCGCGCGCGACGCCAAGGCGGCCGGCCGCGATCCGGTGCTGGCGTTGATGCCGGCGCCCGGCGACGTCGATCTCGTGGTCGCTTCCGAGCTGATGGAGGCGGGGCGCGCCATCGAGCGCGGCCTGGTCACGCCCGATCGCACCACCCTGATCGCCTCGACCCACCGCGTCTATGCCATGACCGAGAAGATCGCGCTCGCCGACGGCCGCGTCGATCCGGCGCGGCTGACGGAAGGCTGCGCGCTCGATCGGGTCAACTATCCCGAGCGGGATGATCTTTGTAGGGCGACAGGCTCCGAAGGCCGTACGCCGAGACAAGAGTGAGCCAGTCCGACACGGGGTCCTCTCGAAGACTCGGGTACTTCTGTGACCTCTGCGCCGAGGGAGGAGAGGAGTTTCCACGGCCCCGAGGCAGAGCGCCGCGGACCTCATCGTCGAGCGGCCGCATAACCGAGTG
>CAVPGG010000264.1:0-39636 GCA_963703755.1 uncultured Pseudomonadota bacterium
CGCTTCGGCGCGCTGCGCGCGCCTCGCAATGACGGCGAATGGATTTCCCTAGAAATCCATCCCGCCCATTCCGCCCATGCCACCCATGCCGCCGCCCGGCATCGCCGGCATGGCGGGCTTGTCCTTCGGCACCTCGGCGACCATTGCTTCCGTCGTGACGAGCAGGCCCGCGACCGAGGCGGCGTCCTGCAGGGCCGCGCGCACGACCTTGGCGGGGTCGACGATGCCCTTCTCGATCATGTCGACATATTCCTCGTTCTGCGCGTCGAAGCCGTACGTCTCCGACTTCGAGTCCATGATCTTGCCGACCACGATCGAGCCCTCGACGCCGGAATTCTCCGCGATCTGGCGGATCGGGGCCTCGAGCGCCTTGAGCACGATGTTGATGCCGGCCTGCACGTCCGAGTTGGCATGCGTGATCTTGCCGACCGCCTTCTTGGCGCGCAGCAGCGCGACGCCGCCGCCCGGTACGATGCCTTCCTCGACCGCGGCACGGGTGGCATTGAGCGCGTCCTCGACGCGGTCCTTCTTCTCCTTGACCTCGATCTCGGTCGCGCCGCCGACGCGGATCACCGCGACGCCGCCCGCGAGCTTGGCGAGCCGCTCCTGCAGCTTCTCGCGGTCGTAGTCGGAGGTCGTCTCCTCGATCTGCGCCTTGATCTGGCCGACGCGCGCCTCGATGTCCTTGCGCTTGCCGGCGCCGTCGACGATCGTGGTCTTCTCCTTCTCGATGATGACCTTCTTGGCGCGGCCGAGCATCGCGAGCGTCACGTTCTCGAGCTTGATGCCGAGATCCTCGGAGATCAGCTGGCCGCCGGTGAGGATCGCGATGTCCTCGAGCATGGATTTGCGGCGATCGCCGAAGCCCGGCGCCTTGACGGCCGCGACCTTGAGGCCGCCGCGCAGCTTGTTGACCACGAGGGTGGCGATCGCCTCGCCCTCAACGTCCTCGGCGACGATGATCAGCGGCTTGCCGGACTGCACCACGGCCTCGAGCACCGGCAGCATCGCCTGCAGGCCGGAGAGCTTCTTCTCGTGCAGCAGGATGTAGGCGTCCTCGAGCTCGGCCAGCATCTTCTCGGCATTGGTGATGAAGTAGGGCGAGATGTAGCCGCGGTCGAACTGCATGCCCTCGACGATCTCGACGTTGGTGTCGAGCGATTTCGCCTCCTCGACCGTGATCACGCCCTCGTTGCCGACCTTCTGCATCGCCTGCGCGATCATCTTGCCGATGTTGCTGTCGCCGTTCGCCGAGATGGTGCCCACCTGGGCGACCTCGGCCGACGAGCCGACCTTCTTCGCGCGCTTCTCGATGTCCTTGACGACGGCGGCGACCGCGAGGTCGATGCCGCGCTTGAGGTCCATCGGGTTCATGCCGGCGGCGACCGACTTGGCGCCTTCGCGCACGATCGAGGCCGCGAGCACGGTCGCCGTGGTGGTGCCGTCGCCCGCCATGTCGTTGGTCTTCTGCGCGACCTCGCGCACCATCTGCGCGCCCATATTCTCGAACTTGTCCTCGAGCTCGATCTCCTTGGCGACCGTCACGCCGTCCTTGGTGATGCGCGGCGCGCCGAAGCTCTTGTCGAGCACGACGTTGCGGCCTTTCGGGCCGAGCGTGACCTTGACGGCATTGGCGAGAATCTCGACGCCGCGCAGCATCTTCTCGCGCGCGTCGCCGGAAAAGCGTACGTCCTTGGCAGCCATGTTGTGTTGCTCCGATGAGTTTGCTCCTCATCCTGAGGAGACACGCACGCCCTTGCGTGCGTGTCGTCTCGAAGGGCGAGGCCGGTGAGTCGGTTGTTCAGTGCCCCTCGCCCTTCGAGACGCCCTCGCGGCGCGAGGGCTCCTCAGGGTGAGGGATCGAGGTTTCAGGCGAGCACGCCCATGATGTCGGACTCCTTCATGATCAGGAGATCCTGGCCGTCGAGCTTGACCTCGGTGCCCGACCACTTGCCGAACAGCACCTTGTCGCCGACCTTGAGGTCGATCGGGATGAGCTTGCCGCTCTCGTCGCGGCCGCCTGGGCCGACTGCGAGGATCTCGCCCTGCGAGGGCTTCTCCTTGGCGGTGTCCGGAATGATGATGCCGCCGGCGGACTTCTCCTCGGCGTCGATGCGGCGCACGACCACGCGGTCGTGCAGGGGGCGGAACTTAGCTTTGGCCATGGTTTCCTCGTCGCCGCGGGCGCGGCTTGGTGAACTGAAACGTTCGTTTTGTCAGGCGGTTAGCACTCGCCTATGCGGAGTGCCAGGTGCCGGGCGGGGAGATACGGCTTTGCAGGGCGGCCTGTCAAGGCGCGCCATAAGACCGTGCGGTCGACCGGCGCGCCCTGGACGGCCGCCGGACAAGTCGCGAAGCTGCCCCGCATAACCCGGGAGGACCCCATGCGCAGCCTGCGTCTCGTCGCGACCCTGCTCGTTGCGGCCACGGCCTGGTCGATCGCCGGCGCGGCGCGCGCCGAGATCAAGACCCAGTGGATCGACTACAGCCAGGGCGGCACGCCGCTGCGCGGCTATCTTGCGTATGACGACGCCGTGAAGGGCCCGCGCCCGGGCGTCCTGCTGCTGCACCGGCGCGACGGCATGACGGCGCTCACCCTGAAGAACGCCGAGATGGTAGCGCGGCTCGGCTACGTGGTGTTCGCGCCCGACATCTTCGGCGTGCTGCCGAAGACCGAGGAGGAGTCGAAGGCGCAGTCGACCAAGTTCAACAAGGACCGGCCGCTGATGCGGGCGCGGGCGCAGGCCGGCCTCGATATCCTGCGCAACCATCCGATGGTCGACGCGGCGAAGATTGCGGTGCTCGGCTATTGCTTCGGCGGCACCACGGCGGTCGAGCTCGCCGAGACCGGCGCGCCGATCGTCGGCACCGTGACCATCCATGGCAGCTTCCGCGATTTCCAGCACGACGCGGCGAAGAACATCCATGGTCGCGTCCTGATCCTGCACGGCGCCGAAGACCCGGTCGCGCCGCTCACCGAGGTGAACCTTCTGATCCAGGACCTACGCGACGCAAAGATCGGCTGGCAGCTCGAGCTCTACAGCGGCACCAAGCACGGCTTCTCGACGCCGAAGAATGCCGACGAGGAGCGCGCCAACACGCAGTCGCAGGCCGCGATGGCGCGGTTCTTCAAGGACGTGTTCGGGATTTGATCCGGTAGGAGGGGCAAAGGCGGCCGAGGCATTTGCATCGTTGCGCCGCCTTCGATCCGCCGTGCCCACGCGCACATGCTTCACCGCGTGGGCACGGCGGAACAGGCGGCGTGCCATAGACGACTCACTTCGGCCGCCTTTGCCCACCCTACGGCAGCGATCGCATCGCGCGCTCGTAGAACACGAGGTCGACGTATTTTTCCGGCGCCGGCGGCGCGCCGCCGCCCTTGCGCTCGATCTCGGCGCGCAGCGCCAGCATGTTGCGGAAGCCCTGCTGGTCGAATTTCGCATCCGGCGTGAAGCCGAAGCCGGGATCGACCAGCTGCGCATAGGTGCGCTCGGCAGTCGCCGCGGAGAGCTTGAGCTTGTCGCGCATGAGCGCGATGCAGTCGGCCTTGTGCGCCGGATCGCGCACGAAGCGCAGCGCCTCCACATAGGCCGCGAGATAGCGCTCCACCGTGTCCGCATGCGCGCGTACCCAGGGGCGCATCGCGAAGGCGCCCGCCGCCTGATAGGGGCCGAGCAGATCGATCAGCCGGCCGAGGCTCTTCAAGCCGTGCTCCGCGGCCTCGATGTTGAACGGCAGGTTGAGGACGCCGCCGGCGTTGCTCTTGTCGTCGATCAGCGCGCGATAGCGGTAGACCACGGCGCCGACCGGCCGCACCGTGTAGTCGGCGCCCGCGTGCAGCCCGAACTTGAGCAGGAGTTTTTTCGCCTGCAGTGCGTAAGCCGTGTCGGGCGCGTCGACGATGATGGTGCGGCCGCGGAGCGCCGCGAACGAGGCGATGCCCGGCTGCACGATGAACTCGTTCATGCCGCTGTCGCCGCCGGCGAGGATGACGACGTCCTGCCTGGCGACCTCGATCATCGCGACCGCGTTGTCGAGCGCCGACTGGGCGATGTCGAACCGTCCGGCCGCGAGGCCCTCGCGCTGGCTGCGCGAGCTCTCGGTGAGCTGCAGCTCGAGCGCGATGCCGTGCCGCGCGAAGATGCCCTGCGCGAGGCCGATATGCAGCGGCAGCGCCTTGGCGTTCGGGAACGCGTTGACGCGCACGGGCGTGCGCTCTTCGGCATGAGCGGGCGCGCCTAGCGCGCAAGCGACCAGCATCGCGGCCGCGAAGATCCGCAATCGATCCGGCATGAGCTCTCCCCGATCTTCGCGGTTGCCCGCGATCGTCTATCATACCTAGAAACGCGTGGGTCGGGTGGAGCTCCACGGACGGACAGTCATGCGCGCGATCAGCCTCGACGAGGCGATGAAGCTCATCGCCGGCATCTTTGCGGACGCGGCAGCGCGCAAGCTGCGGCCGCTCACCGCCGTCGTGCTCGACGCCGGCGGGCACGTGAAGGCGGCGCTCAAGCAGGACGGCTCGTCCATGCTCCGCTTCGAGATCGCCTGCGGCAAGGCCTATGCGGCGCTTGCGCTCGGCCGCTCCTCGCGCCTCGTGCTGCAGAAATCGCGCGAGAAGCCGATCTTCATGGAGAACCTGCAGAAGCTCGCCGAAGGCCCGATGTTCCTCGAGGGCGGCGGCCAGCTCGTCCGCGACACCGCGGGCGAGGTGATCGGCGCCGTCGGCGTCACCGGCGACGTCAACGAGATGGACGACATCGCGGCGGTCGCCGGCATCCATGCGGCCGGCTTCAAGAGCGACTACGACTTCACCGATGCGGCCGACATCCACGCCATGAACATCAAGGAAGACACGCTGCCCACTCCGCCCAAGCGGTAAGCCGGCATGGGGTCGGCGTGTCCCGTGCGGCACCTCGCGGCCGCGTGACGCCCTGGTGGCCGGCGAACATTAACCATATCCTTAGGCCCGTCAGGCAGACTGGCGGTCCGATCCCGCCTTGCCGCTGCCATGTGGGGGGCGCATCCACGCACGTCCTGAGTATCCGACGTGCGACGTTCGCAGGAGAGTATCCATGGCGAGTTCCATGCTGCGACTTTCACCCGCCGTTGTGGCCGCCGGGCTCGCGCTCGCGGGTTGTTCGGGCAGCATGCCGTCGCTGTCGGGCTGGACGGGCGGCGACTCGGCCCCGCCGCCGCAACCGGCCGCGCCCGCCGGCCCGCCGCCGCGCGCCAGCATCGCGCCCGACGACATCGTCGGGCGCTGGGGCATCGCCTCGTTCCATCGTCCCGAGGACCAGGCGCGCACCGAGGTCGCGGCGCGCAACGGCTGCACCCAGCCCTACGTCATCAATCGCGGCTCGGCCGGCGTCGCGATGCTCGGCCATGACAGCCCGCAGGTGCAGGACATGGTCATCAAGGCGAGCACCGACGGGCACACCTATATCGGGCCCGGCCAGGACCCCGGCGGCGCCGACGACCGCGAGGTCGTCGCGTTCGACGGCCGCGTGCTCGTGCTCAAATGGATCGATCCGGAAATCGCCGGCCGCTACGGCACCATGCTGCTGGTGCGCTGTCCGGCGCCCGGGACGCCGCACGTGAAGAAGAAAAAGAAAACCACCTGACGCGCGATGGCCGGCAAACGCGATCCCAAGAGCCGTTCGAGCAGCGGTGGCGCGGTCACCATCTGGCACAATCCGAAATGCGGCACCTCGCGCAAGGTGCTCGACATGATCCGCGCGGCGGCCGTCGAGCCGGCCGTCGTCGACTACGTCAAGACGCCGCCGAGCGCGGCGGAGATCAAGGCGGTCCTCAAGGAGATGGGCGCGCGCCCGCGCGATCTCCTGCGCCGGCGCGGCACGCCCTATGACGAGCTCGGGCTCGACGACGCGAAGCTCGGTGATGCGGCGCTGGTCGCCGCGATGCACGCCCACCCGATCCTGATCGAGCGCCCGGTCGTGCGTTCGCCCAAGGTCACGAGGCTCTGCCGCCCGCCCGAGCGGCTCAAGGAGATCCTCTAGTGCTGCGGCCGGGTCCGCCCTTGTTCGCGCAACCGCTCGCGACCTGGGAGCGCGAGGGGCTCAAGGCGACGCTCGCGCGTGCCGGCCTGCCGGTCGACGACGTGGTCGAGGAAGGCCCGCTGTTCTGGCGCTTCGAGCGCGACGACGTGCCGGTCGGCTTCGCCGGCATCGAGGTGCACGGGCGCGACGCGCTGCTGCGCTCGCTCGTGACCCTGCCGCCGCTGCGCCAGCAGGGCATCGCCGGCGCCATGGTCGACAAGATGGAGACCGAGGCGCGCGCCCGCGGCGCGAGCGCGATCTATCTGCTGACCGGCGATCTCATGCGCTTCTTCACCAGGCTCGGCTATGCGCCCTGCGCGCGCGACCGCGTTCCCGCCGGCATCGCGGCGAGCGCACAGTTCGCGCGCCTCTGCCCGGCATCGGCGAGCGCGATGGTGAAGGCGATCTGAGCCGCGGCGAATGGCGAATAGCGAATAGAAGCCATTCGTTGATCGGCCGCGGGCGCTTACGGGAAGAGCGCGTCGATGTCGTCCTGCGAGGCGTGGCCGGCGTCGTGCGCGAGCTTCGGCCCGTTGAGCAGCGCCTGGTCGCCGGTCTTCTCCGGTGTCGCCGCGGGGATGAAGTCCTTGAACGCGTCGACGCCGCCCAGATCTCCATCATCTGGCCGACATGGCCCTCGATGAACTTCCAGGTGTTGACGACCTTGGAGATGCGCTGGCCGGTAATATCCTGGAAGTTGCAGGCCTCGAACACCTTCACGACCCGGTCCTGGATCGCCCGGCCGAGCGACTGCCTCTCCCCGTCCGTCTCCTCGATCATCGTGGTGGCGAACTGATCGATGTCCTCCACCATGTTGAGGATGGTCTGCGTCGCCTGCTCGGTGCCGGACACGACCGCGTCGAGCTCGTGCGTCATGCGCGAGGCGTGCTCGCCCTGAAAGCCGGAGACGTGCAGCGTCGCGATCTCCTGCTTGGTGCGGGTGATCGCCGTGTGAATGATCACGAGCTCGCCCTTGAGCTTCTGCATCTCGGCGAGCTGCGCCCGGTAGGTTTCGAGCGCGCGCTCGGCGTTTTCCTTCGGCTCAACCAGCGCGCGCAGCGCCTTGATCTCGGCGATCAGCTCATGATGGCGGCGGGCGCCGTCGAGATCGGCGACCGGCGCGCCGTTGTGTTGCACCGCCGGCTCGGCCTCGAGCGACACCCGGAAATCGACGCCCGGTTCCGTGGCGCCATCGGTGCCCATCTGCTCGATTCGGAAGATCTTGCGCTGCGCCGGCATTCCGAAGTCCTCAAAATCCGCGGCTTTTTTTAACCGGTCGACGCTTAACGCGCGGTTTCGCCGCGAAATAATTGTGACAACGCGATGGTCGCGGGCAGGCGGATGTTAACCATGCGGCTTGAGGCAAAATAAACCATGACATCGTGAACACGCGGTTTCGTAAGCGCCGATTAGGGATAAGGGATCGTTATTAACCGATCGCTGGCGATTTCGATCTGTACTGCGACACATGCCGTCGCGCTGTTCGCGCCGGCGTTGTGACGATCAGTACAGAGTACGTCCCATGTCATGTCCCATGTCGCGTTCAATGTCGCGCTCGACATCGCGTTCAACGTCCCGTTCCACGTCCCGTGTTGTGTCCCGTATCGCGTCTTGCGTGATCCTCGCGAGCTCCCTTCCGGCGCTGCCGGCACTTGCGGCGCCGCTGTCGCTCCAGCCGCCCGGTGACGCCGACAGCGCGATCTACGTGCCGCCGGCTCCGGTCGCGCCGGCCCCGGCGCCCGTTCGGGTCGCGAGCGCGCGCGGCAACATGGGTGGCGGCTTCCTCGAGTTCTTGTTCGGCGGTCAGGACGCCGCGCCGGCGCCGCGCTACCAGACTGCGGCCCTGCCGGTCGCCGCGCCCGTTGGCGAGGAGGCCGCGCGGCCGCCGATGGACCCGAGATTCCTGCCGCAAACGGTGACGTATTCGGGTCCCGAGAAGCCCGGCACCATCGTCATCGACACGCCGCACCGCTTTCTCTTCCTGGTCGAGCCGGGCGGCGTCGCGCGGCGCTACGGCATCGGCGTCGGCCGCGAGGGCTTCACCTGGGCGGGCGTGAAGGAGATCACCGCCAAGCGCGAGTGGCCGGACTGGCGTCCGCCGCCGGAGATGCTGCAACGCCGCCCGGACCTGCCCACATTCGTGGCGGGCGGCCCGGAGAACCCGCTCGGCGCGCGCGCGATGTATCTCGGCTCCTCGCTCTACCGCATCCACGGCTCGAACGAGCCGTGGACGATCGGCACCGCGGTCTCGTCCGGCTGCATCCGCATGCGCAACGAGGACGTGATCGACCTCTACGGCCGCGTCAAGGTCGGCACGCGGGTGATCGTGATCTGATCAAAGGGGTCATTGCGAGCCCTCGGGTCTCGCCTTCGGCGAGCCCAAGCATAGACTCTGCGAAGCAATCTCGCTCCACATACGCGTGCGTCTGCTGATCGCGATTGCTTCGGCGTGCTGCGCACGCCTCGCAATGACGGGGTCGGGACCCTACGCCGAGTCCGAATCCCCGCCGCCGAAATCGCCGGCAAGACCGCTGTCGTCGTTGCCATCGGCGTAGCCGCCCGCGTCCTTGTCGTCGTCGTTGCCCAAGAGGCTTGCGCGGCGCGAGTCGTCGGCTTGGCCGGGCGCGCCGAAGCGGTCGATGTCATTGATGCCGGCCTGCCGCGCGAGGTCGCTGTCGGCGGCGCTGCCGGCCCACGGCGAATGGGACGCCGCAGGCGCCAAGCCGGGGTCCAAGCCGGGATCGAAGGCGTTCGTGCCATAGGAGGAATGACCGAACATCGAACGGATGCCGCTGAGCAGCATGGCGCCGCCGATCACGCCGGCGGCGGAGGCCGCGGCGGTGCCGAGGAACGAGCCGCCCATGCCGATGGGCGCGCCCATCGCGGGCTGGCTGTAGCCCGCGGGCGCGGCCGGCCCGCCGCCGGCATTCCACACGCCGCTCGTGCCGACGCCGGACCGCACGCTCGGCACCGAGCCGCGCCGATCATCGCGTCCCGTCAGCGCGTCGCGCATGGTGTCGAGGAAGCCGCCCTGGCGCGGCGGCTCGCTGCCCCGTCCTTCCAGCTCGGCGATGCGTGCATTGGCGCGCTTGAGCGCCTCGTCCTGCACCAGCACGGTCTGCACCAGCGCGTACACGCCGTGCGGGGCGCGCCCGAGCCCGTCGGCGATCGCGCGCTCCGCGTCGGTATCGCGCGGGGCATTTTCCAGCGCGGCGAGGCGGTCGAACAGCTCGACGACAAGCTCACGTTCCTGCGGAGTCATGGTTTCCCTCCTGGGCTGGCTCCTAGGCTGGCCGCGCCTGATATCGGGAGCCGGATAGCGCCCCGCAATGGCACATTGATGAAATCGGCCGCGCCCGCTGCGGCGCTCGGTCACCCCGGCCGCACCAGCGCAACCCCTTGCGCGCGCAGCAGATCGGCAAAGGCCTCGCCGGCGAAATAGGCGTATTCCCGCGCGCGCTGGTCGGTGACCGGATCGAGACGCTTGAGCTCGTCGTCGACCTCGCCCGGATGACACATGACGACGCCGCCGTCCGGGAGGCCGTCGAGGAAACGGGGAAACAGCGCCGCGAACGGCGTGCGGCTGGCGAAATCATAGGTGCCCGCGAAGGCTGGGTTGACGCGGATGCCGAGCGCCCGCGCGCGGGCGCAAAAGGCGGCGCTCAACCGATGGATCAGCAGGCCTTTGGGATCGGCGAGGCGCGGCGCCGCGCTGCCGCATTGGCGCGCCCAGGCGTGCGGCGCGTGCTCCTGCACGGCGGCAAGCAGCGCGTCGCGCACCACGGGCAGGAGCTGCACGTGCTGATGACCGTCGACGTAGTCGGGCGCCCGGCCGAAGGCGGCGCGGAATGCGGCCATCTGCGCGGCGATCTCGGCCGCGATCGGCGCGCGGCCGAGCATGCGCAGGAATGCGCGGCCCATCATCTGGCCGAGCGGCGGAAACGCGCCGTTCCGGGTCGGCGCGAAGCCGTTGGTGAGCGGGCGGAACGGCGCCGTCAGCGTGACGTGCAGGCCGATGGCGATGGGCGATGCAGCCGAGTCGGGCGCGGCCAGCGCCTGCGCCTGCGCGCGATCGAGGCTCGGCGCCACCACCATCACGGAGGTCGCGCTCAGGCGGCCGCGCGCCGCGAGGTCGCGGATCGCGGCGTTGACGGCGGGCGAAATGCCGTAGTCGTCGGCGACGAGCCAGATGCGCCGCGGCGGCGCGTCTCGCGGTTCAGCGTCGGTCGTCACGCGCGCTCACTCGGCGGCGCTGCGCGCGGTGTCCTCTTCCGCCGCCTTCACGCTGTGCTCGGCGACGAAGTAGACCGGGCGCGCCTTGATCTCGGAGAGGATCTTGCCGAGGTACTCGCCCATGACGCCGATCATCAGCAGCTGAACGCCGCCGATCACCATGATGCTGACGATGAGCGACGGATAGCCCGGCAGCGGGTGCGCGTCGACGAACGCCTCGATCAGCATCCAGGCGCCGAACACCAGCGCGCTCGCGGCGAGCAGCACGCCGAGCAGGCTCGCGACGCGCAGCGGCGCGACCGAGAACGAGGTAAGCCCCTCGACCGAGAGGCCAAGCAGGCTCATGTAGCCCCAGCTGGTCTCGCCGTGGGCGCGCTCGGCGGGCTCGTAGTCGACGCGCAGCTGGCGAAAGCCGATCCAGCTCGCCAGCCCCTTGAAGAAGCGGTTGCGCTCCGGGAGCTGGCGCAGCGCCGCGGTCGCGCGCGGCGAGAGCAGGCGGAAGTCGCCGGCGTCCTCGGGGATCTTCGCCCGCGCGCCCCAGTTGATCAGCGCATAGAAGCCCTTGCCGCCGAAGCGGCGCAGCGCCGACTCGTTGGTGCGATGGGCTTTCGCGGTGTAGACCACGTCGTAGCCCCCATCGAGCCAGTGATCGACCAGCGTGCCGATCAGTGTCGGCGGGTGTTGGCCGTCGCCGTCCATGAACAATACGGCGCCGCGCCGCGCGTGGTCGAGGCCGGCCATCAGGGCGGCCTCCTTGCCGAAATTGCGCGACAGCGAGACCGCCTGCACGTCGACGCCGTTCGCCGGCAGGCTGCGCGCGACCGCGTAGCTGTCGTCGCGGCTGCCGTCGTCGACATAGACGATCTCGCACGCCAGTCCGCGCGAGCGGTGCAACGCGCGCGCCACCTCGGCGATGCGCGTGTGCAGCTGCGCGAGGCCGGAGGCCTCGTTGTAGACCGGCACGATGATCGACAGGCCCGCCAATGCGCCGGACTTGGCGGCATCGGCGCGCTCGTTCGCGCGTTGCAACGGGGTCGCGGTCATGTCCCAGTCATGGCGAGTGCGGGTGCCTTCCTTTCGCCCTGTATAGCGCAATTGTCATCGATTTGTCGCGCGGCCGCCCTCGGCAGCGCCGGACCGGCATGCTAAGGGGGGCGCGGATCGCAATCATGACAGTCATCGAGCAGCTCAAGTTCCGCTTTCCGCGCGCAGCCGCCGTGGTCGAGCCGCGTATCGGGTTTGTGAAAAAGGCCGCCAGCTTCGGTCTCGTCGGTGTGGTCAACACGTTCATCGATTTCGGCGTGTTCTGGATCGGCGCGTGGAAGTTCGGCCTGCCGCTCGTCGCCGCCAATACGCTCTCCTGGATCATCGCGGTGTCGTGCTCCTACGTGATGAATTCCATGTTCACGTTTGCGGCTGAATCGGGCCGCAAGCTGAGCTGGCGCGCCTACGCGACCTTCGTGGTCTCCGGCATCGTCGGCCTCGTCGCCAACACGACGACGCTGCTGGTCGCCGCCCGGCTCGCGCCGCTCGTCCTTGCGGCGGCCCCTGCGCAGCTTGCGGCCGCCAAGGCCTGCGCGATCCTCGCGAGCTTCGTGGTCAATTTCTCGCTGTCGCATTTCGTGGTGTTTCGCCGGCGCCCCGCGACGGCGGAGGACTAATCTTCGCCGCCAGCTTCTCGTACAGCGGATTCTCGCGCGCAAAGACGTAGTCGAGCTCGGCCACCACGACGGTCTCGGCGCCGTGCTCGCGCAGGAAGATCGCGAGCGCGTGCACCTCGTCCGGCGGGCAGTGCAGCGTCATCATGCCGGACGAGGTCGGCCCGCCATAGGGCGCGACCACGCCGAAGCGCGCCTTGGCGGTCGCGAGCAGCGCGTCATCGAGGCCCTTGAAGCGGGTGCGTACCTCGCGGAACGCGCGGGCGCGCGCGTGCGCGACGATGCGGTCGAGCACGAGGCGCGCGGTCTCGCGCGCGCCGTCGCTCCAGTCGGCGCCGCGCGCCGCCACGAGGTTCGCCTGCGAGCGCAGGATGGTGCCGTCGTCGATCACCTTGAGCGCGTTGGCGGCGAGCGTCGTGCCGGTCGTGGTGATGTCGACGATCAGCTCGGCGGTACCGGCGGCGGGCGCGCCCTCGGTCGTGCCCGAGCTCTCGACGATGCGGTAGTCGATCACGCCGTGCTGCGCGAAGAAGCCGCGCGTGAGATTGATGTACTTGGTCGCGACCCGCATGCGGCGGTCGTGCTTGAGGCGGAACGCGGTCGCGACGTCGTCGAGGTCGGCCATGCTGCGCACGTCGATCCATGCCTGCGGCACCGCAACCACGACATTGGCGTAGCCGAAGCCGAGCCCGTCGAGCAGTACCACCTTGTCGTCGGCGCGCGGGATCTTCTCGCGCACCAGGTCCTCGCCGGTGACGCCGAGATGCACCGCGCCCTGCGCGAGCTGCTCGGTGATCTCCGCGGCCGACAGATACGCGACCTCGATCTCGTCGAGGCCCGCGACCGCGCCACGATAGTCGCGCGCGCCGCGCGGCTTCACCAGCGCGAGGCCGGCGCGCGCGAAATAGGCTTCGGCATTCTCCTGCAGGCGGCCCTTGGCGGGCACCGCGAGGGTCAGGCGCGCGCTCATCGATGGCCCTCTGGGTTGCCGCCGAGCGCGCCGAGCCCGTCGAGCCAGGCCGCGCAGCCGACCGCCGGCACCGGGCTTGCGGCGCCGAGCCGCGCGAACAGCCCGTCATAGCGGCCGCCGGCGACCAGCTCGCCTTTCACCGTGCCGCCCGGATCGTGCAGCTCGAACACCATGCCGGTGTAGTAGTCCTGCCCGCGGCCGAACGCGGTCGCGAACCGGATATTGCGCAGGTTGATGCGGCGCGCGGCGAGGAAGCCGGCGCGGCTTTCGAACAGGTCGAGCGCGGGCGCGAGCGCGAGCCGCGCGTCGGCCGCAAGCGCGCGCAGGTCGGCGAGCGCCTCGTCGGGATCGCCCGCGATCGCGAGGAACCGCTCGATCAGCTTGCGCGTCTCGCGCGGCAGCGCGCTGCCGGCGCCGAGCGCGGCCTGCTCGAGGAAGCGGTCGGCGATCTCGCCGACCGAACGGCCGCCGACCGCCGTGATGCCGGCGATCGAGAGCAGGTCGGTGACGAGCGCGTGCGCCGCCTTGGGATCGGAATTGGCCAGCGCCGCGAGCACGCCCTGGTATTCGGGCGGGCCGTTCGGCCGCGCCAGCACGAGCCGGTCGAGATCGTGCGCGAAGCTGGATTTGCGGTTGAAATCCTTGGCGAGCCGCCGTTTCCACACCGGCGACAGATCGAGGGCGCCGATGAAGGCGGAGACCAGCGCAAGGTCGCCCATGCGGATCGCGGGCTCGGCGAGGCCGTAGAGCGAGGTTGCCTCGAGCGCGAGCGCCAGCGTCTCGGCGTCGGCGGCCGCCGTGTCGATGCGGCCGAAGGACTCGATGCCGGCCTGCAGGAACTCGGCCGGTCCGTCCGCGCGCTGGCGGAAGATCGGGCCGAGGTAGCAGAACTGCGCCGGCCGGCCCGCCTCGGGCGATGCCAGGTAGTCGAGCGCGACCGGAATGGTGAGGTCGGGGCGCAGGCACAGCTCGCCGCCCGCCGGCTCGCTGATCAGGTACATGCGCCGGCGGATGTCCTCGCCCGAGAGGTCGAGGAACGGCTCGGCCGGCTGCAGGATCGCGGGCGCAACGCGCGCATACCCGGCGCGCTCATAGGAGGCGACGAGCGCGTCCGCGCGCAGGTCTTTCGTCGCCTCGGTCATACGATCCTCGTCGGGTCCTTTCGGGCCGCCCGTGTAGCACGGGGCCCTTTGGGTTTCGATGATGATCGTCCGATGCGCTTAACAAACGGGCGGATTGCAAGCGGCGCGTCAGCCTCGGTCATGATCTCGGTTAACTACCTGTAACAACAAGAGAAAATTCAAACCCCGCCCTCATCCTGAGGAGCCGCGCGCAGCGCGGCGTCTCGAAGGACGGGGGCGGCCCGTGCGGCACGACCGCGGCCGCCCCATGGTTCGAGACGCGCCGCTGCGCGGCGCTCCTCACCACGAGGCGGGGAGAGTTAGTGCTTGGGTGAGCTGTGCCGGGCCAGCACCTTGCGGACGGCCTCGACGAGCTGGCCCTCAGGCACCGCGAACTGCGCCTCGGCCTGTTTCTGCAGATAGTCGTCGCGGTCCTTGCTCAAGCCGGCGATCTCGGCGCCGAGCACGAGATCCTTGATCTGCACCTCGCCTTTGGCCTTCTCGTCCGAGCCCTGGATGACGACGCACGGCGCGTTGCGCTTGTCGGCGTATTTCATCTGCGGGCCGAACTTGCCCTTGCCAAGGTAAAGCTCGGCGCGGATGCCGGCCGCGCGCAGTGACGCGACCATGCGCTGATAGTCGGCGAGGCGTGCCGAGTCCTGGTCGAGCGTTGTGACGACGACCGGACCGGGTTCAGGCTTCTTGTCGAGCCGGCCGATCAGCGTAAGTGCGGCCTGCAGCCGCGAAACGCCAATCGAGAATCCCGTTGCCGGAACGGGCTCACCGCGAAAGCGCGACACGAGACCGTCGTAGCGCCCGCCACCGCCGACCGAACCGAAGCGGACCGGGCGACCCTTGTCGTCGTTCGTCTCTAGCAGCAACTCAACTTCGAAGACGGGGCCCGTGTAATATTCGAGACCGCGAACGACGCTCGATTCAACGCTAATACGATCTCGTTCATACCCGGCTGCTCGCACCAGCGATGCGATCTGCGTGAGCTCCTGAATTCCATCGTTCCCAAGTGAACTCGAGCCTATCGCTTTTCGCCAGTCATCGAAGTCGCCTTCGAGATCGCCTGAACCTTCGTCGAGTTGAAATTGGACGCAGTTGAGCACTTTACTAATCTGTTCTGAATTCAAGCCGGCGCCTTTAGTGAAGTCACCGCTTTCGTCCTTGCGACCGGCTCCAAGAAGGAGTTGGACTTCCTCGGAGCCGAGACGATCAAATTTGTCGATCGCGCGTAGCACGGTGAGTCGCTTACCGGCGTTCGCTTCGCCAGCAAGGTCAATCGACTCCAGTACTCCATCAAGTACTTTCCGATTATTGACTTTCACGACATACGATCCGCGCGGAATCCCCAGCGCCTCGGTGGTGTCCGCCATCATCATGCAGATTTCCGCATCCGCCGCCGGCGAGCTCGAGCCAACAGTGTCCGCATCGAACTGCATGAACTGCCGAAACCGCCCCGGCCCCGGCTTCTCGTTGCGAAACACCCAGCCGAACCGATAGCTGCGATACGGCTTGGGCAGCGCGTCGAAATTCTCCGCCACGTAGCGCGCGAGCGGCGCAGTCAAATCGTAGCGCAGCGAGAGCCACTGCTCGTCGTCGTCCTGGAACGAGAACACGCCCTCGTTCGGTCGGTCCTGGTCGGGCAGGAATTTTCCCAGCGCATCTGTGTATTCGAACGCGGGCGTCTCGACCGGCTCGAAGCCGTAGAGCTCGTAGACCTGGCGGATGGTCTCGATCATCCGCCGCGTCGCCGCGATCTCGGCCGGGCCGATGTCGGCAAGCCCGCGCGGCAGGCGCGCCTTGAGCTTGTTGGATTTGTCGGATTTATCGGCCATTGTCGTGCTACATCAGGGTCGGGCGGTTGGTAGCAGCCGTCCCCTCCAGCGGCAAGAGAATCTCCAAGGCACCGACAATGGCACCCACTCCGGCAGCGCGCCTCGCCACCGTTCCGAACGATCTCGAATCCTTCTGGATGCCGTTCACCGCGAACCGCGCCTTCAAGAAGGCGCCGCGGCTGATCGCGCGCGCCAAGGACATGCATTACATCACGACCGACGGCCGTAAATTGATCGACGGCACCGCCGGCCTGTGGTGCTGCAACGCGGGCCACAACCGCGCGCCCATCGTCGCCGCCATCCAGGAGCAGGCGGCCGAGCTCGACTACGCGCCCGCGTTCCAGAGCGGCCATCCCAAATCCTTCGAGCTCGCGAGCCGCATCTCGGCGCTCGCGCCCGGCGACCTCGATCACGTGTTCTTCTGCAATTCCGGCTCGGAGGCGGTCGATACCGCGCTCAAGATCGCACTCGCGTATCACGCGATCAGGGGTGAAGGCGCGCGCACGCGCCTGATCGGCCGCGAGCGCGGCTATCACGGCGTCGGCTTCGGCGGCATCTCGGTCGGCGGCATCGTCGCCAACCGCAAGCTGTTCGGCACGATGCTCGCCGGCGTCGACCATCTGCCGGCGACCTACAATCGCGACCGAGCAGGCCTTCACCAAGGGCGAGCCGGAGTGGGGCGCGCATCTCGCCGACGAGCTCGAGCGCATCGTCGCGCTGCACGACGCCTCGACCATCGCGGCCGTGATCGTCGAGCCGATGGCGGGCTCGACCGGCTGCTGCCGCCGCCCAAGGGCTACCTCAAGCGGCTGCGCGCGATCTGCGACAAGTACGGCATCCTGCTTGATCTTCGACGAGGTCATCACCGGCTTCGGCCGTCTCGGCTTCCCGTTCGCGGCCGAGCGCTACGGCGTGATGCCGGACCTGTGACGTTTGCGAAGGGCGTGACCTCCGGCGCCGTGCCGATGGGCGGCGTGATCGCGCGCAAGCCGATCTACGAGGCTTTTATGCGCGGCCCCGAGCATGTCGGTCGAGCTGTTCCACGGCTACACTTATTCCGCCCATCCGCTCGCCTGCGCGGCCGGGCTCGCCACCCTCGACCTCTATCGCCACGAGAAGCTGTTCGAGCGCGCCTACCAGCTCGAGGCGAAATTCGCCGACGCCGCCATGAGCCTGAAGGGCCTGCCCAACGTGCTCGACATCCGCACCGTCGGCCTCACCGCCGGCATCGATCTCGCGTCGCTGCCCGACGGCGTGGGAAACGGGGCTACGCAGCCATGGAGCGTGCGTACCACAATGAAGAGGTCATGATCCGTATCGCCGGCGACACGATCGAGCTCACACCGCCGCTGATCGTGAGCGAGAGCGAGATCGGCGAGATCTTCGACAAGGTCGGCAGGATCATCAAGGCCGTGGCGTAGCCCTCCTCGTCATTGCGAGGCGCGCGAAGCGCGCCGAAGCAATCCCGATCCGCAAACGCATGCGCAAGCGAAGTGAGATTGCTTCGCTCCGCTCGCAATGACAGGACTGGAATTCCTCTTGCAACGCAAATTCCATTACGGCTGGGTCGTCGTCGGCGTCACCTTCCTCACCCTGCTGGTCGGCGCGGGCGTGCGCTCGACGCCGGGCGTGCTGATGGTGCCGTTCGAGCAGGAGTTTCACTGGTCGCGCGCGACGATCTCGTTCGCGGTCGCGGTGAGCCTCGTGCTGTATGGCGTCATGGGTCCGTTCTCGGCCTCGTTCATGGAGCGCTTCGGCCTGCGCCGCACCATGGTCACCGCGCTGGCGCTGCTCGCGACCGGGGTCGCGCTTACGCGGTTCATGCAAAAGTCGTGGCAGCTGGTGCTTTTGTGGGGCGTGGTGGTCGGTATGGGCGCCGGCGCCATCGCGAACGTGCTGGGCGCCGTGGTTGCGACGCGCTGGTTCACGGCACGGCGCGGCCTGGTGATCGGACTGCTCACCGGCGCCGCCGCGACCGGCCAGCTCATCTTCCTTCCAACCTTCACCAGGGTCACGGCGCATTTCGGCTGGCGCGCGACCGTGCTGGTGATCGCCGTGGTGGCGGTGGCGCTGATCCCGGTGGTCGCGCTGCTGATGCGCGAGCGGCCGCAGGATGTGGGGCTCGCCCCCTATGGCGAGGCCGGTGCGCCGAAGCCGGCCACCGCTTCCGCCATCGGCAATCCCATCATGCACTCGCTGCGCACGCTCGCCGAGGCGTCGCGCCGGCGCGACTTCTGGCTGCTTGCCGGCAGCTTCTTCTGCTGCGGCGCCTCGACCAACGGGCTGATCGGCACGCACCTCATTCCGGCCTGCTTCGACCATGACATCCCCGCGGAAACCGGCGCCTGGTTGCTCGCCGCCATGGGCATGTTCAACATCCTGGGCGCCACCGCCTCGGGCTGGCTGAGCGACCGCGTCGACAACCGCGTGCTGCTCGCGATCTATTACAGCCTGCGCGGCCTCTCGCTCATCTACCTGCCGTTCTCGTTCGTCTCGTTCTACGGCCTCGGCTTGTTCGCCGTGTTCTACGGCCTCGACTGGATCGCCACCGTACCGCCGACCGTGCGGCTGATCGGGACCACGTTTCGGGCGGGAGAAGTCCGGCATCGTCTACGGCTGGGTGTTCGCCGCGCACCAGGTCGGCGCCTCCTCGGCCGCCTATTTCGCCGGCCTCATGCGCGCCGACCTCGGCAGCTACATGCAGGCGTTCATCCTGTCGGGGCTGATCTGCGTGTCGGCGGCCGTGATGGTGATGTTCATCGGCTTCGACTGGCGAAGGGCAAGGCCGGCGGTGGCGGGCGCGTAGGGCTTATTTCCCCGGCGGCACGATCGCCCAGCCGAACTTGCTCTCGCCGCGCCCCCAGCGCCACGGCAGCGTCAGCGCCGGCTGCACCTGCGCTCCGGCCGCGAATCGCGCGTAGGGCGGCGGCACCGTATCGCCGCCGCCGTCCCAGACGATCACGACGCCACGGCGCTTGAGGTCGGCGAGGTCGATCCACGGCGCGCGTTCCGGCTTGCCGTCGATCAGCGTGCGCGGGCGTTCGGGCGAGTAGCGGCTGACATTGCCGCCGAGCCACATGCTGCCGATCACATAGGCGAGCGGCTGGCCGGTGGCGGCGCGAAAGCGCGTCGAAATCTCGGCGCCGAGCCGGTCGCCGGGGAAGATCGCGGCGCGATAGCGATGGAAGAACGGAAGCACGCCGTTGTCGACGATGAACGCAATCGCGTAGAGCGCTGTGACGACGCCCCACGTCAGCGCGATGCGGTTGAGCCGCGCGCGCTCGATCAGCGGGCCGGTCGAGATGACGATCCACAGCCCGAGGAACAGCCACAGCGGATAGCCCCACATGGCGATCAGCCCGCGTCCGCTGATCACCGATCCGGCGATCAGCAGCGCCGCCGGCCCGAAAGTGAGCAGGGTCACGATCCGCCGATCGAAGGCGTCGACCTTTGCGTCCTGCGCGGGGCGGCGCGGCGCGACCAGCGGCAGCGCGATCAGCCCGGCCGGCAGCAGCCACAGAATCTGCCCCGCCACGAAGGCGAGCGGATGCAGCACGTGGTCGAAGAGGCCGCGCACCGGCGCGGCGCGTGCCTCCGCATAGCGGAAGGGCAGGAAGTCGTTGTCGACGAGCCAGACGAGATGCGGCAGCGCCACCAGCAGCGTGATCAGCGCCGCCAGATAGGGACCCGCCGTCTTGAGCGCCGGCCGCGCGTCCCGATCGAGCAGCAGAAAGAGCGCGAGCGGCGCGGCGAGGATCACGACGAAATACTTCGCCCACAGCGCCGTCCCGAGCGCGAGACCGAGCAGGCACCAGTCGCGCCGGTGTCCGCCGCGCAGCGCGCCGTGGAACGACCATCCGGCGAGCGCCCAGAACGGCAGCTGGATCACGTCGTGATTGAACTTGGGCGCCGTGAAATTGAAATAATGCAGCCCGTCGACGATCAGCACCGCGACGAGCGCGCCGGCCCCGCCGACAAGGCGGCGCGCCAGCAGCCACACCAGCGCGAGGGCGGCGAGCACCGTGACCTGGGCGATGAGGTAGTAGGCGGCGTCGACCCCGAACATGCGATAGGCGATCTCGACCACCCACCAGGGCAGGGGCGGAAGCTTGTCGTAGCCGAGCTGCCATTCGCGGCCATAGGTCAGCGCCTCGATCAAATCGAGCGGCAGGTTGGGATAGAGGGTGCTCGGCAGCAGCGTCCACAGCGCCGCGTGCACGGCCGCGAAGACCGCAAAGCCCGCGCGCGGGCGCTGGTCCAGCCGGTCGAGGAGGGCGGCGATCATCGGCTTGCGACCGTATGGTTAACGGCGGTCCGCGGCCTGATCATCGGCTTGTTTTGGCATGCAGATGCATGAGAAGCTGCCGCCGGTTCCAGGTCAAGTTTCGTGGCCGAGTTGCGGTCGCGGCGACAAGAAATACCTCATTTTTCTTGCGTCGCGGCCATTCGGCCTTAAACATGCCGCCCTGACCGGGCGAATCGGCGCGATTGGGCGCCGGCCCGGCAGGTTGCCAGCGCATGTTCCGGCGAAGTGGACACCGGTTCGCCGACAAGAACATGCGCCAAGCAAAGAAGCTTGTGGAGTAACGGATGGGACGCCTGAGCGCCATCTTCGTGGCCCTTTGCATCGTGCTGATCGCCTGCTCGATCGGTGCGGTGCTCTACCTGCGCTTCGGCTTGAGCGGCACCGAGTCCGCGATCGTGGCGCTGACGGCGCTGACCGGGCTCGCGCTCTACAACGCGGTCACCACCCGCCTGCACGATCGCGGCTATGTCGGCAGCCAGGTCGGCGATCTCGCGCGCGGAACCGCCGATCTCGCTCGCCAGGTCGCGGAACTCAACCGCCGTGTGGCGGCGATCGATGGCAGGGCGCAGGCCGCGGTCGAGACGACGCTCGCCGCCACCCAGCCGATGGCCGCGGAAATCGGCGAGGTCGGCGGGCTGATCCAGCAGATTGCCGAGGCCGTCGCGGCGCACGACACGCAGCTCAGAGGGCTCTCGCCCGGCAACGCTGCGCCGTCGCCGGAGGCAAGCCTGGCGGCGGCGCCGAGCATCGTGTCGGCCCCGGCGGTCGCGCCGCCCGAGGTTGCGGTCGCACCGATCGTCGCGCCGCCCGTCGAAGCGGTTGCGCCCAAGCTGGCCGATCCCGCGCCGCTGATCTTCGCGCCGTCGCCCGCCATCGAGCCGCGCTTCGCCGAGCCCGTGTCGCCGCCGGTCACACCGGCCACGGTTGCGCCCGTGGTTGCGCCGATGGTTGCGTCCATGCCGACCGTTGCGCCGGCACCGGTTGCGGCGGAGCCCTCGCCGACCCGCATCGTCGCCGGCCGCTTCAAGGACATGGAACCCGGCGCGGTGGTCGAGATGATCCGCGACGCCGTCGAGGGCAATCGCATCGATCTGTTCCTGCAGCCGATCGTCACGCTGCCGCAGCGCAAGGTGCGCTACTACGAGGCGGTGGCGCGGCTGCGCGTCGGCGACGGCGAGCCGCTCGCGGCGGCGGATTTCCTGTCCTATGCGGAGTCGGGCAGGCTGATGCCGAAGCTCGACAACCTCATGATGTTCCGCTGCGTCCAGGTGGTGCGCCGCCTGCTCGCGAAAAACCGCGAGATCGGCCTGTTCTGCAACCTGTCGCTCTCGACGCTGGTCGATGCCGAGACCTTCCCGCAGTTCACCGAGTTCATGGAGGCGAACAAGGCGATCGCGCCGGCGCTCATCTTCGAGATCACCCAGTCGGCCATGCGCCAGATGGGGCCGATCGAGAACGAGAGCCTCGCGGCGCTCGCCCAGCGCGGCTACCGCTTCTCGCTCGACAACGTGACCGACCTGCGGATGGAGCCGCGCGACCTCGCCGAGCGCGGCTTCCGCTACGTCAAGGTGCCGTCCTCGTTGCTGCTCAACCGTACCGGCATCACGCTGTCCGACATCCATCCGCAGGATTTCGCCGGACTGCTGGCGCGCCACGGCATCGAGCTCGTCGCCGACAAGATCGAGACCGAGGCGGCGGTGGTCGACCTGCTCGACTACGACGTGAAGTTCGGCCAGGGCTTCCTGTTCTCGCCGCCGCGGCCGGTGCGCCCCGAGGTCATGCAGGGCATCGGCGACCGCAGCGACGTGGTGAGCGATGCGCCGGCGTCGGCGCCGGTGAGCCAGGCGCCGCCCGTGGCGCACCGCGTTTCCTCGCTTGCGCAGCTCGCGCGCGGCGCGAGCGCGCGCAACTGACGCCGGCACGCCGCACCAGATCGTTGTGCGCATGAACGAGCGCATGTCCGTGCCCGCCTTTATCGACGGCTTCGCGCCGCTCGCCGCCGGTTACGACGTGATCCTCTCCGACGTGTGGGGCGTGGTGCACAACGGCATCGCCGCGACGGCGCCGGCCTGCGACGCGCTCGCGCGCTTCCGCGCCGGCGGCGGCACCGTGATGCTGATCACCAATGCGCCGCGCGCCGCCCACGTGGTGCGGCAGTTCTGCGACAAGCTGCATGTGCCGCACGAGGCCTATGACGGCATCGTCAGCTCGGGCGATGTGACGCGCGACGTGATCGTGCATCGCGGCGGCGAGCGCGTCTTCCACATCGGGCCCAAGCGCGACGTCTCGGTCTTCTCCGAGCTCGGCATCGAGGCGTTCGCGCCGCCGGAGAGCGCCGATTACGTGGTCTGCACCGGGCTGTTCGACGACGATCGCGAGTCGCCGGAGAACTACCGTCCGCTGCTGGCGCAGCTGCAGGCGCGCGGCCTGCTGATGGTGTGCGCCAATCCGGATCTCGTGGTCGAGCGCGGCGATCGGCTGATCTACTGCGCGGGCGCGGTCGCCGACCTCTATGGGTCGATTGGCGGCGAGGTGCTCTACGCCGGCAAGCCGCACCGGCCGATCTACGAGACCGCGCTCGCCAAGGCGGCCGCGGCGCGCGGGCGGGCACCCACGCTCGACCGCGTGCTCGCGATCGGCGACTCGGTGCGCACCGATCTCACCGGCGCGAATGCGTTTGGCATCGATTGCCTGTTCGTCACCGCCGGCATCCACGCCGAGGAGCTGGGCGGGCGCGACAGTCCCGACGTGGCGCTGCTGCAGCAGAAGTTCGTCGCCGCCAACGTGTTTCCGAAGGCGGTGATGCGACGGCTGGCGTGGTGAGCGGGGAGAGCGAATGGCGAATAGGGAGTAGCGAATGGGGGGCTCCTCCCTGTTCGCTACTCCCTATTCGCTACTCACGGCGGCGCAACGCGCCGGCGGCTCAATCCGGAAATACCGCCTCGATCTTGCTCTGCAGCGTCTGCGCGTTGAACGGCTTGACGATGTAGTTGTTCACGCCCGCCTTCTTCGCCGCGATCACGTTCTCGGTCTTGGACTCCGCCGTCACCATGATGAACGGCGTCTTCGACAGGCCGGGATCGGCGCGCACTTCCTTGAGCAGCTCGTAGCCCGTCATCGGCTCCATGTTCCAGTCGGAGATAACGAGGCCATACTTCTTCTCGCGCATGCGCGCGAGGGCGGCCGAGCCGTCCGCCGCGTCGTCGATGTCAGCAAAGCCGATCTGCTTGAGCAGATTGCGAATGATGCGGATCATGGTGTTGTAATCGTCCACCACCAGCACCGGCATCGAGAGGTCGACCGACATATCACCCAGCTCCGTTACGCCTCACCCGAGCGAGCGCCAGTGCGCCCTGTTGTTCGGACTCCATGCATGGATAGGTCCCGAAGCCCGAGCGCCCCCAGGCTCGCTCCAACCGTATGGCGAAGCTAGCAGCGGCGCTTGAACATCCGGTTAAAGCCCGATGACCGGCCTCGCCGACTGACGCAGGGTCGCCGGCCCATCGCGGCGTCGGGCCGGCGACGGTTTGTGTCCCGTTAACCATGGCGGCTGCTTTGCGCGACCGCGGCGCACGCCCGGCCGGCGCGCGTGCCACGGGTCGCTCCAGCGCGAGGTCGCTTGACTTGTCCCGGGACGAAACGCACGGTCCGCCGCGACCGGGACTCCCATCGCGATCCGTCAACGCCAATGACTGACCGACCATCCGCTCGGCCGTCCTTCGCCGTCGTGCACGGCGATCTCGCGCGCGCCGCGTCGGCCGCCGATCACGCGCTCGATGGCGCCGTGGTGGCGATCGGCAATTTCGAAGGCGTGCATCGCGGCCATCGCGCCGTCATCGGCGTCGCGCTCGCCCGCGCGCGCGAGCTCACGCGCAAGGCCGCGGCGCTGACCTTCGAGCCGCATCCGCGCGCCGTGTTCCGGCCGGACGAGCCCGTGTTCCGCCTGAGCGATGAGGCTGCCAAGCTCCGCCTGCTCGCGCGCACCGGCCTCGACGGCGCGATCGTGATGCGCTTCGATGCCGCGCTCGCGGCGCTCCCGGCGGAGGATTTCGTCGGTCGCATCCTGGTCGAGCGCTTCGCGGTCGCCGGCGTCGTGGCCGGCTTCGATTTCCATTTCGGCAAGGGCCGCGCCGGCTCGCCCGCCTTCCTCGAGGCGGCCGGCCGCGCCCACGGGTTCACGGTCGATATCGTGCCGGCGTTCTCCGACGGCGGCACGCGCATCTCCTCCGGCGAGATCCGCACCGCGCTCGTGGCCGGCGAGGTGGAGGCCGCGGCGGCGCTGCTCGGGTTTCCGTGGTTCGTGAGCGGCGAGGTCGTGCACGGCGACAAGCGCGGCCGCGAGCTCGGCTTTCCCACCGCCAACCTGCGGCTCGATCCCGCCTGCGGGCTCAAGCACGGCATCTACGCGGTGCGGGTCGGCATCGACGGCAAGCGCTACGATGGCGTCGCCAATTTTGGCCGGCGGCCGATGTTCGACTCCGGTGTGGTGCTGCTCGAGGTCTTCCTGTTCGACTTCGATGGCGATCTCTACGGCAAGACCCTCGACGTCGCCTTCATCCACTGGATCCGGCCGGAGCTCACCTTCGCGACCGTCGGTGACCTGATCCGGCGGATGGACGAGGACTGCGGCCTCGCGCGCGCCACGCTCGCGCGCGCCGCGGATGCTTTTCCGCCGATCTAGCGTTCCGCGCCAGGCGAGGATCGAACGGCGCCGCGATGATGTCCGCGACCTCGATGCGGGCCGCATCGACATGGCTCGGATTCAGCAGCCAGTTGAACGCGGCCGGGACCACGGCCGATGGCACCTGCAGCAGCGCGGTTCTGCCTTCCGCAAGCCAGCGATCTCCCACCGTGCGGGTGAAGGATGAGTTCTTGCTGCCACTCGGCTGGCAGATCGTCGCTGCGAACCGTCTCGGCAGCGATGTCCTCGGCCGCGCCGACGGCGAGCAGCTGGAACGCGTCGGGCAGCTCGGCGGCGTCCACCTCGAGGTGGACCAGCACCTCGATGAGGGCTGCCGCCGGATGGTCGGCGAGATAGACGATGCGGCGGCCGCGCGAATGCCAGCGTGCGCCGGCGAGCAATCCGCCCTGTCCGGACAGGTCGGCAAAATCCGAGATGCGCCACAGCCGCACGGCGCCCGCGTCAGGCGAACATGCCGTGCTCGATCCGGTAGAGCATCTCCTCCACCTGGCGGGCGCCCAACTCGCTGGCGAGAAATTCGACCGGCGTCCGGCCGCCGAGCAACTGCTTCGGCTTGCGCAGCCAGCGATGCGCCTTGGCGGGATTGCCGAACACGCGGTCGGCGAGCGCGGCGATCCGCTCCAGCCGCAGCGCCTTGTCGGTCTCCTCGACGGTCAGCGGCTCATCGTCGGCAACCCGGCGGGCAAGGGTTCGCTTAGGTACGACCAGTGCCCAAATCTCATTGTCCGAGTATCCGTGCCTGGCCAGGTCCGCGAGCGCGGCGGGCGTCGCGCGAATTGCCGGATGATTGGGAACGTCATCCCGCAAAATGGTGGTCACGAGGGCCTCCGCCGCCGCCAACGGATCTGATCTCTCTTCCGAAAATCCTGATTGCTGCAGCGCGGACGGCTGTGGGGCGGCCGGTGTGTGCCGACGCTGCGGTTTCCGGTTGCGCATGGGGCGTATGCCATTTGCCCAAGATATCAGACAATATGGCATTCGGCGTGGCACTAGTCCAGAGCCAAGCCGTTCCCCCGTCGGCTTCGATGCGTGCCTTTCCGTAGCCCTCTTCCTCTGCTACACAGCGCGCCATGATGGCGCAGGGGATATCCGCTTCGGTCATCGGGTCGTTCGCGCGGCGAATTATCGGCCCGGCTTCCGCGTGACCTCGGGGTCGGCGGAAGACCGGGTCTGCCGCGCCTTCACCGCCATCCCACATCCTGAGATACCGCCGTCATGACCGACGCCGCACGCGACTACAGCCAGACTCTGTTCCTGCCAAAAACCGACTTTCCCATGCGCGCCGGGCTGCCGCAGAAGGAGCCCGAGATCCTCGCGCGCTGGGAGAAGCTCGGCCTTTACGCGCGCCTGCGCGAGGCCGCCAAGGGCCGGCCGAAGTTCGTCCTGCACGACGGCCCGCCGTATGCGAACGGCAACATCCATATCGGCCACGCGCTCAACAAGATCCTCAAGGACGTGGTGACGCGCTCGCAGCAGATGATGGGCTTCGACTCGAACTACGTGCCGGGCTGGGACTGCCACGGCCTGCCGATCGAGTGGAAGATCGAGGAGGAGAACTATCGCTCGAAGGGCAAGCCCAAGCCCGATCTCTCCGATCCGGCCGCCGTGGTCGCGTTCCGCAAGGAATGCCGCGCCTTCGCGACGCACTGGATCGACGTGCAGCGCGCCGAGTTCAAACGGCTCGGCGTCGAGGGCGACTGGGCGCACCCCTATTCGACCATGGATTTTGCCGCCGAGGCGCAGATCGCGCGCGAGCTGATGAAGTTCGCGAAGAACGGCACGCTCTACCGCGGCTCCAAGCCGGTGATGTGGTCGGTCGTGGAGAAGACCGCGCTCGCCGAGGCCGAGGTCGAGTACGAGGACTACGTCTCGGATACCGTGTGGGTGAAGTTTCCGATTCGCAGATCTTCGGCCGAATCGGTCGATGAGAACAGGCAACTGGGAGGCGCGTCGATCCTCATCTGGACGACAACCCCTTGGACCCTTCCGGGTAATCGCGCGATCAGCTTCTCGCCGAAGATTGACTACGGCCTTTATGAAGTCGTCGACGCACCGACCGGCAATTGGGCGAATCCCGGCGATCGATTTGTCCTGGCGGATAAACTCGCCGTCGAAACCTTTCGACAGGCGCGAGTGACCGCGTTCAAGAAGCTCAGGCGAGTTGAGGCAGACGACCTATTCGTCTTTCTTTGCGACCATCCGCTCAAGGGGTTCGCTGGCGATTACGAATTCGCTGTGCCGCTCCTTCGCGGCGATCACGTAACCGATGATGCAGGAACCGGCTTCGTGCACACGGCGCCCGGCCACGGTCGCGAGGACTTCGATGTATGGAGCTCAAGTACCGCTCGGCTCGCGGCCTATGGAATCAATACCGCGATCCCCTACACGGTCGACGGCGACGGCTTCTTCACTGAGCAGGCGCCGGGCTTCACCGGCAAGCGCGTCATCACCGACAAGGGCGAGAAGGGCGACGCCAACGAAGCGGTGATCAAGGCGCTGATCGCGGCCGGCATGCTGATCGCGCGCGGCCGCCTCAAGCACCAGTATCCGCATTCGTGGCGCTCAAAGAAGCCGGTGATCTTCCGCAACACGCCGCAGTGGTTCATCGCGATGGATAAGGACATCGCCGACAACGGCGTCGCCAAACCGGGGGATACCCTGCGCGAGCGCGCGTTCGCGGCGATCAAGGCGACACGCTGGGTGCCGGCGGCCGGGCAGAACCGCATCACCGGCATGATCGAGAGCAAGCCCGACTGGGTGGTGTCGCGCCAGCGCGCGTGGGGCGTGCCGATCGCCGTATTCGTGCGCGAGAACCGCGACGGCTCGGTCGAGATCCTCGACGACCCGCGGGTGAACAAGCGCATCGCCGATGCCTTCGAGCGCGAAGGCGCCGACGCCTGGTATGCGCCGGGCGCGCGCGAGCGCTTTTTGGGCGAGATCGGCAACGAGGACTGGCACAAGGTCGATGACATCCTCGATGTCTGGTTCGAACTCCGGCTCGACCCACGCCTTCGTGCTTGAGGATCCGGTGCACTTCCCGGGCCTCGCCGGCATCTGCCGCAAGAAGGACGGCGGGCCCGACACCGTGATGTATCTCGAGGGCTCCGACCAGCATCGCGGCTGGTTTCATTCCTCGCTGCTCGAGTCGTGCGGCACGCGCGGGGGCGCGCCGTTCGACGCGGTGCTCACCCACGGCTTCGTGCTCGACGAGCACGGACGCAAGATGGCGAAGTCGGAAGGCAACGTGGTGGCGCCGCAGCAGGTGATCAAGCAGTCGGGCGCCGACATCCTGCGCATGTGGGTGTGCGCCTCCGACTATGCGGACGACCTGCGCATCGGACCGGAGATCCTCAAAACCACCATCGAGACCTACCGCAAGCTGCGCAATACGCTGCGCTGGATGCTCGGCAACCTCGCGCATTTCCGCCCCGAGGACCGGGTCGCGGTGGCGGCGATGCCGGAACTCGAGCGGCTGATGCTCGACCGCCTCGCCGAGGTCGACACGCTGGTGCGCCAAGCCTACGCGAACTTCGACTACAAGCGCATCTTCGCGGCGCTCAACCAGCTCATGACGGTCGATCTCTCGTCGTTCTACTTCGATATCCGCAAGGACGCGCTCTACTGCGATCCGCTCTCGTCGGCGACGCGCAAGGCGTGCCTCACCGTGCTTGATCATTTCTTCCGTGCGACGGTCTGCTGGCTCGCGCCGATGTTGCCGTTCACCGCCGAGGAGGCATGGCTCGCGCGCTATCCGGGCGCCGACGGCTCGGTACATCTCGAGTTGTTTCCGCAAGTGCCGGCCGCATGGCGTGACGCAGCGCTCGCCGAGAAATGGCGCAAGGTGCGCCAGGTGCGTCGCGTGGTCACCGGCGCGCTCGAGCTCACCCGCGCCGACAAGAAGATCGGCGCCTCGCTCGAGGCGGCGCCGGCGATCTACATCGCCGATCCGGCGCTGCTCGCCGCCCTCGACGGGGTCGACATGGCCGAGGTCGCGATCACGTCGGGCGTCGAGCTGGTGCGCGGGGAGGGGCCGGCGGGCGCCTTCCGGCTCGCCGACGTGCCTGGCGTCGCGGTCGAGTTCCGCCCCGCCGCGGGCCGCAAATGTGCGCGCTCGTGGAAGATCCTCCCCACGGTCGGGTCCGACCCGGATTATCCGGACGTGACGCCGCGCGACGCACAGGCATTGCGGGAATGGGATGCCATGAGCCAGGCCGCCGAATAATGGCTGTATCAAAATACCTGTACGGGCCCCTGACCTGGTTCGGCATCGGGGTCGCCGCCGTCACGGCGGCGGCCGACCAGGCGGCCAAGCTCTGGCTCCTGTTCGGCTATGACATTGCGGCGCACGGGACCGTTCGGCTCGGGCCTTTCATCGATATCGTGCTGGTGTGGAATCCGGGCATAAGCTACGGGCTCTTCCCCCAGGTCGGACCCCTCGGCCAGTGGGCACTGCTCGGCGTCAAAGCCGTGGCGGTGGTGCTCCTGTGGATATGGCTCGCCCATTCGGCGACGCGGCTGACCGCGCTCGCGCTCGGCCTGATCATCGGGGGCGCCATCGGCAACGCGATCGATCGGGTCGCCTACGGCGCAGTCGCCGATTTCGTGCTGTTCCACATCACGACGGCGACTTGGACGTTCCGCTGGTATGTCTTTAACCTTGCCGATGCCGGGATCGTCGCCGGCGTGGTGGGTCTGCTGTACGAGTCGACCCTCGCCAAAACACCGCAGAAGACGCCGCAAAAGCGCCCCGATCCGTGATATAGATGTGCGCGGGGCCGCCAGTTTTTGAGTGCGCCTGCAAGCGCATAGGCGATACGGGGAACGGCCATGAGCAATTCGCAAGACCGCACCGCTGGGCGCCGGCACTTCCGGCATCACCTGATCGCAAGCTCGTTCGCGGCGTTCCTGGTCATCGCCGGCGGCATCGGCCAGGCGCTCGCCCAGGACGATGAGGACGAGCTGCCCGACACCAAGTTCTTCAAGAGCATGCTGCGCGGCTTCGGCCTGCGCAATGGCCAGGAGAGCGGCGGCATCAATTACCAGGAGCGCCCGCCGCTTGTGGTGCCGCCGACCCGCGACCTGCCGCCGCCGCAGACCACCGACATCGCCGCGCGCAACGCCGCGTGGCCGAAGGACCAGGACGAGATGCGCCGCCGCGAAGCCTCGGCCAAGCGCAAGAAGAACGCGCGCCCCTTCGTGTGGGAGGACCTCGGCCGCCAGCTTCGGCCCAACGAGTTGAACAAGGGCGCGGCGACCGCCAAGGACCAGGCTCTGCGCAAGCGCTCCGGCGACAACGTCGAGGAGGCAGAGCGGCAGTACAAGCCGTCCGAGCTCGGTTACACGGGCGGCCTGTTCGGCGAGATGAGGACCTTCTTCACCGGCAACAACAAGGACGAGGTCGTGCCGTTCGAGGCCGAGCCGCCGCGCGCGAGCCTGACCGACCCGCCGATCGGCTATCGCTCGCCGTCGCCCGCCCAGCCGTACGGGCTGCGGGCGGACTCGAGCAAGGCCAAGCCCATGACGCAGGAAGAGCGCGTCACCGCCGGCGGCGACAACGGCGGACACTGAGCGGCCGAGACCGCAGGCTTGAATTTTGCCTCTAAGCGCTTGCGACTGAGCGTTCTGCGCCACGCGGCGGGTTGGCCGCGCAGCTCCTGATCTGCGCAACACGAATTTGCGCCACAACCCCGAAAGGGCACGATTCACCATGACGGCGATACATGCGACGACGCGGCGGGCGGCCTTCGCTCTCCTGAGCTTCCTGTGCTTTGCCCCGCTCGCGTCGGCGGCGCCCGTCGGCGGTCCGGAGGTCGCGGACTTCACGCTCGCGAACGGGCTTGAGATCGTGGTCGTGCCCGACCATCGCACGCCGGTCGTCACCCACATGATCTGGTACAAGGTCGGCTCGTCGGACGAGACGCCGGGCAAGTCCGGCCTCGCGCATTTCCTCGAGCACCTGATGTTCAAGGGGACCGCACAGAATCCCGAAGGCAAATTCTCCAAGACCATCGCGGCGCTGGGCGGCCAGGAGAATGCCTTCACGACGTCGGACTACACCGCCTTCTTCCAGCGCATCGCGCGCGAGCACCTCGAGACCATGATGACCTTCGAGGCCGACCGCATGACCGGCCTGGTGCTCAACGAGGCCAACGTGATCTCCGAGCTCAAGGTGGTGCTCGAGGAGTACAACATGCGCATCGCCAACAGCCCCGATGCGCGCCTCGCCGAGCAGATTTCCGCCGCGCTCTATCTCAACAACCCCTATGGCCGGCCGGTGATCGGCTGGCGCCACGAGATCGAGACGCTCACCCGCGCCGACGCGCTTGCGTTCTATCATCGCTTCTACACGCCGAATAACGCCGTGGTGGTGATCGCCGGCGACGTGACTGCCGACGAGGTCAGGGCGCTCGCCGCGAAGACCTACGCCAAGGTGCCGCGCGTCGCCGAGGTGCCGCCGCGCGCGCGGCCGCAGGAGCCGCAGCAGGTCGCGCCGCGCACCGTGATGCTCGCCGACCCGCGCGTTGCCCAGCCGAGCCTGCAGCGCAACTACCTGGTTCCGTCCTACACGAGGTCGAAGAAGGACGCCGCCGCGCTCGAGGTGCTCGCCCACGTGCTGGGCCGCGGCTCGACCGGCCGGCTCTATCGCGCGCTGGTGGTCGACCAGCGCCTCGCCGTCAATGCGGGCGGCTATTACCAGGGCTCGGCGCTCGACGACACGCGCTTCGGCATCTTCGCGATGCCGCACCCCGGCGTCACCTTTCCCCAGGTCGAGCACGCGATCGACGACGTGCTCGCCGACCTCGTCAAGAACGACGTCGGCGCCGAGGAGCTCGAGCGCGCCAAGACCCGCATGATCGCCGATGCGGTCTACGCACAGGACGACCAGGCGCAGCTCGCGCGCTGGTATGGCGTCGCGCTCACCACCGGGCAGACCGCCGCGGATGTGCAGGCTTGGCCCGATCTCATCCGCTCCGTGACCGCCGATCAGGTGCGCGACGCCGCCCGCGCCTGGCTCGACGTCCGCCGCTCGGTCACCGGCTACCTGGTCAAGGAACTTCCGCAGGAGAAACACTCGTGACGGCCACCATGATTGATGCCTTGCCGCGGTTCGCGGCGCGCGCGCTCGCCGGCGCTGCGCTCTTGCTCGCGGCCGCCGCGCCTGCCGGCGCGACTCAGATCGAGCGCGTCGTGAGCCCGGGCGGAATCGAGGTCTGGCTCGTGCAGGAGCCGACCGTGCCGCTGATCGCCATGGATTTCGCCTTCCGCGGCGGCTCCGCCCAGGATTCCGACGACAAGCCGGGGATCGCGAGCTTCGTCGCCGGCACCATCGACGAGGGATCGGGCAATCTTACGTCGCGCGCCTTTCATGAGACGCTGGAAAGCAAGGCGATCGAGCTGAGCTTCACGGCGACGCGCGACTATTTCTCCGGCTCGCTGCGCACGCTGGTCGAGAACAAGGACGAGGCCTTCGCGCTGGCGCGCGACTGCCTGATCGCGCCGCGCTTCGATGCACCCGACGTCGAGCGCATCCGCGGCGAGATCTACGCGATCCTGCGCCGCGAAGGCACGACCCCGGCCAACATCGCGAGCGACCACTGGTGGGCGGCCGCCTTCGCGGGCCATCCCTATGGCCGCCCGCTGCGTGGCACGCCCGACAGCGTCAAGCAGATCACGGCCGACGACCTGCGCGCCTATGTGCGCAACGTCTTCGCGCGCGACAATCTCAAGGTCAGCATCGTCGGCAATATCAGCCCGGCGGACGCCGGCGCGCTGGTCGACAAGGTGTTCGGCGCTCTGCCGGCGCATGCGACGCTGCGCGAGGTGCCGGCCGCGAGCCCGCAGGGCCTCGGCCGCGTGCTCAGGGTCGAGCTCGACGTGCCGCAATCGGTGCTGCTGCTCGGCGGCATGGGCATCGCGCGCAAGGATCCCGACTTCATCCCGGCGTTCGTGGTCAACCACATCCTCGGCGGCGGCATGCTGTCGTCGCGGCTCTATCACGAGGTGCGCGAATCGCGCGGGCTCGTCTATTCGATCTACTCGACGATCGCGCCGCTCGCCCGCACCTCGCTGTTCATGACCACGACGGCGACGCGCGCCGACGCCGCCGACCAGACGCTCGATCTCGTCATGCACGAGATCCATCGGCTCGCCGAAACCGGCCCGACCGACGACGAGCTCGCCAAAGCCAAGTCTTTCCTCAAGGGCTCGTTCCCGCTGCGCTTCGACACGTCCACGAAGATCGCCGCGCAGCTCGTGCTCATGCAGGTCGAGGACATGGGCATCGACTATATCGACAAGCGCAACGGCTTGATCGACGCGGTCACGCCGGAGGCCGCCAAGCGCGTTGCCAAGCGCCTGCTCGACGGCAACATGCTGGTGACCATGGTCGGCCGGTCGAAGCCGGAGCTGGCCAAGGGCGATACGCCCGGCGCTGGCGCCGCAACCAGCGGGCCTCCGGCGCTGTTGAAATCTCACTGATCGTCGATTTGCGGGTCGGCCTCAACAGCCGATCCGGGTAGATTCGAGCGTGCCCGCTTCGATCGGAGCGGGCATGCTTTTATGCGTCGGAGACCGCGATGCCCATCGTCCAATCGATCGACGGCGCCCGTGCCGAGCGCATCGGTATCCACGGGATCGAGGGCAAGGCCTTCGCCGACGCGCTTGCGCGTTGCGCCGGCGCGCTCGCCTGGCTGCGCGCGCGCCATGCCGACCACAAGCTGCCGCTGCTGCGGCTGCCCGAGAAGACGGACGACATCGCCGGCATCCGCGCCGCGGCGGAACGCCTGGCGCAAGGCGCGACCGACATCGTCTTTCTCGGCACCGGCGGATCGAGCCTCGGCGGGCAGACGCTGGCGCAGCTCGCCGGCCACGCGGTGCCGGGGGTCGGCGCCCTGCGGGGCGGCCCACGGCTGCATTTCATGGACAACCTCGACGCCGACAGCTTCGCGCTGCTGCTCGCCCGCGCGCCGCTCGCGACCACCCGCTTCGTCGCCATTTCCAAATCCGGCGGCACCGGCGAGACGCTGATGCAGACCGCGGCGGCGCTCGCCGCCATGCGCGAGGCCGGCCTCGGCGAGCGGCTCGACGCGAGCTTCCTCGGCATCAGCGAGCCCGTCGCGGGCAGGCGCAACGGCCTGCGCGAGCTCCTCGGCACCGGCGTGCCGGTGCTCGACCATGACCCGAACGTGGGCGGCCGCTACTCGGCGCTCACCAATGTGGGCCTGCTGCCGGCGGCGATCGCCGGGCTCGACATCGCGGCGGTGCGTGCCGGCGCGGCGGCGGCGTTCGCGCCCGTGCTCGCCGGCAAGCCGCCCGCCGAGGTGCCGGCCTGCGTCGGTGCGGCGCTCGCGGTCGCGCTGGCCGAGACGCGAGCCAAATCGATCGCGGTGCTGATGGCCTATGCGGACCGGCTCGAGCGCCTCACGCGCTGGCATGTGCAGCTCTGGGCGGAAAGCCTCGGCAAGGACGGCAAGGGCACGACCCCGATTGGCGCGCTCGGCCCGGTCGACCAGCACAGCCAGCTCCAGCTCTACATCGCGGGGCCGCGCGACAAGCTCTTCACCGTCGTGACGGTCGCCGCCGCGGGTCGCGGGCCACGCATCGACGCCAAGCTCGCAGCGCTTGCCGGCGAGCCCGATTTCGCCGGCAGGACCATGGGCGACCTCGTCGCTGCCCAAGGGCGCGCCACCGCCGAGACGCTCGCCAGGAACGGCTGCCCGGTGCGCACCGTGCACCTCGACCGGCTCGACGAGGCAAGCCTCGGCGAGCTGATGACGCATTTCATGCTGGAGACGATCGTCGCCGCGCACCTCATCGGCGTCGATCCGTTCGATCAGCCGGCCGTCGAGGAGGGCAAGGTGCTGGCGAAGAAGTACCTCGCGAGCGGGGCGTGAAACGCATTGCCGCCGGCCGACCGGCCGGCGGCGCGCGCTATGTGTGGCGGAACGGCGCCCCGGTCACTTGCGGGTCACTTGCACTTGCTGTTGAGCGTGGCGAGGATCGCGGCGAGCTTCTTGCCCTCGGCCGAGTTCTCGTCGACCTGCTCGAGGCCGTCCATCACTTTACCGAAGTCGGGACCGAGCTTCTGGGCTTGCGCGTCGGCCTGGGTGCCGAGGGCTTCCATCTTCTTCATGTCCGCGGGCTTCTTCTCGTCGAGCCCTCCCATCTGCTGCTGGAGCTTGGTGAGCGCGCAGTAGGTGGCGAGCTTGGTCTTGTCGGCGCCGATCGCGGCGACGACGTTCTTGACCTGCGCCTCGGTCGGCTTCGGCGGCTTGGGGCCCTGCGGGCCGCCCATTTGACCCTGCGCGAAAGCCGGTGCGGCGGCGACGAGCGAGATTGCAATGGCGAGTTTGAGGTTCATGAAATTCTCCTTGGATGGGTGATCATGCGTTGGCGCAATCCTACTTGCACTGGCTGTCGAGGGTCCCGAACAGCGCGGCGTACTGCTTGCCTTCCGCCGAGTTCTCGTCGACCAAGTCGAGCCCGTCCATGATCTTGCTGTAGTCGGGGCCGAGCTTCTGCATGAGCCCGTCGGCCTGCTCGCCGAGCGCGTTCATCTTCTTCTCGTCCTTCTGGTCGACCTGGGCCATCTCCTGGTTGACCTTGTTGAGCTGGCAATAGATCGCCACCTTGGCCTTGTCCCTGGTGATCCCGTCGAGAACCGCCTTTACTTGCGCGATGGTCGGCTTCGGCGCCTTGGGCGCCTGCGGGCCGCCCATCTGGCCCTGCGCGAACGCCGGCGTGGCGGCGATCAGTGCGATTGCAATCGCGAGTTTAAGGTTCATGAAATTCTCCCTGGATGATGGTTCGTCGGCACGGTAGGGGAGGGCAGACTAGGGCGCCGACACGCCGGGCGCAACGCGCCGCCGGGCGCTACGGCCGTAAATTTTGCGTATGTCGGTCATCAGTCCGCCAAAGATCGGGACAAGCGGGCAGCGGGCGAATACAATCGAATCATACCGCCAGTCACACCATCATGATCCGCGTCACCGATCACATTGCGCTCGACGAGAGCGAGCTTGTCGAGAGCTTCATCCGCTCGTCCGGCCCGGGCGGGCAGAACGTCAACAAGCTCGCGACCGCGGTGCAGCTGCGCTTCGACGTGCGCCATTCGCCCTCGCTCACCGACGAGGTGCGTGCCCGGCTCGAGCGCCTCGCGGGCAGGCGGCTGACGCGCGATGGCGTGCTGGTCATCACCGCGCAAAGCCACCGCACCCAGGAGCGCAACCGCGCCGACGCGCTCGACCGCCTCATCGAGCTGATCCGCGCCGCCGCCGTGCGGCCGGTGCCGCGCCGCCCGACCAAGCCCACCAAGGCATCGCGCCGGCGCCGCCTCGAGTCGAAAAAGCGCCGCGGCGGCATCAAGGCGCTGCGCGGGGCGAGACCATTCAGCGACTGATGCCGTCATGCCTGCGAACGCGGGCAAAGGCGGAAGCGCCTTGCTATAAGTTTGACCTGGATTCCGAGTCGCCACCGCATGCCCATCCGCCAGCTCGACGCCGCCCTGATCAACCGCATCGCCGCCGGCGAGGTGGTCGAGCGGCCGGCGAGCGTCGTCAAGGAATTGGTCGAGAACGCGCTCGATGCGAGCGCGACGCGCATCGAGGTGATGACCGAGCCGCCGAGGACTTCCTCGGGCTGGTTGTCCTGAACGGGCACGGCAGTTTCACCCGGGCCAAGGAACAGGTGCACTTCACTCGCGGCGATGCCATCCTTCTCCCCAGCGATCAGCGCTTTGACGCCGACATGGACGACTGCGTGTTCGCGCTGGTCCGGATCCCGGAGCAGTTCGTGGACCTGCTGGCCGAGGAACACGCCGGCCTGCCCGCAACGGGCCTGCGGATCGAATCGATTGCCCCGGTCTCCGCCTCGGCCCGAGCGTTGTGGTCGCGCACTGCGACATTCATTTGCCGTCAGCTGCTGGGCTCGGCCAAAGCCGGCATCAGCCCGATATCGTTCGCTTTTTTGAACACTCATTAGCAGTGGCAGGCGTACGGCCCGGCGACCACGAGAGAAATGGCTTTCGTCTGCACTACGCGCATTTATTAAAGCCGCCTGTGAGCATGCAATGGTAGCATATGCTTGTTCATCCGTTTCTCTGATGCGAGACAACCCTTCATTCGAGGTGGAAGCCCAAACGAGGGTCTATAACCTCCTGCACCCTCAAGCAAAACTCAACTTTGCCGATAGAAAGACATGTATGGTCATCATAGCCAGAAGCCCATTTGAGAATTGCCACCAACGCACAAGCGATACATACGACACATGTGATACAACTGATACAACTGTCACAACTGCTACAACCGTCACAAGTGTCACAATCAGAAATGCCGGTTTCCAGCAGAGCCTGGTTCACCCGCGTCATTGCTGCTCTCTCCGCGCTTCAACGCATGGGATAGCCTCAAAGAAGTCCCAGATGGCGGCACTAGCGTCGAGATTGCGCGAGGTTTTACCAATGAGCATGGCTGGCAGGTATGGAAAGCCTCCCGGCCAGGCGTGACCACCGTTGACAATGGTATAGAGCTCTACACTGGCTTGTGGTTCACAGCCGGGATAGCGTGTGTGCTGCACCCATGTGCCATCGTTCGCACGAGCTTCCAAATTTTCGGTGATGGGTTTGCCAACTGAGCAGCCGTTGCGCCTGACCCAGAAGGCGGCACTTTCGGTGGTGGAGAGAATATGGCCGCCGATGCGCAGCACCCCACCTTTCGCGGGTACCCGTCGATCCTTTGTGCCATAGATCAGCAACAGCGGCACAGGCCGCCCTGCCGGAGGTGCTGCGGTCAGGTTGGCAGGCAGTGTTGCCGCGACCGGCGCAATCGCTGCGATTTTGTCTGCCAGCAGGCAGCCCAGGCGGAAGGAAAAGAAGCCGCCATTGGACATGCCTGTGGCATAGATGCGCCGGGCATCGATAGTCAGTTGTGTGCGAAGCGTCTCTATCAGTGTCGCGATAAAAGCGACGTCATCCACTCCATCTCGTTCCGAAGGCGTATTGCCCCGTCCATCACCCCACTGCTCCTTATACCCATCGGGATAGACCACCAGAAAATGATGCTTGTCTGCCACGCGATTGAAATGCGTCCGACGAGCCATCCAGCTCGCCGTCGTTCCGCGGCCATGAAAAGCCAGCACCAGTGGATACGCACGCCCCGGTGTGTAGGCAACAGGGAGATGCACACTATACGTGCGGACCATCCCGCCAACGTGCAAAGTCGCTCTATTCATCCTTCATCTTCCTCTCGGTGATGAACCCATCTTCGCATCTTTGGTTTTTCCTGTCTAGCCCCTCCGCAAAAAAATGACGGACACTCTGGCTCGTGCCAGAGTTTGACAGGCACGCAATATTTTCCTATACTTATGCCTGATAGAACCACTCTCCTTCATCAAATATCAAGGAGAAAGCACTTTGCGGGTGAGTTCCTTGCATGCCGTCTGCTCAGTACTCTGTTTCCCTTCAAGTGAAAAAGCTAAAGCGGGGATGCAAGGGGCGGCAGCCTGACTGCACCTGTCGCACCCGTCTGGGGGCAGGTAATAACAGGTAATAGGGCTGCGCCCTAGATTCCCACCCTTTCCCGCCGCCGAAGGCGGCACGTATTCAAATGAGATCAACAGAGTCTAGCCATCGAACTGGAAACAGGAATGGGTGACCAGGTGAAACCAAGAAGAGTTCCAAAATTTCTTCAAGCGTTACAGGATATGACTTCAGAAATGGCTCTTCCTTATGCGTTTGCAGAGTATCTCAGATTAGCAAAGCTCCCCATCACCATAAACGGAGATACTTCGGCATGGAATAGCACGGGAAAAGGAGCGCTGTTGATTGGAGACCATCGCAATGGACTGGAATATTTTTTACTTCTTGCTGCATTAGGGCAAGAAGGGAGAAAAGATATTAAGATTATTGGCAAACCCTATGCTCTTTCTGTACGTTTGGCCGAAGCGTTAGATATACACCATGAAGGATATATCCTCCCAGTCATACCAGGAACATTAGCCAGCAATAGGCTGAATATCTTCAATCGAGATATATGGATGCGCGTATTCAATGCAAACAAATTATCGACGCAAAAAGAAGCGAAAGCGATAAATGTGACGGCTCTGAAGAATGCGGCATCGTGCTTAGCGAATGGCTATGCCGTGGCAGTGTTCCCGACAGGTGGAGTGAAAAAAGCAACAACAAGTGCATGGTATCGAGGAGTAGGAGAACTGATAAAATTATTACCAGAAGAAGCAAGAGAAAGAGTCGTAATTATCCCATTTCAATTTGGTCATTTTACGCAATTTCAGGTAGTCGGAACATTATGGCTCTATAGTAAAGGGTTTACTGTGAAACCAAGAACTCTTTCCCTGAATGTAGGCAGACCAATCACCGTGGCAGATTTCCTCACTTCAGAAACAGCGGGCTCTACTGATCCACAAATCATAACAGAAAGACTTCGTCTTCGCTATGTGCAAGATTTTCACTCTCACCAATAACCCCACTCCCGCTCCTACGGATGTTCCCCACCTCTCTCCCTCCTCTTCCTTACACAGGTAGGTTTTTCGAGAAAGAAGTGGGAACCTCTCGGTCGTGCGTAGGGACAGGGGGATGAGGGGACGTGGAAATCCTGTTGGGGGACAGGTATAGGGGGCCTTGTGCCTGTCCTGGTGGAGGTTCTGTACTCCCAGCAAGGACAAGCACAAGGCCCCCGCATCCCCTCTGCACCGCCCCTTGTCCCTACGCACGCCATCATCTCTCTCCCAAAAC